>JABSPO010000243.1 GCA_013214625.1 Flavobacteriaceae bacterium
AATAATAAAAAGGCAATGGGAATTACATTAGAGCATTTGGCTTCTATTTATGAAAAAGAAGGGAATAAATCAAAGTGTATAGAATATTATCAAAAGAGTCTGTTACTGAATAAGGAAATTAAGAATGCATCTGGAATTGCGAGCTGCTTAAGAAACCTAGGGGCCTTTCATTTAAGAAATAATAACCATGATAAAGTGTTTTTACTTCTTAATGAATCCTTAGATATTCTTAATTCCATAAATGAAGTAGAAGGTCAAATTAAAACCCTAAATGTATTGGCAAAATATTTTTTAGCCAAAAATGATATTAAAGAAGCTAAAAAAAATGCTCTAAAAAGTTTGAGACTAGCCAAGAAATTAGGTTTTCCTGCTGAAATTAAAGCAGCAGCGATGATTTTAACTCACATTTATGAAAAGGAAAATAATTGGAACCTAGCTTATGAAGCTCAAAAATTATTTATTAAAATGCAAGATAGTATTAAAAGTAAATCTATTCATGAAAGTATTTTAAAGCAAAAAGCCAAATATGACATCAATAAGAAGGAGCAAGAAATAAAAGTACTATCTATACAAAATGAATCACTTAAAAAGGATAAGGAAATTCAAGAACTCCGAATTAACAAAAACAGACTAACAATTATATTAATTTCCATAGCGTTATTAGTAACCTTGTTATTTGTTGCTTTTAATTTGAAATGGAATAAAAAGAAAAAGAAAATATACAAGCTACTTAAAAAACAAAAGGAAGAAATTAGTTTGAAAAATGATGAAAAAACAGCAATGCTGCAAGAAATACATCATAGAGTGAAAAATAATTTACAGGTAGTAAATAGTTTATTAAGGTTTCAATCTCGTGAAATTAAAGATAAAAATGTATTAGCAATTTTTGAAAAGGCTCAGAAAAGAGTGGTGTCAATGGCACTGTTGCACGAAAAAATGTACAATTCTGACGACTTAAAACACGTAGATGTTAAAGAATACATATCTTTATTGATAGCAGATTTGATTGAGACTTATTCAGTTGGAAAAAAAATTAGACAAAATATACAAATTGAAGATGTACATTTTGAAATGCGAACATTAGTTCCTTTAGGGTTGATTATAAATGAAATAATAACAAATTCATTAAAACATGCTTTTATAGATCTTTTAGAAGGGGAAATAAAAATTCATATAAAGCAGCTAAAAAACAATGCATTTGAAATGCTAATTGGTGATGATGGGATAGGCAGTGTTGTTACCAGACAATCAGGGTTAGGAAATAAATTGATCCATATTTTTGTGAAGCAATTAGGCGGGACTATTGAATTATTGAAAGAATCAGGGACAGTATATAGAATTATTTTTAAAAAGATAGATTGATTTTTGATGAAAAAATAAAATGAAAAGTTTAAGCGAAAAATTATATTCAGCTCATAAGTGGAGTCACAGATTTAAGTTTACAATTTATGCAATTGGAAAATTAGGTTTTGCTATTCACTTCTTTCTGGTTTTCTTTTTTTGGATTATTGGTGTAAAAGAAATGGCTATATATAATGTGTTTTCTGCAGTTTTCTTTTGCATGATGTTGTATTTGATTAAAAAAGAAGGTAATTTGAAAGTTGTTTTTTTTCTAACCTGTTTTGAAGTAGTTCTACATGCATATCTAGGAACATATTATATTGGCCCTGAGTGTAATTTTATTTTTTTTATATTTATACTTCCTTCGGTATTTCTATTGAATCCCAAATGGAAAATATGGGAAAGTTCACTTTTTTTCTTGAATATTGTATTGTTTTATATACTAAATATTATTTTGTTTAAAGAACACGAGGCTATTTATAAGCTGAATGAGTCTTTGGTTTTCTACACAGGTATTACCTTAATATTAATTGTAGTATTTACGATTTTCTTGGTGGTTTTCTATTATAGTAAATTAGTAGCTACGAATGATAAAACGTTAAGAAAACTAAATAAAGAGCTTACAAAAAAGAACGAAGAAAAGCAGTTAATCATTAAGGAAATACATCATAGAATTAAAAACAACTTACAAGTAGTTATTAGTTTGTTAAGATTACAAGCATCTAAAGTGGAAGATGAAAATGTTGTTCAGATGTTTAAAAACACTCAAAAAAGAATATTTTCAATGGCATTGCTACATGAAAACTTATTGCAAGAATATGACTTAGAGTTAGTAAATGCCCATGAACATTTTAAATATTTAATTGAAAATTTAATCAATAGTTATGCCGTTGATAAAGAGATTAATGTAGAAATTGATATAGAAAACATCGATTTAGGAATGCAGACCTTAACCCCACTCGGATTGATTATTAACGAAATAATTACCAATTCATTAAAACATGCATTTAATGAAACCAAACAAGGTGAAATTAGCATTGTAATGAAGAGGCTTCATGATAAAAAACACGAAATTCAAATTTCGGATAACGGATCGGGTTATGTTAAAAATGGTGAGTCAAAAGGTATTGGGACTAAACTAGTCTCTATTTTCGTAAGACAATTAAATGGCACCTTGGAGTTGCTTGAACAACAAGGTACTGCTTATAAGATTGTTTTTGAGGAAATAGAACACACCTAGTACAATTAAAATAAACCCATTGGTAGGTTAATGAGCTTGTAACCAGTTGTCTCCTTGTCCAACTTCAACATCTAATGGGACTAACATTTTAAAAGCGTTTTCCATTTCCGATTTAACCATGTTTTTCAGTTTGTCTTCTTCGTTTTTAATAACATCAAAAACCAATTCATCATGCACTTGAAGTAACATTTTTGATTGGTAATTTTCTTTGTTTAAAATGTCATGAATATTAATCATAGCAATTTTAATAATATCTGCAGCACTTCCTTGTACTGGTGCATTTACTGCATTTCGTTCGTCAGCTGCACGCACAATTCCGTTTTGTGAGTTGATGTTTTTCAAATACCTACGGCGTTGTGAAATGGTTTCTACATAACCGTTATCTCTTGCAAAATCCACTTGACTAGCCATGTATGCTTTTAGTTTCGGATAGGTTTTATAGTAGTTGTCAATTAATTCTTTAGCTTCTTTACGCGATATTTTTTGCTGTTGCGCTAGCGTAAAAGCACCTTGGCCATAAATAATCCCGAAGTTAACGGCTTTAGCATTACTTCGTTGTTCACGAGTCACCTCTTCTAATGGGATGTCAAATACTTTAGCAGCAGTTGAAGCGTGGAAATCCTCTCCGTTAACAAAAGATTCAATCATGTTTTCATCTTCGCTTAAAGCGGCTATAATTCGCAATTCAATTTGTGAATAATCTGCAGCAACAAGAATATGATTTTCATCTCTAGGTACAAATGCTTTACGTACTTGTCTACCACGTTCTGTACGAATAGGAATATTCTGTAAATTCGGATTATTAGAGCTCAAACGCCCGGTTGCAGCTACAGCTTGATTGTAGTCAGTATGAATTCTATTTGTTACTGCATTTACTTGTGTAGGCAATGCATCAACATAAGTGTTTTGTAGTTTTATTAAACTTCTCCAAGCTAAAATGTCTTGGATAATTTGATATTCATCTAACTTGCTTAGTACATCTTCTGAAGTAGAATATTGACCAGTTTTAGTTTTCTTTGGTTTGTCAATTAATTTCAAGTCTTCGAATAATACAATTCCTAATTGTCTAGGAGATGCTAAGTTGAATTCTTTATCAGCAGTTTTATAAATTGCTGTTTCTAATTCCTTGATGTCTTTAGATAAATCGTCAGATAAACTTTCTAAGAAATTCACGTCTAAATTAATTCCTTCTAATTCCATTGCAGTAAGCACAGGAACCAATGGCATTTCAATTTCATCAAATAGCTTCTTAGTATCAGTTTCAATCAGTTTCTCTTCAAATAGTTGTTTTAATTGAAAAGTTACATCAGCATCTTCAACTCCATATTCTGTTTGTTCTTTTAGAGGAACAGTTCTGAATGATTTTTGATTTTTCCCTTTTTTACCAATTAAACTTTCAATTGGTATTGGCTGATAGTTTAGATAGGTTTCTGAAAGGATATTCATGTTATGACGCATATCCGGATTGATAAGGTAATGTGCCAACATAGTATCAAACAACCTCCCTTTTACAGTGATGTTATATTTGTCTAATACTTTAGCGTCGTATTTAATATTGTGTGCAATTTTTTCAATCTGTTCCGCTTCAAAGAATGGCCTAAACTCTTCAATTAATTCCTGTGTTTTTTCTTGATCTTCTGGGAACGGGATATAATATCCTTTATGAGCTTCCCATGAAAATGATATTCCAACTAATTCAGCTTCAAAAGTATTTAAGCTAGTTGTTTCCGTATCAAAACAAACAGAGGTTTGTTTCATTAATTGTTGTAAGAATAATTTTCTTGCAAAGTCAGTGTCAATAAATTGATATACGTGAGGTGTGTTTTCTGCAGTTTTATAGCCAGAAATTAGCGTACTGTTCTCATCAGAAGCAATATTTCCACCAAAAAGAGAGAATTGTGAATCACTTTGATTACCAGCTTCTTTTTTCGTTGAAGCAGTTTTTTCAGAATTTGACTTTTCAGGAGTAGTAACTGTTG
>JABSPO010000244.1 GCA_013214625.1 Flavobacteriaceae bacterium
AATTGGTCACCAACATCACTTATCCCTAATTTAAAATGATATTTTACATCTGGAATAACAATAACCGTAGCATTTAATAACTTTGTAAATCCATCATATTGAAAAGTAAATGGTAATTCAAGTTTTGTAATATCATCCCTATACTTATTCAATGTGTCTTTATTCCATGGGATATTAGGTATGTAATATTCACTATTAGTTATATGATTTATATAATCTACTGTTATGGGAATGTTTTTATCTCCATTTAATATTGCTATGTTTTCTGATGTCTTTGTTATCGTGTTCGTTACTAAAAAGATAAACGCATCATTCACATTTTTATGTACATATTCAGGGTATTCTTCCGATGCAAAGAAAAAATTAAATTGAATTTTATCTGTAGCAGAAATTAAATCAAATTCAAACAAAGCGGTATCATAACAACCTTTATAGCCTGATATTCTGTTTATATCAGGATCACTCATGAAATTTACTTTGGTACTTTTTCTAGTATCATTATTAGGCCCAATGGCATTTTTAACATAACCATTACTCATAATAATACCTTCAGGTATAATATCATTATAATCCAATTTGCACTTAAATTCTCCAAAAGCCTTAGGACTTCCTTTAATTGATAAATTACTCACGATGATATTTTCAGTATCTCCAAGTAATACCGCCATTAACTCTTCTGCAGTTACCCCGTCTTTTATTTTAAGTTGTCCTTGGGAGAAATGAGTAAAAAGGAATAGTAAAACACATAGATACTTACTTTTGAATTGTATCATATGCTAATTCACCTTTTTTGGTTTAAAAACCCTAACAACACTTGGAGGATGTTTTTCTAGAAGATTCAAAGGTCTGATTGGTCTTTTTTCGAAACCTCCGCCGCAATTGGGACATATTTGATTAAATATATCTGTAACACAATCGACACAAAATGTGCATTCAAAAGTACATATTAATGCTTCAGTAGAATCGTTTGGTAAATCTTTATTACAGTGCTCACAATTTGGTCGTATTTCTAACATTACATTAGTCTTCTTTTAAAATAATCATTGTTGCTTTTCCAGAAGAATATAAATTCCATTTTTGATCTGTTATCACATTGCCTTCATGATCTAACACCATAAAATGCCCAGTATTTGGTGAGGCTGTTCCCTCATTAATAGCAATTACATCAATACGATTTAAACCATCTACTAAATCGATATTGATTCCTTTAAAATAGCCGCCTAAACGCAAACTATTTTCAACTACAACGTCATTTACTATAATACGCACATAGTCCCCATCTACACTTCCAAAATCTCTACATTGAAGCCCTAAATAACTACTCTTTGTTTTAAAATTACCTAGGAATTGATCATATTTTGCAGTTGCTTTTAATTTATTATCATCCCATCGTTTCTGCAACTCTTCCCCAGCATCTAACAAATCAGATTTCTGATTCATATAAAATGGTTTAGGTTCCGTTAATGGATTGTTTAAATCAACCGTTGGTAATTTCGGTTTATTAAGTAATGTATTGGGCTTAGGAGGAATGATTTCTTTCTTATCTGCTGGAATGGCAATTCCATTTTTTGTACTTGAGTCCAATCCTATTTGCGCATACAACGGAACGGAAAGCAATAAACAAAAAATAAGAGTAAGAAATGCTTTCATATGTTGCGTTAATTAAGATTATAAAACTAATTTAAAATAATCAAATACAATGCCGTTTTAACAGTTTAATTACATTGTGATAAACAAGGGTTTTAATCCCAACATTAGATTTAATTCCCGGTTGGCTTGTCTAACTTAAGTAAACTCTGCCCACTAGTGGTTCTAAAATGGGGAGCTATCAGCTGTTTCATTTTCTTTAAATAGCACGTGACTATCGTCTAAATGGATTAATTTTTTTAATCCAAACTTAACTTCATTTCTTCGCCAATAGCTACTATTGGGATTATATACCTGATATTCTGTAGTTATTAGCTTTGATAATTTTTGTGATATTATAGTTCTATACGTTCTTGTACTTGAATTGATGTAATAATCGAATTTTCGATAGCCTAAAAACTCTTCAAATTCTTTATGAAATTTTAAATCCCACCAACCATACAGCCATAAGCCAAATTTCGTTTGCTCTTTTATGTTTCTACGAAACAAATAATGTAATGAGTTCTGAAACGGTACAGGTATATATATAGTTACTTCATACGACAAAGATTCATCAGAAGTTATTTCTTCCATTAACTTAGGGAAATTAATTTTAAAAACTTCAAAATTACCTGTTAAGGGTTTTAAACTTTTAAATCCATCATCATAATCAAATTCATTATGATGTGGTGACTCTAATATAAACAATACCTTTTTGTAGTGTACTCCTTCTTTTCTTTTTAAATATACACTTTGCTTATCAATACAAAAAGTCCAATTTTTAACTAAGTGTTCTTGTCGGAAGAACTTACTTTTAACAACGATAAAATCGTTTTCAACAATAAAAAAGCGTTCATCAATTTTTGTTTCATCAATATAACTTATTTCTTGTTCCGTAATACTGGTAATACGTTGTCCTTTCCTATTATATAAAGGAATGTTTTTTATTGTTTGCATACCCCAAATTTAATCCCACTTACGGGTTTTATTAATTAGTTCAAACCTATTTATTCCAGATAGTGAGTTTAACACCCCGTTCGAAAAATTATAGTGTTAATTCATACCTCATAGGCTTACACCGATAAAGTTGATTTAAATGGTATTAATCCAGCTTATAATATCCGCATTTTAAATATGCTCCTTCTGGAAAACTCTTAATCACAGGATGATCACTATCGTGAAAAGTATACTCCAAAACTTCATGTTTTCGTGAACCATTTTGGATTTCTGCTTCACAAATGTCAAAAAAATTATCCGCTAAAATCCTTGATGAACAGGATGCTAATATTAATAACCCTCCCTTAGCTGTTAGAGAAGTTCCTAAGCGTGCTAAGCGTGAATAACTATGTATTGCCTTATCAACCTCCTTTGCGCTTTTAGCAAACGATGGTGGATCAATAACCACAACGTCAAAGGTTTTACCTTGCTTAATCAAATCGTGTAAACCAACAAAAGCATCAATTGCCATGGTTTTATGAGTACCAGTATATTCATTTAGTTTTCCATTTTGCACGGCCATTTCTAGTGCTTGTACAGAAATATCAAGGCTAGTAACTTCAGTAGCTCCGTTTACTAATGCATGAACAGAAAATCCTCCTGCATATGAAAACACATCTAATACTGACTTTCCTTTTGAAAGTTCACCTACTCGCCTCCTATTTTCTCTATGATCTAAAAAATAACCTGTTTTATGTCCGTAAATTACATTTGCAGAAAAATTTACTCCATGTTCTTTAAAAAGAACCACATTATTTTCTAAATGACCATAAATTACTTGGCCATCTTTTAACCCGCTATTTTCTTTGCTTTTTTGAACGTTTCTACTCAATCGCAATACAATCGTTTTACAATTACTCTTTTCTAGTAACTGAGGAAGTATGTCATTCAAATACGGAAACCAAATGGTTGAATATATTTTTACTACTAAAACATCAGCATATACATCTGCTATAAACCCTGGTAATCCATCAGCTTCACCATAAACAAATCGGTAACTATTAGTATCTGTTGCTAATAACGCTGTTCTGATATCAAAAATGGTTTCAATACGATTCTTAAAAAACTCTGCATCTAATTTTGCAGGTTTACCGAATTGCACCAATTTAATTTTAATTGGAGAGTACGGGTCGTATAATCCGCAAGCTAGAAACTTATTTTTTTTATTGTCATAAACTACTACAACATCACCAGAATTTGCAGCTACACTTTGCTTTATAATACTATCTTCAAAAATCCAAGGATGTCTTTTCTTCACCATTCGTTCCGCTTTTGGACGCAATTTTACGGAAATGACTTTTGTTGTTATATCTGGTAAATTCATCATAAATTATAGCTACTTATAAAGTTCAAAAATAAGGAATAAAGCCTCTTGTTTTAACCTTAAATAAAATAGTTATTAAAAAAAAACGCCCTCATAAATGATGAGAGCGCTTAATACTTTGTTTGGAATATTTATTCGTTTAACAACTAAAACAATATTATATTAGTCATTGTTGTACGTATACGTATATGTAGAAATATCTCCATTAAAATTTTCTGTTATTACTCTAGGGTAATGAAACTCTGTATAAGTATACGAATTAGTAATATCCCAAGGGTCAGACACATAATCTTCTATATGGGTTAAAATATTATTCGTATTGAAATAATAATTATAACTATTCTCAGAATCAATAGATAATAGAATCGTTCTATTATCTATGTTTTTAAATGGTGCATTTTTAGTGTCATGTGTAAATGTAATATCATATGTCCCTCCTTCTATATTACTCTCAATCACATTCCCATTACTAATTGTTGTTGTTGATGCACCTGTTGAAGATGTGATCGGTGTATTGGTTATAACAGAATTATCGGCATTATAAGATAGATTGTAGTTATATACTCCAAAATCTACTAAATTAGTAGAAACTGTTG
>JABSPO010000245.1 GCA_013214625.1 Flavobacteriaceae bacterium
GAAATCACCAATACAGACATTTCTATCGGGCCCTAGATCTACATTTATAGTCACTATCGTACTAGCTTTTAAAAATACCGCAGAATCATAAGCATTGTCACCTCTATCTGCAATTACCATTTTCATATGGTATGAACTTCCAGGAGTTACAGCATGTGAAGCGGTAAATAAAACCGTTCTACCATTATATTGTATTGGTGCTGTGGCGGCCACACCTCCACCACCAGCTGTATAATAATTCACATATAAACCTGGATTCTGTGCTGGAGCGCACATTGCTGTATTATTATGAATAGTCCCTACACTAACTGGGGTTACACCATCCGCTAACAAAGCAATATTCTTTCCTGTTATACCTGGATCATTTACTACTCCCGGCCCAGTTAAAATAAATGCAAATCCATCTTGTACTGTACTACATTCATAATCTGCTTCCTTATATTCATCAGAAGCAAATAAATATTCAAAACTAAAGTTTGTATCTAAAGGCACAAAATCAAACTCAACTACAGTAGCATTTTCAGTTACTTGATTATCTCCAAATCGATTATCCAAAATAGTTTTTAAGTCAGTATCTCCAGACCAAGCTGGTCCCATACCTTCACTTCCTGTAAAACCAAAAATTGAATTGGCTCCTTGGGATGCTGTTGCGGCCCCAGTAGATAAAATCAGTCCTCTATTTAAAGGGAAATTAGTCCCAGTATTAGTAAAATACGCATAACTTCTTTCTCCTGTTACAATATTAAAAGCAGCATCAAAATATTCTACATTTGAATAAGATATACTCGTTATATTAGAAACTGTAGCGCAAGAGGTTCCTAAAAACACATTTTCTATTAATTGATCCAATGTCATTGAAGATTCTGGATCTCCACCTGGATTAATATTTATAGTTTGAGCATAAGCTCCAAGTGCACCTAAAAAATAAATTAGTAATGGTAAAATTTTCTTTTTCATGATAAAAACATAATTTGCAGTTCATTAAACAACTTTTATTGTATTATTTACAAAACAGTTGTTTTTATAGTGCCTGAAATTAGTTTTAAACAAATATCACCCTACAAAACTATACTCACATATATCTCATACCGACCTCACAAGTATCTTACTATCACGACTAATGGTGTTTTTTCATCGGTAAACAACTTACCTAGAGAGGCTAAAAAAATGAATTTTAATTATAATCCACTAAACATGAAGTGAAACTCTAACAATCTGAATATAAAAACGGGGGATTTACATATGAACCACAAGTACTTAAGTCCCAAAAGGCATTAAAATCAATAAATAATTTTTTTTTAAAATCCTTTAAAACATCCATTCATTTCAAGATTGATTAAACTGATATAAAGAATCTAATGACAACAACGAAAAATATCTATTGAAGTAATATTATTTATGATAGCACAACTACATAGATTGTAAGATTTAGTATCTTTGTCGTCTTAATTCAGACTCAAAACTTGAGTTTTTAATTAAACCAACATAATGAATCTTATTACTGTGAAAGAAATAGACGAAATTGGAGACAATCATATAGGTACATCCTTTGATACACCTTTACGAAAAGACGCTTTTGATTTAGATGATAATTCAAAAATAGAAGCGATCAAAAAGGATGTTGCCAGCATTATGCAAACATTAGGACTGGATCTTACTGATGATAGTTTAAAAGGAACCCCTAACAGGGTAGCAAAAATGTTTGTTACTGAACTTTTTGGAGGATTAAACCCTAACAATAAACCAAACGCTTCTACTTTTGACAATAAGTATAAGTATGGTGAAATGTTAGTAGAAAAAAACATTACCCTATATTCTACTTGCGAACATCACTTATTACCAATAGTTGGAAGAGCACATGTTGCTTATATTTCTAAAGGAAAAGTAATTGGGCTTTCTAAAATGAATAGAATTGTTGATTATTTTGCTAAAAGACCACAAGTTCAAGAACGCTTAACAATTCAGGTAGTACGTGAATTACAAAAAGCATTAGGAACTGACGATGTTGCCTGTATTATAGATGCAAAACATTTATGCGTAAATTCTAGAGGAATAAGAGATATTGAAAGCAGTACCGTAACCTCAGAGTTTGGTGGTGCTTTTAAAGAAGATAAAGTAAAAAGAGAATTTTTAGATTACATTAAACTAGATACACAATTCTAATACACCAGTGTACCTCATTAATACATCATTTTTTTATTACATTACTTTTAGTAAGTAATCACAGAGTATAAAACAACCCATAATGAATACATATCAAAATCAACAAATAAGAATCCAAAATTCCTTAACAGGAAAAAAAGAATTATTTAAACCCATCGTCGATGGATTTGTTGGTATGTATGTTTGTGGACCTACAGTATATAGTAATGTCCATTTAGGAAACGTAAGAACTTTTATGAGTTTTGACATGATATATCGCTATTTCTTACATTTAGGATATAAAGTACGTTATGTTAGAAATATTACTGATGCTGGTCATTTAACAGATGATGATTCAGAAGATAAAATTTCAACTAAAGCACGATTAGAAAAATTAGAACCAATGGAAATTGTACAGAAGTACACGGTTGATTTCCATGAAATTTTAAGACGTTATAACTTCTTAGCTCCAAGTATAGAACCTACTGCTACAGGACATATAGTAGAACAAATTGAAGCAGTTCAAAAAATTATTGATAACGGTTTAGCTTATATTGCTAACGGATCAGTTTATTTTGATGTATTAAAATACAACGAAACGAATAACTACGGAATTCTTTCCAAACGTGTTATAGAAGATGCTATTGAAAATACTAGAGCATTAGACGGACAATCAGATAAAAAGAATCCACAAGATTTTGCACTATGGAAACGTGCAGAACCAGAACACATACAACGTTGGAACTCTCCATGGTCAGAAGGTTTTCCTGGATGGCATTTAGAATGTACTGTAATGAGTACTAAATATCTTGGAGATCAATTTGATATTCACGGAGGTGGAATGGATTTAAAATTCCCTCATCATGAATGTGAAATTGCACAAGCTGAAGCATGTAACCATAAAGCTCCTGTAAATTACTGGATGCATACCAATATGCTAAACTTGAATGGGAAAAAGATGTCGAAATCTACAGGAAATCATCTTTTACCACAAGAGATTTATTCAGGTGACAACAACATATTATCGAAAGCATTTTCACCAAGTGTTACTCGTTTTTTCAACATGCAAGCCCACTACTCAAGCATTTTAGATTTATCTAATGATGCACTTTTGGCTTCTGAAAAAGGACACAAACGATTAATGGATGCTATTGATTCATTAAAAAACATTAAAATAGGAGAAACTTCTAGTTTTAATGTAGATGCATGGAAACAGAAATGTTATGATGCTATGAATGATGATTTCAATACCCCTATATTAATTGCTAATTTATTTGATGCAGTAAAGTTCATCAATCAGATAAAAGATAATAAAGCAACAATAACAAATGACGATTTTGATTTATTAAAAACTTCACTAAACGCATTTGTATTTGATGTTTTAGGATTAATGAATGAAGCTACTGCTGATACTAATTCTGATACATTATCAGGAACTATTGAACTACTAATTAAACTAAGGGCAGAAGCTAAAGCAAACAAAGAATATGCTATATCTGATCAAATTAGAAATGAACTAATTGCATTAGGAGTACAATTAAAAGACGGAAGAGAAGGCACTACCTTTTCTTTACAGTAGTCAATAGTCAATAATAACCTACAATTATCAATCGTTAAATTTTACTATTTAATTAATAAATAACCTATTTTAAATTGACTAATCACACATTGTTAATTGTTAATTGTTAATTTAAAAAATGAAATCATTTTTAACATATCCATTCATACTGCTAATTCGGTTTTATCAAGCTGCTATTTCTCCGTATACGCCAGCCTCATGTCGCTTCTCTCCTACTTGTTCGAGCTATTCATTAGAAGCATTACAAATTCACGGATTATTTAAAGGAAGCTGGCTAGCGATAAAACGTATCGGAAAATGTCATCCTTGGGGTGGCTCAGGATATGACCCAGTACCTTGATTTTTTAAAGCTCATAAACTTTTTAACCTCTATATTTGTTGTCTATGAAAATCGCTATTGTCATTTTAAATTGGAACGGTAAAAAGTTGTTAGAACAATTTTTACCTGCTGTTGTTTCCTATTCAAAAGAAGCAACCATTTACATTGCTGACAACGCTTCTACTGATGACTCTATCAATTTCGTAAAAGAAAATCACCCCGGAATTACAATTATTTCGAATAAAGAAAATGGTGGTTACGCTAAAGGATATAATGATGCCTTACAACATATTAAAGCTGATGTATACTGTTTATTAAATTCTGATATTGAAGTTACTAAAAATTGGCTACAACCAGTTATAACACAATTTAAAAGTGATCCTAACATAGCTGCTATTCAACCTAAAATTTTAGATTATAAAGACAAGTCTAAATTTGAATATGCTGGTGCAGCTGGTGGTTTTATAGACAAATACGGCTACCCCTATT
>JABSPO010000246.1 GCA_013214625.1 Flavobacteriaceae bacterium
CCAAAGCAAATATATGGAACTCAAAAAGACGTTACAGATAATTAAATAATCAATAAATCACTGAGCTATGAAAACGATACAAAAAATTCAAATACGCATGAGTAGAATTGCAAAAAAGCAATTAAAAATAAAATACTACCCCGAAATATTTTACAATTATGAAAATCAACTATATAATGGTGCTATTACTAGAGTTAGATGAATTATATTTTTCTAAACAGAAGGAGTGCTAAGTTTGACAAATAATCAAATTTAGCACTTTTATAATATTACATCCAATTATTAAGCTGGCTTCTCCCCTTTTTAGACATCGGTCTTCTTAAATGAATAATTAATCCCTTTAAGAAATCACGTCAAATTTGATCTCCACATTACATATGTATTTTATGTTCTTCATCCCCAAAGAATACATCTAATTCAATTTTATTAAACTTTAAATTTTACCAAAGCACAAATTTCTACAACTACAGAATCATCCATTAAATTAAATTTTAAAGTACAATACCATTATTATTTATGTACTGCTCTATGAAGTTGTATTTATTACAATTTATTTAAATATTATTTACAACAATAATAGCTTATAATCAACCATTTACCTCTATACATGTTAAAAAGTGTTAAAAACAGTACTTTGTTTTGCATAGTACTGTATAAAAGATTATCTTTGTATGTATATAAGATCTATAACAATTAAAAAAAAACATTATGGCAACTACAGCAAACAATCAAATCACACATAAGTTAAGTACTACCAAAGCAAATATTTGGAACGCTAAAAGACGTTACAGATAATTAACTAATCAATAAATCACTGAGCTATGAAAACGATACAAAAAATTCAAATACGCATGAGTAGAATTGCAAAAAAGCAATTAAAAATAAAATACTACCCCGAAATATTTTACAATTATGAAAATCAACTATATAATGGTGCTATTACTAGAGTTAGATGAATTATATTTTTCAAAACAGAAAAAGTGCTAAGTTTGACAAATAATCAACCTTAGCACTTTTATAATATTACAACCAATTATTAAGCTGGCTTCTCCCCTTTTTTAGGCAATGGCCCTCTTAAATGAATAATTAATCCGTTTAAGAAATTACGTAAAATCTGATCACCACAATCCATGTATTTATCATGTTCCTCATTTCTAAAAAACGCTCCTAATTCACTTTTTGAAACTTTAAAATCTACTAAAGCACAAATGGCTACAATATCCGTATCACGTAATTTGTGTGCTACTCTTAATTTTTTAAAAATGTCGTTATTTGTCAATCCCATATCCTTATATATTCAGTATTCAAAAAAAAATAGCTAAGCTCATTTTTTTTTAAATTCTTAAATTACGCTAAAGTAGCTTCTTTAAATTTAATTCCTAACTCTTTTTGAATCTCGAACACGCGCTCTAATTCAACTGGTAAAATAAAAGCTACTGAAACCCCTTTTTTACCTGCTCTTGCTGTTCTACCACTTCTATGCGTGTAGTATTCTAACTGTTGTGGTAATTGGTGATGTAATACGAATGCTAAATTATGAACATCAATCCCTCGTGCAGAAACATCTGTAGAGATTAATACCTGAATATTTTCTTTTTTAAAAGCACGCATTACTTTATCACGTTCTTTTTGTTGCATATCACCTTCTAAAGCACCTACTGAAAACCCTTCTTCTGTTAACTCTTTAGCTAATGCTTGAGTACCAAGCTTCGTTTTACAAAATATGATCCCTCTACCTGCATCTTTTGTTCCCAAATACGCAATGATATCGGAAGTTTTTTCCTTAATAGTTGTTTTAATATACTGATGCGAAATATTGGCGTTTACCAACGAATTTTCGTTTACTGCTATTCTTACAGCATTATCAGACATATACATTTTTATGATACGCTTGATTCCTTCAGGCATAGTAGCCGAAAATAACCATGTGTTTTTAGTTGCTCCTGTATGTGTAAGAATGGCATCTAATTCTTGTTTGAACCCCATACTCAACATTTCATCAGCTTCATCTAAAACAACCGTTTTAACTTGACTTAAGTTAACTGTCCCTCTATTGATTAAGTCTAACAATCTCCCAGGAGTTGCTACTATTACATGAGTAGTTCTTTCTAGTTTTTTTAATTGCTTATCTATTTTTTCACCACCAAATACAGCTTCTAAAAATATTTTATCATCAGCGTATTTCGTAAACTTAAATAGTTGCTTTTTAATTTGCTGTACTAACTCACGAGTAGGCGACAAAATTAATGCTTGTACTTCGTTATTATTAGTATCGATATGTTGTAATACTGGAATCCCAAAAGCAGCCGTTTTACCAGTCCCTGTTTGTGCTAAACCAATAAAATCAGTTTTTTGTTTCAATAATATCGGAATTCCTTTTTCTTGAATTTCCGTAGGGGTAGTTATGTTTAATTCTTTCAAAGATTTTACGATATCTTTTCGTACTCCTAAATGTGTAAATGTTGACATAATTTTGCTTCTATAGGCCGCAAATATACGCTTAATAAACAAGATACTCTCGTATAACTACAATCAAGAGAAAATCAATTTTACCGATGTATGAATTGATAATTAAAACTCATACTGTGATTAAATAGTTAAAAGGTTTTGTTTTCATTTTAATCGCAGTATTTTTGTGCTATAGCACTATTTATATGAGAAAAATAACACACCTACTATTTGATACTCTGGTTTCAAAAGGGATAGATACTACAATGGCTACATACATTAATATGTTTGTCTTACTCGTTATATTATTGTTACTTGTATGTATTGTTGATTTTATCACTCGTAAGATTATGTTAGCAACTTTTAGCCGAATTGCTATCAAATCAAAAACAAATTTTGATGATATATTAATCACCAATAAAGCGCCGAGAAATATCGCGCATATTATCCCGCTGTTTTTAGCATGGAAATTTTCCTTTATAGTATTTTCAGATTTTCCTAATTTTGAAGGTTTTATAGATAAAGGCTTACAAATTTTCGGAATAGTATTAGCGCTATGGATTGCTAGAAGTGTTTTAAAGTCATTAAAAGACTTTTTTAAAACCTTACCACGGTTAAAAGACAAGCCTATAGATAGCTATATTCAGGTATTTATGATTTTTGCATGGGCGTTTGGAGTATTATCCGTTTTGGCAATATTAACAAGTACAGAATTAATAGATTTTTTAACAGGAATTGGAGCTGCTTCAGCCATTATTATTTTAATATTTCGAGATACTATTTTGGGCTTTGTTGCCAGCATACAAGTGACCATAAACGATATGGTCCGTATTGGTGACTGGATTACTTTTCAGAAATATGGAGCAGATGGTGATGTTGTAGAAATTAATTTATCAACCGTTAAAGTTCAAAATTTCGATAAAACCATTACCACAATTCCCACCTATGCCTTGATTTCTGATTCCTTTAAAAATTGGAGAGGAATGGAAAATTCTGATGGAAGACGTATAAAAAGAGCTTTGCATATTAAATTAAATAGTGTAAAATACCTTTCTAAAACTGATTTAAAAGCCTTTTCTAAAATTGAAATCATCTCTTCTTATTTAGAAAACAGAAGTCAGAAAATTGATACTTATAATACGGACAATTCTATTGACAAATCACTATTACTAAACGGAAGAAACTTAACCAATCTTGGTTTGTTCCGAAAATACGCTGAAACATATTTACAAAATCATTCCGCTATTAATAAGGATATGATGATTATGGCAAGACAGTTAGCGCCTACCTCACAAGGGATCCCTATAGAAATTTATGCCTTTAGCTCAGATAAACGTTGGGAAAACTACGAGTATATTATGGCTGATATTTTTGATCATCTAATTGCAGCCGTTCCTTATTTTGAATTGGAATTGTTTGAATTACCTAATAACGGTAGTTTTACTCCTTCAAGTGGATTTGACTCTTAAAGCTTATCAGAAACGAAAAGTAACTTTGACTGATACATTTATAACTAGAAAGTTGATATACTAATTGGATTGTTTTATAAACACTATTTCTACCCTTCTATTCTCTGACTTCAGATTACTTTTTGGCTGAGTTGCTCCTACTCCTTTTGTTCTAATTCTTGAAGTATCAACATTTTTAAAAATCAAATAATCACTTACAGCTTTTGCTCTTTTAAGCGATAACAATTCATTGTGATCAAAAGTGCCAGTATCATCAGTATGCCCGATAATTTCAATTTTTAAATCATCGTGTTTAAGTAATTGCTCTATGATATCATCTAGTAACTTATACGAGTTATTACTTATAATTTTATCAGAATCTATCTCAAATTTAATATTGAAATCTACTGATAATTGTCCTTTAATAGTATTTATCTTTTGAGCTAAAGTTTTCTTACTTCCAGTACTTCTAAGTGAATTTGCTTCCAAGAAAATAGCTGAATCATATAACTGATCTCCAACATCACTTATCCCTAACTTAAAATGATATTTCACCTCTGGAATAACAGTAACTGTAGCATTT
>JABSPO010000247.1 GCA_013214625.1 Flavobacteriaceae bacterium
TTTTAAACATAAATTTCCGAAAAATGTCTTCGGACGTGACACTTTTTCTATGTTTAAATTTTTGACATTTTTTAGACGAATTTTAAAGGTATTTTAAAATAGAATACTTAACTTTAAAATAAACGTCTTGTGTTTAAAAATTGTAGTTTGTCACTAGAAGTTATTTCAATATTGCCTATTATAAGGTTTCTTAAACATATTTTCTCAGAAATTTCACAATTTTGTAACTCACAAAATCTAATTTTTGTTTTAATATTGGAAACTGAGGTCAAAAACATTTACTAAGTAGACCTAATATTTTCACCTATTATTGAAAAATTGTTTTTTATAAAAACTTTAAATCTTTTTAAGTTTTACTTAAAATTTATAAGAAACATTTTTCACTTTTTTACTCCTTTTGTCCTATTTTTCTCAGCCAACCCTTCTTCTAACAAGGATTCAGAAATGGATACTTCAATGGAAGAGGTGGGAGGAGATTATGGGGGCATATCGGGTGAAAGTATTGTCGAAAATTATAGACCTTTATTTAACGAGGTCCACAATAATTTCAATTGTTATGCCAACAAAGTTCTTAATTTTCTCAAGAGGTCAAAGACTGCTTTGAACCTTACTATTGAGGACTTTAAGAGCAAGGGGCTCAGTGAGACTTTATGTCTCAATACAACTGAGTTCCCGCGTTGGGCGGAACACTTTTTGGACAAGGCTCAGAGTGAAGGTTTCACACCTCCTGAACTCACCGCTAAAAGACACCTCCAGGTTCTTTTACACAGTGGTGCGGGAGAACTCTCGGAAGACATCCGAGCTGAGAATTTAATTGAGTTCACTAAGTGGTACCGAAATGTCTTACATTTGTCTCTTAACGTCTCCTTTGGAGAAGTTATTAAAGAGGCGAAAAATCTCAACCGCGGAATTGAAAAAATTCGCACATCTATCTCTAATGAGGTGGTTGGGATTTGTCAAGGCACTAATAACAACCCCCTGTTGGGTAAGAAGTCAAAAATCCTGACTGATTTGAAAGAATCAACTACGGAATTGACTTCGGCTCGCTTGCAAAAAATCTTTGATCAAGAGTTTAATACTTTTGTTCCCAAACTTCGCTTGATGTTTGGATTGCATGTGAGGCCCAACATTAAAAAATCCACTCCTCCTACCCCGGTGACTTCTGAAACGGAGTCAACTGAACCGCGGGTACAGAGGTATGATTGTGGTACTTATATTTTCACTGAAAATTTATTTTTGTCACAGAATTTACTTTCTGACGCACTTGACATTTGTAAATATGATTTGAATTTTTGTTTACCTTTTTTTGGAAATCATTATAAGTTTAACTTATTACACAATTTTCAAGAATTTATTCGTAAAGAAAAAAACTTTAGTGACTCACCCATATTATGGGATGTTTTTCAAACTAGAGTTAAAAACTTACTTTTTTCTACGAATTTTGAATCAACAAAAAACAATAATTTAGCGAATAAAATTCGATCTGTAATTTTTAAACTCGCTTCTAATGGTTTTGGAATTTTTCCCACTGACAAAAATCTTGGTCCTTGCATCTGTCCACTTGATTTGATAGACAGTTTAACCAAAAATGTGATTTTTGAGGAGGGGGAGTACGAAATCATTAACTTCAGTGAACTTACCAATATAGAGAAAAATTGTTCTCAAATAGGTTTAAAGATACTTAAGATTGCTCATGAAAATAATTTTATTTCAAATTTTGAGTTTTCATCTTATAAAGATCTTTTGAAAAAATCAGATTTACCCTATTTTGAAATTATTTTAAAGATTCACAAACCAACTTTAAAAGCTCGACCTATTTGTAGATCACATAATAGCTTTTTCAAAAGTAGTTATCTTATTTTAACTAAACTTTTAAGTAATCTTTTAAATAAGTACAAGGTTTTATTTCCTGATCACTTCATCGGTATACAAAACAGTTTAGAAGTTGTTAAACAGTTATCAAATTTAAATGATAATTGTCCTCTTCTAAAAAGTAATGATATCAAATTAGTTACCATGGACGTAAAATCACTTTATCCTTCTATGTTACATTTTCGTATTCTATACTCTATCGAGTATATTGGTAAAATTTGTAATATGTCTCCATCTTGGATAAAAAATGTACGATTAATTTCTCTTTTGGTACTTAAAAATAATTTCATGACAGTTAGAGGTACTTACAACAATTATCTTTTACGACAAAAAAGTGGTTCAGTTATGGGTGCTTGTCATAGTACTATAGAAGCTGATTTATATCTAGCTACTTATGAACATAAAATGCACGCTAACAAGCCCAAAAACATTTTATTAGATGTCAGATATATAGATGACATTTTCCTTATCATTATAGGTACTTATAAAATGATTTGTGAAGCTATTTGTTGGATTAAATCACGTTACCTCCCTGACATTGGACAAAAACAAGAAATTGACCTTACTGTTGAACAAAGTTCAACTAAATTAGCATTTCTTGATTTATCTATTTTTATCAAAAAAGTCATGGAAAATGATTATTTTACAGACATACTTAACTCGTCACTTTATAAAAAACCTCAACTTGCTAAATTACCTCTCCACTGGGAATCTAACCACCCCAGACATGTCTTCAAAGGCATTTTACAAGGAGAAATTATTAGAGCACTGAGGCTTTGTTCATCAAAAAATATATTTTTGGTTGAAAAAAGTAGAATTATCATAAAATATATTGACAGAGGATGGCCTAAAAATTTTATATTCAATATAAACTTTGTAAATTGGGCTGATCGATGTCTTTATTTAAATAAAAAAGTTAGAGATAAAAAATTGGACACTAACAATTTCTCATACTTTGTTTCTACTTTTTCTAATTCAAGTGAAAATATTAAACCTTTTTTTAGAACCTTAAGTGATGGCCTTCTTGATAATCCCCGTCCCATCAAGCACCTTCACAAAATGCCGGTCAAAATTAACACTTTAAGAAAAGTTACAAGGTACTTTTTACCTCTTTTTTATACTTTTTAATTGTTATAAGTGTTGTTTTACTTATTTTTTAAACATCTATTTAACATTTATTTACAAACTTTTTTGTTTGTTGTGTTATTTAGTGCACCCGGCCAGTTCGACTCTGACGGCGTCTCAGACGCGCCGGCTGGCCGGGCAGACAACCGCCAGCAGTACCGCGGCGGCGGGAACGGCGGCGGCAAAAAACGATACGCCGGGAAGAAAAGAAGGTACAATAATAAGTTTTATAAAGGCAACTTATAAATTTATAATTTATCATACTGTTACATAAACTTTATTATAGATATGTATGAATCATAGTCATAATATGTGCATTAAACTTTACATTTAGTTTAAAACTTCTCTGCACTTTATGATATTGATTTTTACATGTATACTTAAACATTCTGGGGAATTTTGCATAAAACTCGTCTTTCAAAACACTAAGCTTTTAACTTAAAAGTGATTTTTCAAATTCTGATTCAGTAAAATATTTTTCCGATTTTACAATTCAAATCTATTTTTTGAAAACTTATGAAAGACGGTAAACTTGACATCTTGACACAACAAACACTTGAAGAAGCTACTAGAATCTTAGAAAAGTTTGAATGTAAGATGTATTGCATACAATATATTGCACAAACTACTAGTCTTAAAAGTACTTTTTCATTATGTTTTGTTTGAAAAATTTAAGCTTTCAAAACCAAGTCTTTTTACTTGGCATGAATGGCAGTCTATTTTTACTATGAAAATGGGTTATTTGCATTTTATCACTTTGAAAACTTGAAAATTTTGAAAAGCTCTACTCGTCTGATTTTTTCAACTAAGCTATTTGCTAAAAGTGACTTTGCGTCGAAGTTTTATTTAAAAGTGACTTGGCGTCGAAGTTTTTACACTTTAATCTTGGCATCTTTTTTTTGAAAACCTCATGTCTAGCAAAGACGAGTTAGATCTTGATCAAGAAACCTATAATGAAGCTTCAAAACTTATGGATGACTTAGAAAAAAGTATTTAAGTTTGTTTTTGCGCTTTTTTTAGTGTTTGACAATTGCACTATTTATCTAGCACACTTGTACAATTTCATATAGTAACGTAAAGCAGGTTCTAAACATATGTTTTCACTCGTCCCTGTCTTTTGCGCAAATATACTTTACTGTTATGTTTTATGCACGGTATAAACTTTTTTGTACTACTTCAAAACTACATAGCAGATAAAATTGAGCTAATTTGTACAATTTATGCATCTTAAATACACCTACCTTTTCACTTGTCATACTCGTACCTTTCAACCTAGTCTCGAATTTTGTTTCTATTGGTAAAAACAGTCATATTTTACACGCATTTCGAAGTCTAGGGATAAAGGCACTACACAATTTATTTCTTCAATAAAATATAGTGCCAATTACACTTATTGAAGAAATCTTTTTTCTTAGCTTTTTCACTAATTTAAACATTTTTTGTTTAAACTCAACATTTTA
>JABSPO010000248.1 GCA_013214625.1 Flavobacteriaceae bacterium
TTATTTCTTAAATAAAGATGTTCCACATGGAACATCTTTATTTAAATAGTACAATAAAAACGTTCCACATGGAACACTATTTTATAAAAGATGTTTGATAAAGAATATGATGTTATAGTTGTTGGTGCTGGTCATGCTGGTTCTGAAGCTGCTGCTGCTGCTGCAAATAGTGGTTGCTCTACCCTATTGGTAACAATGAGTTTGCAAAATATAGCACAAATGTCATGTAACCCTGCAATGGGTGGTATTGCTAAAGGACAAATAGTTCGAGAAATTGATGCACTTGGTGGGTACTCAGGAATTGTAACTGATAAAACTGCTATTCAATTTAAAATGTTGAATAAAAGTAAAGGACCTGCTATGTGGAGTCCGCGTGCGCAATCGGACCGAATGCGTTTTGCAGAGGAATGGAGATTGATGATGGAAGCTACTCCAAATCTTGATTTTTATCAGGAAATGGTTAAAGGATTAGTAGTAAAAAATCATAAGATAGTTGGAGTTAAAACATCACTTGGTTTAGAAATCAGAGGTAAATCTGTCATACTTACTAATGGTACTTTTTTAAACGGATTGATACATATTGGTGATAAACAATTTGGTGGTGGTCGTGCAGGTGAATCTGCCTCTACAGGAATCACTGAAGAATTAATTGAATTAGGTTTTGAATCTGGTAGAATGAAAACGGGTACTCCCCCACGTGTTGATGGTCGTAGTTTAGATTTTTCTAAAATGCTTATTCAACCTGGTGATGAACATCCTGAAAAATTTTCGTATTCGGATATTACAAAACCATTGACTGTACAACGTCCTTGTCATATGTCGTACACAAGTGCTTTAGTGCATGATTTATTACGTGAAGGTTTTGATCGTTCTCCAATGTTTAATGGTAGAATTAAAAGTACAGGACCTCGTTATTGTCCTTCAATAGAAGATAAAATAAATAGGTTTGCTGATAAGGATAGTCATCAGTTATTTGTAGAACCTGAAGGTTGGAATACTTGTGAATATTATATCAATGGTTTCTCTACTTCCCTACCAGAAGATGTTCAGTTTAAAGCATTACGTTCTGTAGTTGGATTTGAAAATGTAAAATTTTTCCGTCCTGGCTATGCAATTGAATATGATTATTTTCAGCCTACACAATTGAAGCATACTTTAGAAACTAAGTTAGTAGAAGGATTATATTTCGCCGGACAAATTAATGGAACTACAGGTTATGAAGAAGCAGCTTCTCAAGGAATGATGGCTGGTATAAATGCAGCACTTAAAGTTAAAGAAGAAGATCCTTTTATATTACATAGGGATGAAGCTTATATTGGAGTTTTAATTGATGATTTAATTACTAAAGGAACTGAGGAACCTTATAGAATGTTTACTTCTCGTGCAGAGTACAGAACATTATTACGTCAGGATAATGCCGATTTTAGATTAACTCCTAAAGGATATAAATTAGGAATTGCTTCTGAAAAACGTTTGAGACGTATGGAAGAAAAGCAATCCAAATCGAATAATTTTGTAGACTTCTTTAAAAACACTTCTGTGAAACCAGAAGAAATTAATCCTGTTTTAGAATCTAAAAACTCAAGTACGGTTAAGCAGCAAGATAAAATGTTTAAGTTATTAGCACGTCCCAATATTACTTTGGAGGATATGAAAGCTATTGATTCCGTTTCTAAATATATTGCAGATAATGATTTAGATAATGAAATAATGGAACAAGCAGAAATTCAAGTAAAGTATGCGGGTTATATTGCTAAAGAAAGATTGAATGCTGATAAATTACATCGTTTAGAACATGTTAAGATTCCTGCTGATTTTGATTATACTTTATTAAAATCATTATCGACTGAAGCAAAAATGAAACTAACGAAAATACAACCAGTAAGTATTAGTCAAGCGTCAAGAATATCAGGAGTATCACCAAGTGATATATCTGTTTTATTAGTATTCTTAGGTAGATAACTAACCAGTTAGTATCAGTTAAAAAATTAATTTCAAAGGTTTTAAAACCTTTGAAATATTATTTTTATTTTAGTATAGGTTTCACGTGGAACCATGAAAAAGAATAAATGAATAGTATAAAATTTAAAGAATATAAAAATAGGAAAGCTAAATACATTGGTATAGGCTTACTCCTTTTTAGTTTTTTTATAATGACTCAAGAATTATCAGGGATTATATTAACTGTAATTGGTTTATTGATTTTAGGAGTTAATACAGAAATTGAAGTGTTTGAAAATTTCGATAATAAATTAAATATTACGCTATTTAATACGAAGCTTTTTTCTATTAAAAAGAATTTAATTTATCCTGAGTATATTTCTTTATTTGGGCAATCATTTAGTTCTAGTAATGAATTTAGTACTGTATCTGCTTTAGGGTCTACTGCTGAATTTGATTTTTATGTAATTCGTCTTTTTGGTGAAAGAAATAGAAATGATGTTATTTTTAAATCAAAAAATAAAGATGAAGTTTTAATCAAAGGTTCTGAATTATCAATACTATTAGATGTTGAACTTGTAAATAAACTAGAAGATTAATGCCTTTATTTAAAGTTACAGATCATTCCGTTTCAAAAGAAAAATTTGAATTACTAAAAAATACTGAACATGGTTTTTTAGTAACTACTCCCCTACCCGATATTTCTGAACTATCGAAGTATTATGAAACAGAAGAATATATTTCACATACCGATACCAAACGTAATCTGTTTGAAAAAGTATACCATTTGGTTCGTGAATATGCTATTAAAAATAAGGTAGCCTTAATTAATACCGAACAAGAAAAAGGAAGTTTGTTAGATATTGGTTGTGGTACTGGAGATTTTCTTTCTGCTTCTAAAAATAATGGTTGGTCAGTTACCGGAATAGAACCAAACAAAACTGCAAGAGATAAGGCAAATTCAAAAACAGAGCATAAAGTTTTTGATACTTCAAAACTAGAAAATTTACCAGTGGATAGTTTTGATGTAATTACGTTATGGCATGTATTGGAACACCTACCAAATTTAGAAGAGCAGATACACCTATTTAAAAAATTATTAAAACCAAATGGAACTTTAATTATAGCAGTACCTAATCATAAAAGTTTTGATGCTATTCATTATAAAGAATTTTGGGCAGCTTATGATGTGCCAAGACATTTATGGCATTTTTCTCAAAGTAGTATTAAAAATCTCTTTGGTAAATTTCAAATAAAACTTATAAAAACTGTTCCTATGAAGTTTGATTCGTTTTATGTTTCTTTGTTGAGTGAAAAATATAAAACAGGAAAACAAAATCCGTTTAAAGCATTTTGGATAGGATTTCGTTCAAATTTGAAAGCAAAACACACATCAGAGTATTCTTCCTTAATTTATGTATTCAAAAACCTTAAAAAATAATTTTAAAGCAACTTACATTAAGCTTTAAGTAATTAATATATTAATACCCTACTTAAATTTTAAAACAGCTTAAACTTGCTTATTTAAAGTTAAAATAGATAATTAAAAACAATTAAAAATATAAAAACTATAAATAAAATTTATAGTACTAATAATTCACTATTTAATAACAAATATTTAAACTACGCTTTAAATGTTTATTGTAGTTTAGTGAAGAGTAAAAAAATAATAGAATGCCAAGAAAAAATAAAAAATCGCATAATAACATACCAAATCTTTCTGAAAAATTAGTAAAAATTTTTCAGAAGCAACATAAAAAGAGTTTCGATTACAGACAACTATCTTCTAAATTAGGAGTTGATGATGCTAATAGTAGAAACCAGATTATTAAAAAATTACGTCAACTTCAAGTAAAAGGGAAGATTGATGAAGTAGAACGAGGAAAATTTATGATTAAAACAATTGAAGGAGAAGATGCATATTATATCGGAATAGTAGATATAGCAACTCGAGGAAATGGATATGTAGTTTGTGAAGATACTGAAGGAGATATTTTTGTCCATGCAAAAAATATGAATCAAGCATTGCATGGTGATGAAGTTGAAGTATTAGCCTACAGACGTAAAAAAAATAACAAGCTTGAAGGTGAAATAACCTATATTTCTAAACGAGCTAAAGCTGAATTTGTAGGTATTTTGCGCTTGCAAAAAGATTTTGGTTTTGTTGAATGTACAAGTTCTAAAATGTATACCGATATTTTCATTCCTAAAGGGATGACAATGGGTGCGAATGACGGTGATAAAGTAGTAGCTGAAATTCACGATTGGCCAGAAAAGGCTAAATCTCCTTTTGGAGAAGTTGTTCAGATATTAGGAAAACCAGGAGAACACAATACTGAAATTCACTCTATTTTAGCTGAGTATGGTTTGCCATATGAATTCCCTAAAAAAGTAGAAGAATATGCGAACAATATCGACCTTGAAATAAAGG
>JABSPO010000249.1 GCA_013214625.1 Flavobacteriaceae bacterium
CAATAATTAATAATGGTCTTCCTGATTGAGATACAGGTTCTAATATTGGAAGAATTTCTTGTAAGTTAGAAATTTTCTTATCGAATAATAATACATACGGATTTTCTAAAGTAGCAATCATTTTGTCAGCATCAGTAACAAAGTACGGAGAAAGGTATCCTCTGTCAAATTGCATTCCTTCAACAACATCAACATAAGTTTCTGTTCCTTTAGCTTCTTCAACAGTAATCACTCCTTCTTTACCAACTTTTTCAAAAGCTTTAGCGATTAAATCACCAATTACTTCATCATTATTAGCAGAAATAGAAGCTACTTGTTTGATCTTTTTAGAATCAGAACCTACTTCTTTTGATTGCTTCCCTAATTCTACAACAATAGCTTCTACAGCTTTGTCAATACCTCTTTTCAAATCCATTGGATTTGCTCCAGCAGCAACATTCTTTAAGCCTTCTTTTACAATAGCTTGCGCTAAAACTGTAGCGGTAGTTGTACCATCTCCAGCTAAGTCGTTAGTTTTAGAAGCTACCTCTTTAACCATTTGAGCGCCCATATCTTCTAACGGGTCTTCTAAATCGATTTCTTTAGCAACTGTAACACCATCTTTAGTTACCGTTGGTCCTCCAAAAGATTTTGAAATAATTACATTACGACCTTTAGGTCCTAAAGTTACTTTTACAGCATTTGCTAATGCATCAACACCACGTTTTAATCCGTCACGTGCTTCTATATCAAATTTTATATTTTTTGCCATTATATTTTGTTTTACAAAATATGCTGTAGGCTTTTTGGCAATATGCTATAGGCTAATTGTTAGCTTACAACTTACGGCTTAGAGCGTATAGCTTATTTAAGTTTTTGTTTTAAGGAATATATTTTTCTTTTAATAATGTTTATATTTTCGTCCAATTGAATAAAACTATTAGAGTCAATATAATTTAAGTCTTTAGAAAGAATAAGTAAATATTCAACTTCAGAAGCTGAGCCTAATGCAATAGTTAAAAATCGATTGAACTCAGCGTCACTATCTCTACCGCAACCTTCACTAATGTTAGTGGGTATAGATGTTGATGCTCTGCGTATTTGAGAAACGATACCATAGATCTCTTCTTTAGGAAAAGATTTTGAAACCAGATATACATCAAGTGTTAGTTGATGACTTAGTTTCCAAATATCATATTTTTTAAAGTCTCTCATGAGTGATTTTTAAGCTTATAACATAAAGCTTAGTGCTTTTAGCAATTATATAATTGCTAAAATGTCGCTTTCACGCATCATTAAATAATCAGTTCCTTCTAACTTTAATTCAGTTCCTCCGTATTTCCCGTATAATACAGTGTCACCTACTTTTACGGTTAAAGGCTCGTCTTTTTTACCAGTTCCTATAGCTACTACAGTTCCTTTTTGAGGTTTTTCTTTAGCAGTGTCAGGAATAATTAGTCCTGAAGCAGTTTTCGTTTCAGCAGCAGCAGGTTCTACAAGAACTCTGTCTGCTAATGGTGTAATATTTAAGCTCATTATATATGAATTTTATTTAAGTTATAATGTAGTAGTCAGAAATTGTACCATAGTATTTATACTGACAATTTTTCACCCACCAGTTTTTTAAATCCTTAAGATGTAGTATCTATAAGTCTCATATTCTTATTTTATGGGTATTGATTGAGCTAGTGATTACAGTTTTACAAAACCAAAAAATGCCAACTGTTGAGGTTGGCATTTTGTAATTCTATAATTTGATAAAGATTACTCTCCTTCTTTTTTGTCTGTTGTTGGAACAGTAGATGCAGGTGCGTCATCTGTAGTAGAAACAGGAACTTCAATTTGTTGATCATTAGCACCATCTAAAGCTTTAGAAGAAGCTCCTTGGTTGCCAAAAATAGTTACGTTAGATAATAATATTAATACAATCATTAACGCACCTAACCACCATGTGCTTTTATCAAGAAAGTCAGTAGTTTTTTGAACACCCCCAATTTGTTGTGTTTCTCCTCCAAAACCAGCTCCTAATCCACCACCTTTTGGGTTTTGCACCATAATTACTACAATTAGTAAAAAGGCAACGATCATTATAAGTACTAAAAAGATATTAAACATAATGGTATTATTTATTTTGTATTATTTATTTCGATTTGTTCTAAATCCGCAATTCGGTCTGCAAAGAAACTATTTTTTTCTGGATATTTCAAACTTAATATGCGATAAGCTTGAATTGCTTTTTTGTAATTTTTTTGCTCTAAATAAACTTTAGCTAAAGTTTCTGTCATTAACTCGTTAGAACTAAAGCTGTTCTCTTTCGCGAGGTTTTTAAGAGATACTGTTTTTCTAACAGGTTTAATTTTTGGTTTAGAAGTGATAAATTTGTTTATCAGATCAACATTTCTAAGGTTTTTTGGCTTTTTTTCTTCCCTAACCTCCTTGCGTTCAATAATCGGTATAGCAGAAAGTTTAAGCCATTCTTGAAATGAGTGTGTTTCGTTGGTATTAAACTCCAAAGGAGTGCCAATAGCTAAATTTTCTTCAGCGATAGCAGTTGTGTTTTCTGCTGTTTTTTCTTCAAATAAATCAGGGTTTAATACTTGTTCATCATAAGAACTTGTTTCTGAATCAAAAATAGAAATTTCTTCAGCAGCGACAACTTCAATGTCATTTACTTGTTTTTGTAACTTTTGTTGAACTTTAGAAATAATATTCTGATTGAACGAATCTGAGGTGATGTAATCAAATAAAACATTTCTATCAGCAGTATAAGCAGCTGTTAGTTTTAACTCGTAGTTATAGCTATAGCTTTCTTCGTTTTTTAATCCTTTTAAATATAGGGCACGAGCAGATTGGAAATAAGGAAAGTCATTTAGCATTCCTTTGAGCCCCATGGTTTGCTGCTCATTGATTCCTTGTGGTTGCTTTAATATGTTAGAAAATTCAATATTGTTCATCGTGCCAAATTTGTTATGAGTAAGCTACCATTTAGCTAATGAAGCGTTAAAGATATCTTGAGTGATACGTTCGTAAATATCTTCCATAGCAGTATCTAAACTTGCGCCAGTTAATTGCTGTGTAGCAGAATAATCATAGTAAAAAGAAAACCTTTTTTCAAAGTCATCATCTTCTTTTAATCTATTTGTAAAGCGAACATTTATGGTAACTGTTAGTCTGTTTTGTGCAGCTGTTTGACTTGCAGTGGCTGACATTGGTGCTATGGCAAAATTGGTGATTTCTCCTTCGTATATCAAATCACCATTTGAGTTGGTAAGTTCTAGATTAGTTTGATTTTGGATTAAATCCTGTAAGGCTAATGTAAAATTCCTATCTATTCCTGGTTCAATAATAGGTGCGTTATTTTGAAAAAAGTTTACTTGAAATGATTTTGCGTCACCTGTGTCTCCTCCTGTAAAGGAATAAATACCACAGCCTTGAATGATGCATGTGATAGTAAGTAAAAATAGAATTCTTTTCATGGGCTTAAAAATACTGATTTAAATAGAATGGAGGATAAATAATTTGTTAAAGATCAAATTGTTTTATTTTTCTGTAAAGTGTTCGTTCAGAAATACCTAATTCTTTAGCAGCTAACTTTCGTTTTCCTTTGTTGCGCTCTAAAGATTTTTTAATCAGTTCTAATTCCTTTTCATGAATTGAAAGGGTTTCTTCTTCAGTAATATCTTCAATGTATTCAAAAGCATCCGGATCGGAGTACACTGATGGGGTAGCTTCTTGAGGTATTTGTAATACTTTTACTTGCTCTTCTTGTGGTTCTGGTGTGTTAATTCCCTCTTCTTCTGGTTTATAGATTTTCTGAATTAATTCCTCGTTTTCTTGTTGTACTTTTTGCGTATTTCCGTTACGCATCAGTTCCATAGTCAGTTTTTTAAGATCGTTTAAATCCGCTTTCATGTCGAATAGAACTTTGTATAGTATTTCACGCTCATTACTGAAATCACTTTCGGATTTATTCTTATTGATAACTGAAGGTAAGTTGCTCCCCATATTTGGCAAGTAGCCTTTTAAGGTAGTTGCATTGATGTTTCTTTCGCGTTCCAAAACAGAAATTTGTTCTGCGATATTTCGCAACTGACGAATATTTCCGTTCCATGGATACTTTAAAAGTAATTGAACAGCTTGTTCGTCTAATTTTAGTGTAGGCATCTTGTATTTCAATGCGAAATCAGATGCGAATTTTCTGAATAAAATATGAATGTCGTCTTTTCGTTCTCGTAAAGGTGGTAGGTTAATGTCAATAGTACTTAATCTATAATATAAGTCCTCACGAAACTTTCCTTTTTTAATGGCCTCAAACATATCAACGTTTGTAGCGGCTACAATACGGACATTAGTTTTTTGT
>JABSPO010000025.1 GCA_013214625.1 Flavobacteriaceae bacterium
GGCTATTTATTTAAATCCAGTAGTAACAGGAGAAAATGTAACAGCAACAATTCAAAATTGTATTTTAGAAAAAAATACAGCAACCAATAGTAGTGTTTTTGCAGGATTTGGTCCTATAAATGCATCTACTTATAATAGATATTTTATAGGAAACTTCACAAATTGTATTGTTAAAAACAATTATTCAGTAAATTCATCTGCATTTCAATACTATGGCTCAACAGGAGAGGGGTATAATGCTTATGGTACCATTTCGAATAGCTTGTTTTATAATAATACTTCTTTAAACGGAGCTTCTTGTATGTCGCTTATAGCTAGTACAGCTAATAGTGGTAATACTTCAGGGATAGATGTAACAGTAGTTAATTCGACTTTTGCAAACAACAATGGCTCTAACGGAAGTGTTGTTGAAATGGCTCAAGCATCTAATAGTAAAATAAGAAACACTATTATTTACAATAATGGAAGTACAACTCCTTTTACTATTACAACCGCAGGTTCGGTAGTTTCTAATAGTATTATTGAAGGAGGACAACAAAGTGCAATAGATGCAGACCCTTTATTTGTTAATGCAGCTACGAATCAATTTATATTAAATACGGGTTCTCCAGCAATTGATACGGGAGCAAATAGTTATATCCCTAATACAATCTTAACCGATATAAGTGGAGGTAACCGTTATGTAAATTCTATTGTAGATATGGGTGCTTTTGAATATGGAAATTTAGATTGTTCTAGTATACCTACTAATATAGTAAGCGCTAACGAGACTTTTACAACAGTTGATGTTCAGTGGTCTGCAGGAGGAGGTGAAACTGTTTGGGATATTATGTATAATCCTATTGGAACGTTGAATATTGTTATAGTTTCAAGTGTAAGCAATCCATATACAATAACAGGCTTACAGCCTAATACAACTTATAATATTTTAGTAAGAGCTTCTTGTATTTCTTCTTCAGGAACGTATTCATCTAATTATACATTTACAACTGTTAACCCAGTTATTTTTGTAGATGACACAGCAACGGGAGCAAATAATGGATCTACTTGGGTAGATGCTTATACTAGTTTAGTTAGTGCTCTAGCTGTTGCTACTTATGAAACACCAATATGGGTGGCAGAAGGAATTTATTTACCTACTACAGCAGATGCAGATTCTAGAAAAGCAACTTTTGAAATAGCTAGTGATATTGTATTATATGGTGGTTTTAATGCAACAGAATCTAGTCTATCTCAAAGAGATCCTAAAACTAATATTACCATATTAAGTGGAGACTTAAATAGTGATGATAATGCTACTTTATTAGATACAGAAACAACGAGACAAGATAATGCGTATCACGTAGTTTCTATTAGAGGTAATACTCAAAATGCAGTAGTAGATGGCTTTACCATTACTGGAGGAAATGCTAATGGAGGAACAGATAGCAGTTGTGCTACACCTGCAGCCAATCAATATTATGATACTAGGGGTGGAGCAGTTTATGCTAACCCTTACACTGTTGCAGATAGTTTAACTGCAGTATTTAAAAACTGTATTTTAGAAAAAAATACAGGAACGAGTGTAGCAGTTTATTCTTCGTTTTCTCCTTGCGGAGTCAGTAACGTGACTACAAATGTTGATTTTGAAACCTGTGTTTTTAGAAATAACTATTCTCAAGATTTACCAGTAGTATTGTATTCAGGTTCACAATTATATTCTATTTATAGTAAAGGAACAGTTGTTAACAGTTTATTTTATAATAACACCTCTTTAAATAATGCATCATGTTTATATTTAGGAGCTAGTTCTTCAGGGAACGCTACAGGAGTAGAAGTAGATGTTATTAACTCTACTTTTACAAACAATATAGGAGTTAACGGAAATGTTATAACGATGGTACAGGCCTCTAATACAACAATTCAAAATTCAATAATATATGGTAATACTGATGGCTCTGTGACAGGAGTTCCGATAGCAATTACTACTTCTTTTTCTGTGGTAAATAATAGTATTATAGAATTAGGAATGTTAGGAGGTACTAATACTGATCCGTTATTTGTTGATACATTAAACAATAATTATACATTAAAGATAGGGTCACCAGCTATAAATACAGGAAGTAATGCTTCATTACCAGTTACTATAGTTGAAGATTTAAATGGAAATAGTCGTACGGTAGATACTACAGTAGACATGGGGTCATTTGAATATGATGCAAATTTAAATTTAGCTATTAACCTAAAAATTTATTTACAAGGAGCTGCTTTAAATCCTAATACAGGAGAAGAAACGTTAATGCGTGATGATTTACGTGTGGCTAATTTAATACCTACAACAAGTCCTTATACAGATGCTTTAATCTGTAATGCAAGTGTATTTACTGTAACAGGTAATGATGCCATTGTGGATTGGGTATTGGTAGAATTAAGAGACGCAACAACTAATACAACTATTTTACATAGTCAATCTGCTTTATTACAACGAGATGGTGATGTAGTTGGTACAGACGGAACTTCTACACTAAGCTTTGCTACGGTAGCAGGTAATTATTATGTTGCTATAAAACACTACAATCATTTAGGGATTATGTCTTCAAACGTTATAGCCCTGTCAAGTTCGGCAGCTACAGTAGATTTTACAAATGCTAATAATCAAATTACTTATGGTAGTAATGCTCAGACAACTTTTGGTATGTCAAGTGGAGTAGTTGGTATGTGGGCAGGAGATACCAATGGTGACGGAGTTGTGCAATATTCAGGAGCAACACCAGATTCACCTAATATATTATCTTATGTTCTTAATGATGTTGGGAATTTCTTAGGGCTTCCAACTTACTCGTCTTCAGGGTATAATATGCGAGATGTAGATATGAATGGAAGTACTCAATATTCAGGAGCAACACCTGATACTCCATTTATTTTACAAAATGCTTTATCACATTCGGGAAATTTCTTAGGATTGAGTACGTATTCTATTACAGAACAATTACCTTAAATAGAGTAGTTTACGTAAAACGATTTATTAAAGAATAATTAGGTATAGAAATATAAGCGCATAAAAAAACAGAAACTTTACGGTTTCTGTTTTTTTACTTTCTGTAAGTTTTTTTTAAAGGGATTTAAATTGATTTGGGGTCAATTCCTTTAAGAGTTATTGAATTACTTTTGGGAAATAATCCTTTTGTTCTCTGAAGTAAATGTAGCACCTATTTTCGGTTGTTTAATGCTTTTTGTTGTGAACAGCTTGTTTTTTGTTGTGAAATTAAAAAGGTAATGAGCTGATGTGTTGAAAGTTATGATTTTTAGGGCTTTTGTGGAATTCCAAGGATGTAACCCCTCGGGTAGAATTATAGTATATGATATTTGTATAAATAATAGAAGATTAAATTTAGCGCATAAAAAAACAGAAACTTTACGGTTTCTGTTTTTTTACTTTCTGTAAGTTTTTTTTAAAGGGATTTAAATTGATTTGGGGTCAATTCCTTTAAGAGTTATTAGATTACTTTTGGGAAATAATCCTTTTGTTCTCTGAAGTAAATATAGCAACTATTACGGTTGTTTTACATATTTTGTTGTGAAAACAGGGTTTTTTGTTGTGTAGTGAAACTAGCGTTTTATTAAGAATAGCTACTTGTTAATAACTTAAAATGAAGTTAATTAACAGTTAGTGTTTGTTTTTGTTGGGTTTTTGTTAATTTTAACTTGTATCTTTAGTGCTAAGATGTACGGTTATTAACAATGTTGAAACTACTCCTTAATTTATTCTTTCCCAAAGTATGTGTTGGATGTAAAAATATGCTGGTGCATCAAGAGAAAATTCTTTGTGTTACCTGTTTGCATGATTTGCCTTTAACAAATTTACATAGTAATGATTCAAAAGCTATTTCAAATGTTTTTTATGGAACCGTAGTTTTAGAACATGCTACGGCATTATTTTATTATCCAAAGCAAGGAGTTGTAAGGCAGCTAATACATCAATTAAAATACAAAAATCAAGAAGAAATTAGTTCATATATAGGTGAATGGCTAGGTTTTGAGTTAATTGAAAGCGGTTATTATAATGACATAGCCGTTATTGTTCCAGTACCACTTCATAGCAAGAGAATGAGGTCAAGAGGATATAATCAAGTGGAAGGTTTTGGTAAAGAAATAGCATTGAGTTTAAATGCTGTTTATAATGATACGACCCTATTAAGAATCAAAAACACTACTACGCAAACAGTAAAGGATAGGTTAACCAGGTGGAAAAACGTGGAAACTATTTTTGAAGTTTCTGAATTGAAAAAACTAGAAGGACAACATATTTTATTAGTTGATGATGTCATAACCACTGGAGCAACGATTAAAGCCTGTGTTAAAGAGTTGCATAAAATCCCTAATATAAAAATTAGCTTGGCTGTAATGGCATATACGGACCAATAGAAATACTATTTACAGTTAAATTTTTTCGCATATAAAAAGTTCTTTTTTACTTTCTATTTCATTAAAAAACACAACCATAACGAAGGCTATTCTTGTATTTTTAAATTCATATAAAGAAAAAAAAATTCATTTTCTAATACGAAAAATTTAACTGTAAATAGTATGACAAAATATTGATTGTCATATCGCTAAATATGTTGTTAATTTGTGTGTCTTTTTATAGGCATTATCTGAGTGACTTAGTGTTGTATGGATTTGTTTGTAAAGGAAAATTAATTTAGAGGAACTACTTGCGCATTAAATTCGTTTAAAGGACACAGATGAAAAAATTACTTATTATCATATCAGTTATATGCATTACTATTTTAAGTTGTGCAAAGAAAGGTAGACCCTCAGGAGGAGAAAAAGATATAACACCACCTGTAATGCTTAGCGCTACACCAGAAAATTACAGTACTAATTTTACCGGACAAGAAATTAAAATATATTTTAATGAGTATGTTAAATTAAACGATTTAACGAAGCAGCTAATTATTTCACCACCGTTAAAAACCAGACCGTTAATTACTCCACAAGGAGGAGCAAGTAAGTATGTGAAGATTAAAATTTACGATACTTTACAACCTAATACTACATACTCATTCAGCTTCGGAAAAAGTATAGTCGATAATAATGAAAATAATCCATACCCGTATTTTAAGTATGTATTCTCAACAGGAAAAAGCATAGATTCCTTAGAATTAAACGGAAGTATAAGAGATGCAATTACTAAAACAGCAGACGATTTTGTATCAGTAATGTTGTATGAAGTAGATTCTACATTTACCGATTCGGTAGTGTATAATAAAACACCAAGATATATTACCAATACTTTGGACAGCACCACAAACTTTAAATTTGAAAACTTAAAAGCCGGGAAGTATTTGCTTACAGCCTTAAAGGAAGAGACGGATAATTATAAGTTCAATCAAAAAACAGATAAAATAGCCTTTAAAAAAGAATTTATAACTATTCCAAATGAAGAAGCTCATGAGTTGACCTTATTTAAGGAAATACAAGATTATAAAGCCTTAAGAGCAAAGCACGAGCGTAAAAACCGAATTAAGTTTCGTTATGAAGGAGAAGCAACAGAAGCTGTAATAATTAAATTGCTTTCTGATAAAAACATCGTTTCTACAATTACCAAAGAAGTTGACAATGATACCTTACAGTATTGGTTTAAACCAAATGTAGATTTAGATTCATTGAATTTTACAATGACTCATAAACAAGAAATAGATTCTTTTACAGTTCGTATACGTAAGAAAGTAAAAGCCGATTCGTTATCATTTAACCCAGTTTCAATTAGTTTGGCTTTAGACGGTAATTATAAAATTGTCCCTTCAATACCTGTAATGACAATAGATGATTCTAAAATTAAAATTTTGGATAAAGATTCAATTGTTGTTCCATTTAAATCATCAGTTGATAAATTAACGAGTATTATTAATTTAGAATTCAAAAAAGAAGAAAGTCAAAAATACACCATAAGTATTTTACCAGAAGCATTTACTGATTTCTTTGATGCTACAAATGATACTTTAAATTATCGAGCAAGTACAAAAGCATTATCAGCATATGGAAACTTTAAAGTTACACTAAACAACGCGCCAAGTACACCATTGGTGGTTCAATTAGTAACTAGAACAGGAGCGGTTAAATATGAGAAAACAGGAACAGGAGTTTACGTATATGACTTCTTAAACGTTAACCCAGATACCTATAGTTTGCGTGTTGTTTTTGATGATAACAATAATAAAAAATATGACACGGGTAATTATTTAAAAAAACTACAACCTGAGCGTATTGCTTATCACCCAGAGGAAATTGAAATTAGAGCCAATTGGGATGTTGATGAGCAGTTTACATTGAAGTAAATTTACTTTATTTCAAACCCATCTTGATCACCTAAGAAGTTAAACTTATTTCTAGAAGCTAGTAGTTTTTCTTTGGATAGCGTAGTTGTAAGTATAGCTTCTATCTTTTCAGTTAAAGGAGTCATTTCATTACCCAACTCATCTAAAACAATAGAGTTTCCGGAGTACTCATGCCCATTAGCATCTGTTCCCACACGGTTTACTCCAATTACGTAACTCATATTTTCTATGGCACGTGCTTTTAGGAGTGTATTCCAAGCTGTTATACGAGGTTTTGGCCAATTGGCAACATAGATTAACACATCATAATTTAAAGTGTTTCTAGACCAAACAGGGAAGCGCAAGTCATAACAGATAAGCGGACAAATTCTCCAACCTTTATACTCAATAATAACTTGTTTATTATCACTTTGATAGCGTTTGTGTTCGCCAGCTAATGAAAATAAATGACGCTTGTTATAGAACTGAACTTCTCCAAATGGAGTTATAAATAAAAACCGATTGTAATAGTGTTCGTTTTCTTTAATAATGATGCTTCCGCAAATAGCACTGTTCTTAGTTTTAGCCAATTTTAGCATCCATTTTACCGTTGGGCCATTCATCGTTTCTGCTAGATGTTCTGGTTGCATAGCAAAACCAGTGGTAAACATTTCAGGGAGTACAATAACATCTGTTGGAACTGTTATTGAATTAATTTTAGTTTCAAAATTTTCACGATTTTTTGGAGCGTTCTCCCAAACTAAATCAGATTGTAGTATCGTAATGTTTAACTCATTTTCCATGAGATAAATTTAGATAAAATTGTAATATTGTTAACGAATTAAACTCATTTTTTTAAATGAAAAAGACAAAGCTGCTCATTTTTGATATTGACGGTACTTTAATTGATAGCGTTTCTGGCTACCATGAAGTAATTATAAATGCAATGACGGATTTAGGTATTGAAAATATTGACACTGATTTCAATGCGTTAAAACATCATACGGATAGTTATGCCTTAAAATACAATTATGAGAACTTTTTTGACAAAGAACTTCCAGTAAATTTGTTAGATCAGTTTGAAAACTTAATTGTTACCTATTTAAAAACACAACCAAAAACTATTGCTATAAAGGGAGTGGATAAAATATTAAATCAATTAAGGGATAGTGAGTACGCATTTGCATTCGCTACCGGGTCATTACCCGAATCGGCAATTTTAAAAATGAAATCAGCTGGATTGGAAATGAATGCCGCATTATTAGCTACTTCAAAAACTAGTTTTAGTCGTGAAGGTTTTGTTTTAGAAGCTATTGAAAAAGCAAAAAGCTATTATAATGTTACTGAATTTGAGCAAATTATTTCAGTAGGTGATGGAATTTGGGATTTGAAAACTGCTCAGAATTTAGATTTAGATTTTATTGGAATTGGTACTAAAAACAAAGCGGTAATGGAAGCCAATGGAATGGAGTGTTGGTTTGAAGATTTCACAAATTTTGAAATATCGAATAGTTGTCTTAGCTAATAATTTCCATTTTCTTTAAAAGAAAAGATGCATTCATGTTTTTACAAACGCCTTTTTTAAAAGTGTAATCAAAATAAAGTTCATCATTCTTGATTTCTGCATCAAAATAGAAATTTTTAATTTGCGAGAGTTCTTTTTCGATGGTACACAAGCTTAAATCATGTGTAGCAATAATTCCTGTGGCATTAGTACTTACCAAGCGTTCTACAAACTTTTTGGAGCCAATTGCTTTATCTTCACTATTGGTTCCTTTTAATATTTCATCTAAAATGATAAAGTAGTCGTCTTGTTGTACTTGATCAACAATAAATTTCAAGCGTTTTAATTCAGAAAAGAAATAGGATTCATTGTCTTTTAACGAGTCTGAGGTACGCATACTTGTAATTAATTTTATTGGTGTATAGTCACATTTTGTAGCACAAATAGGTAGTCCAACATTAGCCATGACGATACTTAAAGAAACGGTTCTTAAAAAAGTGCTTTTACCAGCCATGTTAGCGCCTGTAATGATAAAAAATTCATGTTGAGCAATATTAAAATCGTTATCAACTCTAGCTTGAGTTTGTAGTAACGGATGACCTAAATTTTCAGCATTTACTATTGAACCTGTTTTACCAATAGTAGGGAAGGTGTAGTCTGGTTTATTAAATACAAAGTTTGCTAATGAGTTTTGTGCGTCAAAAAAGCTGATTGCTTCAAACCAATTTTCAACATTAGTAGCATAGTTTTTAATCCATGTTTCTATTCTGTAACACTGTTTTAAATCCCAGAGTAATAATCCGTTTGCAAAAAAACCGAAAAGCATATTATTACGTTGGTCGAAGGCTTCTAATGCTTTTGAAAAATCGTTTACTAACACTGATGCTTTCTTGTCCGAATTGGCTATTCGTTCTTTTTGTTTAATTAAAATGTCGTTTTTAAAGTCTGATTGTTCAATTTCATGTAACAACAAACTGATTTGTTTAAATGTCGCTCCAACTTTATTAGAATCATTGTAAAGGGTATTAATTTTAGAGAAGTATTTTCCTGTGATTATCATTCCTATTAAAAACCATAAGCCAATTATTCCAAAAGGAATAATATCTATCGCATATGACACAATTAACAGTAGTGATATTACAGAAAATATAATAGGTAAGTATTGAAATGTTTTTGGAACAAAAGGAGTATTTGTTTGTATCCAATTTAAAATGGAACTCGCTTTTGTTTCCGTTTTTGAAACACGTGCTATGGCGGAAAAACGTTGTCGCCATTTTGGAGTTCCTGATAATTCTTTTAGCATTTCTTGCTTGGAGGGAATATTGTCAGTTGTATTTGCTGTTATAAGTTCAGCCAATATTTTCGCTCCAGTTTTGGTTGCAGTCCTGTTTATAAATTGAAAAAAAGAGCCTTCTCCAAATAAATCAATATCATAACTATAAAAATGTTTAGGGTTAAGATACTTTTTACCACTAGATAAATTAGATAGATCTCCATTAATAACCGCTATTTCTAATTCGTTTATGTGAAGTAATTCCGTAGTTAATTTCTTCTCTTTTTTTGTTGCGGTATACTTATAAAGTAAAAAAATAAAAGTAAATGTTCCGAGTATTAAAATAGGAACTAGAGCATTTGACGCTATAAAAACATACCCTAAAGTAGCAGTAACGATAAATGTTGAAAAGCGTAATATACTGAGTAGTACTAGCCTTTTTTTAATTAAGCGAAGTTCTAAAGTAATCCTTTTAACTTCAGCTGTATAATATGATAATGGAGTATTCATCTAATAACTTATAGGTTACATATAATTGCTGCAGCTTTTTCTAAAGTATCTTCCGTTTTAGCAAAACAGAATCGAAGCATTTTATAATCAGTTTCGTTTTCGTTAAAAACAGACATCGGTATAGCAGCTAGTTTATGATCAATGGTTAATCGTTTTGCAAAAGTAACATCATTTTCTTGAGTAATAGCACTAAAATCTAATACCTGAAAATAGGTGCCTTTTGAAGGAGTAATTTTAAATCGAGACTCTTTTATTAAGTTTAAAAAGAAGTCTCTTTTTTGCTGATAAAAACTAGGGAGTTCTACATAATGTTGAGGTTCACTAATGTATTCAGCAATTGCTTTTTGCATAGGATGATTTACACAAAAAACATTAAACTGATGTATTTTCTGAAACTCTTCCATTAAAGATTTTGGCGCACAACAATAGCCTAATTTCCAACCAGTGTTGTGAAATGTTTTACCGAAAGAAGCTACAATAAAACTATGCTCTTTTAATACAGGATACAAACAAGCACTTTGATGCTGTTCATTATCAAAAATAATATGCTCATACACTTCATCGCTTAACACAATAATATTGGTGCCTTTTACGAGTTCTTGAAGTTGGAGCATATCCTGTTTTGAGAATATTGTTCCACTGGGATTTTGTGGTGTATTAATAATAATCATTTTAGTGTTATTATTAATTTTAGATTTTACCATTTCCCAATTTACTCCATATGTTGGCGCTTCTAATTGAATAGAAACTGTTTTTCCGCCATTTAATGCTATTGTAGGCTCGTAACAATCATAAGCAGGGCGGAATATAATAACTTCGTCATCTTGCTTTATAAAGGCAGATATGATAGTGTAAATAGCTTGTGTTGCACCAGCAGTAACCGTAATCTCTGATTCAGGATTGTATGAGGTGTTATATAAATATTCAAATTTAGTAGCAATGGCTTCTCGTAATTCCATAGCGCCAGCCATTGGTGCATATTGATTATAGCCCGATTGCATCGCTTTAGTAACCAATTTCAATAACTTAGGATCACTTTTAAAGTTAGGAAACCCTTGTGATAAGTTAATGGCATTGTGTTTATGAGCTAAACCACTCATTACTGAAAATATAGAAGGACTTACCTCTGGAAGTTTTGATTGATGTTGAATCATTTTAAAATTTTTCTTGTACCGAACTAATATAGCCTAAACAAGAATTTTAAACAAGAAAAAGCAGCATCTAATAATTTAGATGCTGCTTTTATGAAGTTAATTTCCTCAAAGAAATCTATTAGATATGAATTTAACCCAATCGGTTTTAGATTAATACAATCATTGACGTATTAAACCTATTGAAGGGAGGAAATGGTATGTTATTTTTTTATAAACTTATTCTTAAATAGATTGTTACCTTCTTGAATAGTTAAAAAATAAGTACCTGAAGCAAGTTTAGTAACATTTATACGATTGTTTTGAATAGCATAATTACGAACCCTTTTACCATTAATATCAAAGATTAAAGTAGTAGCGTTGTTTAGATTAACATCAGAAATTTGAATAAAGTCAGTTGTTGGGTTTGGGTAAATTAGTTTACTGCCTAAGCTATAAGCAGCAACATCCAAAAAGTTTCCTTCTACAACATTTAGTGTCTCATTAATATTAGGGTTCAGTATTTCATCAACAATTCCAGATGGCCACTTAATAACAACTTTTATGATTGCTGTTTCAGTACCTAGTCCAAAGTGTGTTGTTAAACTACTCATGTGTCTAAAACCATTTCCGGTAATAACATCTCTAATTTGTTTTCCTAAATTGGTAGTATGTACTTCAATACGGGCACCAATTCCGTTACTATTACTTTGTACTCCTTGTGTGTTTATTTTTATCCAATTGTTACTGTTGGTGTCATTGTAATAGATAAAGTTATTACTGTTATAAACATCTAAAAAACCATCGTTGTTTAAATCACCTACAGCTCCAACCGAGAAACCAACATTAACAGGACTAAATGTTAAATCTTGGTTGTTAAGCATAATAGTATTATTTGCAGTAAAAATATCTAAGTAACCATCATTATTAAAATCATGAGTAATGTGTTCAGTACTTGTTCCTGTAAAAGTGTCTAACCCACACCCAGGAGTACTATCAGTAAAGGTACCATCATTATTGTTTGTCATTAATTTATGTTGACCATCGGTAAAAGAACTCGCGCCAACAAAAACATCTAAATCTCCATCATTATCATAATCACCCCAAGCGGATGACCACGTTTGAACAGGGTCATATAACCCAGAAGCAACACTTACATCAGTAAAGGTACCGTCACCATTGTTTCTATGTAGTTCATTATATCTTGCAGATGCTGCGGCACCTCCTCCATTACATTTGGCAATAAATAAATCAACATCACCATCATTGTCATAATCTATCCATGTAGAAGCGTAATTTCCACCAGTTGGGGAGTCACCTAAACCACCTTGATTGTACACTAAAGTATTATCAGTTCCATTATTAAGATAAAACACATTTGGGTCAACATCATGGCATACAAAAGCATCTAAATGCCCATCATTATTGATGTCTACGAAATTAGATCGTTGAGAAAAAATATATTCAGGATTAGAGGTGACTGTATATGCGGTTCCAGTAGCATTAGATGCTATAAATGAAGCACCAGTACCACCACCGTAAAGAAGATCATTAAATCCATCTTTATTAAAGTCACCTGCAGAAATACTCCATGAAGGCACATCATCGGCAGTAGTAGTTGCAATGTTTGTTGCAGTAAAACCACCACCTACTTGTTGGTAATGTATATTTAAGTTATTCGCATCTACCGTAACAATATCATCTAAATAGTCACCATTCATATCTACTACACAGTTTTTGTACTGACCAGTAGCCCCTAAAAAAGAAGAAGTAAAAGTTATTGGGCTAACAACAATTGGTGCTTCCGTTAGTTGAAAATCAAATCCAAGGGATTCCCACCTATTGTCAAAAACAATGTAATAAGTAACTCCCGAAGTTGCGTTGAATGTATACGTCGATAAGAATCCAGATGCGTCATCATCATCACCTCCTTGACAGGTTAAACCTGCACAAGTACCGGTATAAACTTGTATTCTAGTATCTCGACCATTACTTGCTGGCAAATCAGTAGTTATTGTTGCGGAAACATCACTAGTTGGGGTATAACTATACCATTCAGCATTGTTTGCAATAATAGCGTCAATGCAGGAAGTTCCCGAAGGAGTACCATCTACGGCTGCAACTGAATAAATAGCATTAGGTGTTATTGGTGCTGCTTGTGCACAAGAATTAGAATCTTGAGCGAATGAAAAGCAAAATGTTAATAAACTAATAAATAGTAATAAGGTAATTTTTTTCATAATCTTAGTTAATATTATGGGTTAATTTATTCGCAAACAGTTGTTAAGGAATTTATCCATTCTTCAATTAGGGCAACTCCTTCATCATGGATTATGGTACGTCCAATTAAAGGCATTCTAACAGATTCATTTGTAGAATTCATTCGGTAATAAATTACGGAACGATTTGGTCGGGCAGGGGAAACCACGTGAGTAAGTGAATTATCAATATTTTCATCAGGAACAACACACTCACCATAATTATCAGGGTTTGATGTTTCGTTAAAACTCAAACGGATAGGCCTGTATGAACAATGAGCATCCTGTATATGGCAATGTGCACAATTAATATCCATGTAGGAACGGGCTCTTAAATCGAGTGATTCATTAGTGTCTTTCCAATTAACCACGGTTTCTATTTGAGAGGCGTTGGGTAAGTTTGTATTATCAATATAACCAAAAGAGTTCCATTTTTCTAATTGATTTATTTCCCCATTTTCAAATGAAAATAAGGAGTTTAAGTTTTGGGGTTTAGTACCAATTGGTGTTGGTGTATTACTCACCTTATGGCAAACTAAACATTCTGTCTCACTAGGAATTCTGTAAGAAGTAGATTTAGTAATAGAGCCTTCAACCCAATCAATATCAATAGTGCCTCCTGTTAAGTCTAAGACAGCTTCTGTTTGATCATCGTTCCAAATATAATTAGCAAAAATCCATTCTGATTCTTTCCTAATCATTAACCTGGTTTCTATTATTTTTGTGGTGTTATCCGGGAGGACATTATCGTAATAAAAGGTTTTAATAAGTATTGTTCCTGTTGGAAAATCTAGTGTTTTAAAATCTTCTACATAAGTAGCTTTTACATCATTAGGCATCCAAACAAAACGTTTTTTATGCGCATAATCAGTAAATAAGGTATTAATAGGTTCATATGGTAATACGCCGTATACTGGTGTTTGATTTTTTAAGTCACCATCAAAGAAATTGTATTCTGATAACGTATCATATGGAACAGCTGTGAGATCAAACACAACAGGAGAAACTTGTTCTGGTTCTGGTGTTGGGATATAGATTGCATCATCATCATCCGATTTACAAGAAGATAAAATTATTAGAAATAAAAAAGTAGTAAGTAGGTAGGAGTATTTTTTTTTCATATAGGGGTTTATTTGGAGTATAGGGTTCTAAAAATAAATCATAAAGTAGAAGTACTTAACTGCATCATCAAACAGATGTTTTCTTGTTGTAATGTGACATAATAGCATCTTGTCTACGTTATTATATTCCTTAAAAACAAATTATGTTACCCATGTAGAACATTTTTTTGTGTAATATTTGATTTTTAAGATATACATAGGGGTTATATTTTTCTTTGAAGTATGATGTGGTTTCTACAAAAAAAACATATCCAATGATATAAAAATATTTTATGTTATCATAAGCATTTACATTCTATTAGATGAAATGATGTTTTTTAAAGGTGTTTGGTGTTTTTTAATGTCATTAAACATGTTTGATTCTTTTTTCGTTATCTTTAAAATCAAATCTTAAACCTACTTACATTATGAGAATTTTAGTATTAAGCCTATTTCTATGTCTTAACTTTTTTACAAGTCAAGCACAATCAAATACCAAAACTTCTGATGCGATACTTTTGGTAAATGGGAAAGAGTGTAATAAATGTACTCTTGAACTTACACGAGAACAATTGAAAAAAATGACACTCACAACTAATAATGAGAGTGTTAAAATAGCTAGTTTTAAATTAAAAGTATCAGGATACCCTACAATATACGTAAAAGGACATAAGTTTAATCACAGGGGATTGAGTGCTTTGAAGAAAGCAAGTATTGGAGACAGAATACATGTTTTTGGTATTGATACAAATAAGGGGGTGATTAAAACTTCTGTTATAGTTAAGCTTAAATAATAAAAAAGCCCGAACAAATTTGTTCGGGCTTTTTAAATATGTTGAATAAAAGAATATTATCCTTTCAAACTTGCTTTCATAAATTCAGTGTTCATACGAGCGATGTTTTCTAAAGAAATCCCTTTAGGACATTCAATCTCACATGCTCCAGTATTGGTACAGTTACCAAAACCTTCTAAATCCATTTGAGCAACCATATTTTGTACTCTTTCTGTAGCTTCTACACGTCCTTGTGGTAATAAAGCATACTGTGATACTTTAGCCCCAACAAATAACATTGCAGAAGAGTTTTTACAACTTGCAACACAAGCACCACAACCAATACAAGTTGCAGCATCCATAGCGTCATCTGCATCTTTTTTAGGGATTGGAATAGCATTTCCATCTTGTGTATTACCAGAAGTGTTTACAGATATAAATCCTCCTGCTTGTTGAATACGCTCAAAAGAAGTTCTATCTACAACTAAATCCTTTATTACAGGGAAAGCAGTAGCTCTAAATGGCTCTATAGTAATAGTATCACCATCTTTAAACATACGCATGTGTAACTGACAAGTAGTTACATTTCTATCAGGTCCATGGGCTTCACCGTTAATGTACATAGAACACATACCGCAAATTCCTTCACGACAATCATGATCAAACGCAACAGGCTCATCACCAGTATTAATCAACTGCTCATTTAAAACATCCATCATTTCTAAAAATGACATATGCTCTGAAATATCGGTAACGTTATAATCGACCATCTGACCTTTGTCATTTGCGTCTTTTTGTCTCCAGATTTTTAGTGTTAAATTCATAACTTTAGTTATTAAGCCAAAAGTCAAAAGGCAAGGGTTTACTTGTCAATTGATCTTATAAAGGCGTTAAGCATTTTACTTTCTTCTGTTATTAAATTTTGAATTTTATCAAACATCACTGTTGAAATAAAATCCAATTCTTTGGCTATAATTATTTGAGTTTCTAATTCTAAAAGTGAGCCTCTAGAATATTTTAAAAACTGTATATAGCTCTTGGTATAATTTCTTCCCCAACCTTCAGCAATATTTGATGGTATTGATACAGAAGAACGTTTTATTTGACTTGTAAGTCCGTATAATTCTTCTTTTGGCAACTCTTTGCATAATAGGTATACTTCTTTGACAATTTCAATTCCTTTTTGCCAAATTAATAAATCTTTATATGTAGTTACGCTACTCATCTTTTGCCTACTGGCTAATTCACTAAATTACTTATACGATCTCTGCTTCAACTCAATATCGTTAAACTCTAATTGTTCTTTATGTAAAACTGCATCTGCAGGTTCTCCTTTATATTCCCAAGCAGCCACATACGCATAATTTACATCATCACGTTTTGCTTCTCCTTTTTGTAACCCGTCTAATTCTACAGATTCCTCTCTAAAGTGACCTCCACAAGATTCGTTTCTGTTTAAAGCATCCTTAGCAAATAATTCTCCTAATTCTAAGAAATCAGCTACTCTTCCAGCTTTTTCTAATTCAGGGTTCATTTCATCTGCAGTACCAGGAACTTTTACTTCTTTCCAAAAGTCTTCACGAACAGCTTTAATTTCAGCCATAGCTTCTTTTAAACCCTTTTCGTTACGAGCCATTCCTACTTTTTCCCACATGATCTTCCCTAATTTCTTATGGAAGTAATCAACAGATTTTGATCCGTTATTGTTCACGAAGAAGTTGATGCGTTCTGTAACTTCTTTTTCAGCTTCGTCAAATTCCTTAGTGTCAGTTGGTATTTTACCTGTACGGATATCTTTAGATAAATAATGTCCGATAGTATAAGGCAATACGAAATAACCATCAGCTAAACCTTGCATTAAGGCAGAAGCTCCCAATCTGTTTGCACCGTGATCAGAGAAGTTTGCTTCACCAATACAGTACAATCCTTCAACTGTAGTCATTAAGTTATAATCAACCCAAACACCACCCATTGTATAGTGTGTTGCAGGATAAATCATCATTGGAGTTTTGTATGGATCCTCATCTACAATCTTGTTGTACATTTGGAATAAGTTACCGTATTTTTCTTCTATGATAGCTTGTCCTAACTCATATACTTTATCCTCAGAAGGATTGTTAATTCCTTTTAACTTCGCTTGTTCGTTACCGTAACGAGCAATTGCCGATTTAAAATCTAAGTAAACTGCTTCTCCTGTTTTGTTTACACCGTAACCAGCATCACAACGCTCTTTTGCTGCACGAGAGGCAACATCACGAGGTACTAAGTTACCGAAAGCAGGATATCTTCTTTCTAAGTAATAATCTCTTTCTTCTTCAGTTAATTCTGTAGGACTCTTTCTTCCTTCACGGATAGCCATTACATCCTCCATGTTTTTAGGAACCCAAATACGTCCGTCATTACGTAATGATTCTGACATTAACGTTAGTTTAGACTGGTAATCACCTGAACGCGGAATACATGTTGGGTGAATTTGAGTATAACAAGGGTTTGCAAAATGTGCTCCTTTTTTATGAATCTTCCATGCTGCAGTAGCATTAGATCCCATAGCATTTGTAGATAAGAAATATACGTTACCGTAACCACCAGTAGCAATTACTACAGCGTGTGCAGAATGACGCTCAATTTCTCCGGTAATTAAGTTACGTGCAATAATTCCACGTGCTTTACCATCAACTTTTACAACGTCTAACATTTCATGACGGTTGAACATTTCAATTTTACCACGAGCAATCTGACGGTTCATTGCAGAGTATGCTCCTAATAATAATTGTTGTCCTGTTTGTCCTTTAGCGTAAAAAGTTCTTGAAACTAATACCCCTCCAAACGAACGGTTGTCTAACATTCCACCATAATCACGTGCAAAAGGAACTCCTTGTGCCACACATTGATCAATAATGTTTGCAGAAACCTCAGCTAAACGATGTACGTTAGCTTCACGAGAACGGTAATCACCACCTTTTACAGTATCGTAAAATAAACGATATGATGAATCACCATCTCCTTGGTAATTTTTTGCGGCATTGATACCTCCTTGTGCAGCAATTGAATGCGCTCTACGGGGAGAATCTTGATAAGCAAATGCCTTTACGTTATATCCTAATTCAGCTAAGGTTGCAGCGGCAGAACCTCCTGCTAAACCTGTTCCAACCACAATAACATCAATGTTACGTTTGTTTGCTGGATTTACTAAATCAATTTTATTTTTATAAGAAGTCCATTTATCCTTTAAAGGACCCTTTGGTGTTTTTGAATCTAAAGTAGCCATACTAATTGTGTATTAATGTGAATGATTGAAATAGTGAACTAATGCAATAATCATAAATCCTACAGGGATTAAAATTGCGTAAAGCTTACCAAAAGTTTTCAATCCTTTAGTGTATTTGTTGTTTGCTCCCATTGATTGGAACGCAGAATTGAATCCGTGTAATAAGTGCATTGCTAAGAACGCAAAAGCACCAATATAAGCACCAACTCTTATTGGGTTATGGAATTTTTCTTGTAATTCATGGAAATATCTGAATTCTCCATTGTGTAATCCTGTCCAGTCACCTTTAATAAACTTAGTGTCGATTTCAGGAAACCAGAAGTCAATAAAGTGTAACACCATGAACGCTAAAATTGCTAAACCAGACCAGATCATGTTTCTACTCATCCAAGTAGAATTTGCTGCTCCGTTGTTTTGTGCATAGCTTACTTGTCGTGCGCTTCTGTTTTTTATTTCTAAAACAAATCCCATTACAAAGTGAAAAACAACACCGAAAATTAATACAGGTTGCATTCCATATTGTATTAAAGGATTGGTTCCCATAAAATGAGAAAGGTTGTTAAAAGTTACTCCGTGATCTGGAAAAATTGATGTTAAGTTAATTACAAAGTGTTGTAATAAGAAAAACATAAGGAAGAATGCAGAGATTGCCATTGCAAACTTTCTTCCAATCGATGATTTTAATAATCCGCTCATTATATATTTTGAGTTAGTGAAATTCAAGCAAATTTAATTTTAATACGGTGCTAAACAAAAATATAAGGTGTTTTTGTTAGTTATTTAGAATGTATTTAAAGAGTTTTAAATAGAAATTAGGGAAAAAGAAGCAGGAAAAAAATCTTATTTTAGATGTTAGAGTAATAACTATTATTACTTAAAGATGTCATTTCGACGACAGGAGAAATCTCACAAGTAGCTAAAACGTTGTATTTTTTATACATGGAAGATCTAAAATCATTCTATTCCTTTAATAACAATTTCCGTATATTCGGGTTTTAGAATTTTAGATGATCAAAGCACATGAAAATTTTCCTTTTATCAGTTAATGGGAGTTTGTACTCTACACAACGTTTATTTAATGAGGCTTCTAAAATGGGCCATTATATTAGAATTATAGATCATACCAAATGCGCTATTTTATTTGATCAAAACCAACCTAAAATTCTTTTTAACAATGAAGATATCACCAATTTTTCTGATGCGATAATCCCAAGAATTGGAGCGTCTTTCACCGAACACGGATTGGCAATAGTAAATCAGTTTGAAAAAATAGGAAGTTATACTATTGCGAGTTCTCAAGGTATTTTGCTGTCGCGTAATAAGTTGTTTACCATGCAACATATGGTGAAAAATAACATTCCAATTCCCAAAACATTGTATACTAAAGATACGTTGTTATTAAAGGAACAATTGGACTTATTGGAAGGGGAGCAGTGTATTATTAAATTTTTGGAAGGAACACACGGCTTAGGAGTGATGTTAGCAGAAAGTAAAAAATCAGCTATTTCCATTATTGAAACCATGCATGTTTTAAACAAACCCATCTTAATCCAAGAGTTTATAAAAGAATCTAATGGGGAAGATATTCGTGCGTATGTAGTAGGCGATGAGGTTGTCGCTAGTATGAAACGCAGTAGTAACGGAAAAGATTTTAGGAGCAATGTGCATAGAGGAGGAAGTACGTCGGCAATTGAGATGACTTCTGAAGAAAAAGAAATTGCAGTAAGAACAGCGCAATGTTTAGGGTTGGATGTGGCTGGAATTGATTTGATACGTTCTAAAAACGGACCCTTAGTTATTGAAGCAAATTCGACAGCTGGATTAGAAGGAATTGAAAAAGCCACACGAGTAAATGTTGCAGGGAAAATTATTAAGTTGATAGAAGAAAAAAGAAGTAATTAATAGAAGTTAAGAATTCAGGAGTTCAAGGATTTTTTTCTTTAATACCTTATCTTAAAAAGAAACACGTCACTTCGAGTGAAATTTTTGAAATGCAATGGAAAAATACTTTGTATCTAGAAGTACTAGTTTTCGAGTGATTTTCATTCCGTTTCAATATATGAAAATCACTCGAGTTGACGATAAAAACATAAACCTGTCAATGGTAAGAGGCAGGAAAAAGTAAGCTGTTAGAAAATAGAAACTAAGAATTTCATCTCTTTTCCATCATCGCTATATAAATATGACTAAAACAATATACAATACAACCATACTCCCTGGAGAAAACAAAGTAATTAAATTACCTATTGGATCATTGCCAACTGGAACGCCTATAAAAATTCCTGTATATGTTTTTAATGGAAAAGAAGATGGGCCAACAGTATTACTTCAAGGAGGGTTACATGGAGATGAGATTAATGGGGTAGAAACCTGTAAGCGAATGTTGGTAAATGAGTATTTTACCAATGTCAAAAAGGGATGTGTAATCGTAATTCCGTTATTAAACGTGTATGGATTTATTCATTTCTCAAGGGATTTACCTGACGGGAAAGATGTAAACAGAAGTTTCCCTGGATCTAAATCAGGATCTTTAGCAGGGAGAATAGCCTATTATCATACGCATGAAATTTTACCTCATGTTGATTTTGGAATCGATTTTCATACTGGTGGCGCAATGCGTAGTAATTACCCGCAAATTAGGTACACGCCTAATTGTTCAGAAAGTAATAAATTAGCTAAAGTATTCAATGCGCCCATACAATTTGAATCGAATTTAATTAAGAAATCATTTCGTGCAATTGCAGAAAAACAAGGGATACCAATACTTATTTATGAAGGAGGAGAAAGTATGCGCTTTGACGAACTTTCAATTAATGAAGGGATTCGAGGAGCCTTGCGAGTTTTAGCGAAATATGGAATAATTGATACACATTCACTAGCAACTAAAAACAAAAATAAAACAATTTATTTAACGGATAGAAAATGGTTAAGAGCTCGTAAAGGAGGTATTTTTACTTCTAATATAAATAACGGTGAAGGGATTGAAAAAGATCAAGTTCTGGGCTATATTACTGATGCTTATGGAAACAGAAGTACCGTAGTAAAAGCGCCTTTTGATGGATATGTTTTTTGTATCAATAACCATCCTTTAGTTAATCAAGGGGATGCGTTGTTTCACATAGGAGTAAGAACATAGACTCAATTGACTTTTAATAAAAGAGTTAAATTATAAATTAATAAGCCTTTTGGCTATTGTCTAAAAAACTAATAACTAAAAAAATGACCACACAAGAAGTAGCAAACAGATTAGTTGAATTATGCAGACAAGAGAAACATCCGCAAGCGCAAGCAGAACTATATCATAACGACATTGTTAGTATTGAGGATGAAAAATTAGGTGCTCCAATAACAAAAGGTATGGAGGCTATTAGAGTAAAAACCATTGTTTGGGATGAGTCAGTAGTGGAGATTCATAGTGCATTTGTTTCTGACCCTATTGTAACAGGAAATCATTTTGCAGTGACTATGGAAAATGATATCACCTTTAATGATAAAGGAAGAATTCAGATTAATGAGGTTTGTGTGTACGAAGTACAACAAGGAAAAATTGTAAGAGAGCAGTTTTTTTATAATATGTAATTTCCTTACTCTAGATTCTCACTAAAAATATGGTTAACTTAAGCCTATATTAAATGGAGATGTAACACTGAGCTTATCTAAGTGCAATTAAGCTTATGAGTACAAAAGTCTTCGACAGGCTCAGGCGGACAAAGATTAATAACCAATAAAAAAAACTATTATGAAACTAAACCCGTATTTAAATTTTGATGGAAATTGCGAAGAAGCGATAAATTTTTATGCTGATGTATTAGCTGGCGAAATTAAAATGTTAATGCGTTATGATCAAATGCCACCAGATACCTGTAAGATTGATGACTCATTAAAAGACAAAGTAATGCATGCTACTTTAGAATTTGGAGATGGCAATACTATGTTGTTTTCAGATAGTGGAGCATCTGGTTTTGTTCAAGGAACAAATGCACATATGAGTTTGAATATTCCTGAAGAAGAGGAGGCAGAAAAAGTATTTATGAGTTTACTAGAAGGTGGCACAGAAACCATGCCTTTCGGACCTGTTTTTTGGGGAGGTAAATTTGGAATGCTAACCGATAAATTTGGCGTACAATGGATGGTGAGTTCAGCGCATTAATATATTATAAACAACGATCTAATTAAAACATTAACAAGGTGTTTTTTATAAAGTGTCTCATCCTGAAATAGCATTACACTAAAAATGTTATTTCAGGCCCTCACAAATATTTATTTGAGAGTTGGTTTTTAGAAAATACATTAAGAAGCTCTTTTTTTAATTTGTTACAACCATTTTCTTCCTCCTTAAAATGATAACCACCATAATTAGATGAGTTGCCAAACTAATGGATAAAGGAACTAATTATGGAGAACATGAAGTATTTAAATATTTTTGTTGCTAACATAATTTGATGAAAAATCAATCACTGAGTAAGTTGTATATCCAATCCTTACGATTTTTCTAGCTTCTTGATTTTTTTCCTCCAAATATTTATTTCACGATTTAAGCTTAAAATTTCAGAAATAGAAACAAAGACAATCAAATTAATAATGATCATAAAAGTCATGCTAAAAAGTGTTCCCAAAACTAAACTCATTACAATAAGAAAAAGTGAAATAAAAACAATTAAAAAACTAGCCCATTTGTGTTTTAATCCCAAATATAGAACCATATGATGAAAATGTGTTTTATCTGCTTTAAATGGACTATAACCATTCTTTAATCTTCTTCTATACACTCGCAAAGAATCTGCAACTGGTAATGCTAACACCCCTACTATTACAGGAAAAGTAACAGAAAAGACAGGAGTGTTATAAGCGTCTTGTAAGAGTAATATACCTGAAGTCACCAAAATAAAGCCTAAAACTAAAGATCCCGAATCGCCCATAAATACTTTGTTTTTAGACGATAAATTAAATCTAAGAAATCCTATTAAAGCTCCTATCAAAGAAAGATATAATAACACCAAAAAATGATTATTATTTAATAATGCAATAACCATGAATGCCGATAAACCTAAAATTGCTAAACCTGCAGCTAAGCCATCAATACCATCCATTAAATTAAAGGCATTAACAACGCCTACAATCACAACTAAGGTTAAAAAATATTGAGCCGTTAAAGCCAATTCATCTATACCAAAAATCCCAAACATTGATTCTATTCTTATTCCAGAATCAAATAAAACCCAAGCCAATGCTATTTGAACGCCAAATTTTATCGTCCATCTAAGATCCATTTTATCATCAATTACGCCTACTATAAGTAATATTAAAGAACAAATAAGTAAGGCATAGTATTTTCTTTCTATATTCCAAATTTCCGGAAATAGAAGTAAAGTTATCATGGATGAAATTATCACTAAAATACCTCCTATTAATGGGACAGGTATTTTATGTACTTTTCTTAAGTTTGGTTTATCTACCAAGCTTATTTTTATAGCAATGTTGCGTACTATTGGCATTAAAACCAGGACTAATATTAATGAAATTACAGGAATTACAATATATATAATAGTAGTATCCATAATTATTGAAGTTTAACGTTATTCAAAAAAATTTTGTTTATGTTATAAATGCCCTAACTCCATTTCAAGAAGTTTAGAAATTTCTATTTGAGTGGCTATTGGTTTCACAGAAGTTTTATTTTTAATGACCAATACTTCGCCCACGAGCTCTTTATATTTTTTAGTTATAATAGGCCAAGTATAACGCCTATCTGCTATTAACTTCATTCCCTCACCTATTTCTTTCAATTCTTTTATCTTAATATTTTCGATTAGTATTTTTAAATCCACATGATCTTTAAAATATAAGGCTTTATTTTCTGTAGTTGTTCTGTTGTAAGAAACTCGAAACGCAATAATTGGTAGCCCCAAATACATAGCTTCTACCAAAGATGGATTTGTTCCACCTGCAGAATGGCCATGAATATAAATAAGTGCATTCCCTCTTAATAGGTCTAATTTTCGCTGATTATAAATTGGGTCCAGTAAAAATATATTTGTATGATGACCATATTTTTCTTTTAAACTCTTCCCATAATCACTATAGTTCCAGTTACCAACTATTACCATGGTGTACTTAGATAGTACCGCAAAAGCCTCCAATACTTCATGTACATTATTCTCAGGTTCTATTCGGCAAACTTTAAAAGCATACGGTTTTTTTAAAAATGGAAATTCCTTTTTATCTTTACTATTAGACTTTACTTGCATAGTATGGTCGGCACCATATTCAATAATTCTACTCAAACTACCATACCGCATAGCTGTATAATCTTGAATTGATTCATTATCAGAGATATCAATATGCGAATATTTTACAGCCATACTTTCCGCCCAAAATAAATAGCATTTTGCAAAGAAATTCCATTTCTCTCTCTTCCATTCTATACCATCTATTGATATGATTATTTTTTTATTTGTAAACTTTTTAATAAACGGAAGCATCCAAGCTCCAGCAACTCCTAATATCAATAAAATATCAGCATAAAACAAAGAATGTATTATTGATAATGCATCATATAAAAGACTCTGTATTCCATTAGCTTTTAATGGAATGTATTTTAAATGAGCTCCTTTATAATTGGTATGTCTTTCTTTTTTCGAGTAGGTTTTACCAGAACAGTATACGGTTAAATCATAATCATCACTCAAATGATCTACTAAGTGTGCTGTTAATGTTTCAAAACCACCATAATTAGCAGGAAGTCCTACAGTTCCTATTATTGCTATTTTCTTTTTTGTACCCATAATTATAGTATTAAAGGTTATTATTAATTGACATTTCAGTGTTCTTAACTGAAGCCTTCTTTAATTTAATACCCAAAAACCCAACCGTTATTTAAAACACTTGTAAAACAGGGGTTTACAGGTTGTGGAGAGGGTTGATAATCCAGCTAGTGGAAAATACATCCACTAATTAGACAAGTTCATCTACTTTTAAAATCTTTAAATTTTTTTGTATAAAGACATCTTCACTAAATAAATGGATTTTCTTTAAAGAATATGTTGCCATTCTTTCGTATACATCTTGATTGTTTAGTAATTGATTTAGTTTTTCATGAAGTAACTTAGCATTTCTACTATCAACCAAAAAGCCGTTTTTATTTTCTTCTACTAATTCAATAATACCACCTACAGGAGGTACTATTGCCGGAATTCCGTATGCCATAGCCTCTATAATAGTTAAACCAAAAGTCTCCACCCAACCGTCAGGTTTGGAAAGATTAAGGATAATATCTGCCCACTGATAAAATGGGTGTAAATTAGTTTGTGTATCGTATATTTCTAAATTATTTGGCCTAATTAAACCATAAAAATAAGTGTCAATTTCTTGCTTAGAGCTATTTAAAACTAAACGAAAACTGTATTTTGAGTTATTTTTAGCTAATACAAAAAATTCATTTACCCCTTTATATTCTTTTAACGAACAAACCATTAGTACTTTGCTAGTACTCGTTTTTACTTTCCTTTTTTTGTTTGCCTCCTTTAAAAACTCCAACTCAATAGCATTGTGTAAAATATAAGTTCTATTCTCATTAAAGGGCTCTTGCTCTGAAAGGAACTTTGACACATAAATAACATCTGTTGCCCATTTTTTTGCTACTCCAAATAAAAACTTTTTAAATATTGGAGGCTTAACAGTAGTTTCATGAATGTGGTATATTATCCTACATCCTTTTAATTTCCCTAAAAATGCTGCCCCAAAGGGAAGAACAGTATTGATATAAATAATATCTTTTTTGGTTACTTTAAAAAGCAACGTACTTAATATTATCAACTGGCTAAGCATTAAGTTAAATAACCTTAAATATGGGTTTTCTGCCCACTTATACCAAAAATAATGGTAATTTATTCCTTCTATATTTGATAAGAACCCTTTTCTTCCTGAGCTAGTTACCATATGAACCTCAAAATCATTTTTAACCCAAGATTTCATTAATTGCATTAAAACTTTTGGGCTACCACTGTAGTCATTTAATAAATGGAATGCATATATTTTCATGAGCTAATTCTTGTTTTTTATTAATCCCACCAGTGGGTTTAATTCCCCGTCCCGATAGCTATCGGGATGTCTCGAATTAAAAAGGTTATTTATTAATTCATACCTTGTGTGCTTGTACCAAGGGTATTGATTTATTTTGTATAAGCTTTGCTAATAAAAATGATTACCTTTTAATGTGTTAAGTTTTTATGGAGTTTCATCTTGTTACAATTTTGAATAAATAGTATGAAGCATTTCGCCTCTTCTGTTCCAGTGAAATTTCTCTTCAAATTTTAACCTGGCCTTCTCACTCATATCGTCTTTTAATTTAGGATTATTATAAAGTTCACTTATTGCTTTTCCTATATCTGATACAGTAGCTTTGTAATTTTGTATTGGTATAGCATACCCACAAGACTTGTCTATAAACTCTCCTGGCCCACAATTTTTCAGACAAATAACCGGTAAACCGAAAGATAATGCTTCTGCCACCACCATTCCTGCTCCTTCATGTGATGGGAAAAGGAATATAGCGGCTTCCCTAAATAGCTCCATTAACTCTTGTCTATCAATCCACTCAACAAATTTTACATAGGCGTCTATATCATGTTCATTACACAATTGTTTGTAAAAATTTAGCTCTTCTCCACTACCTACAATAACCAATTCACAATTTTTTCTTTCTTCTTGTGGTAATTCATTTATAAATGAGGCAAATCCTAAAATACTTAGATCGTACCCTTTTAATGGGACTAATCTTCCAGCAGATATCAATGTAAACTTGTTACTTTTCACATTTAAGTCACAACCAAAATCTTCGGTTGCTACTGAAGGAAAAATCACCATTTTTTCTGGTTTAATGTGCAATACCTCCTGTACGGATTCATTCATACAATAAATAACATCAGCTTTTTCGACTGTTTTTTTTAAGGACAAAGAAACATTCCAAAAAGTTTTTTTTATCAACCATGTCATACGATCTTTTATCCAATATTTTTTATGGTATGGTTTTAAGTACTGACTAGGAATAAGCGGATGATGTCCAATAGGTCCCCAAACAAAAGGCTTATTTAATTTCCACAAATAACTTGGAGTCCAATCATTATGAAAATTGATATTATGCACAATATCATATTTTATTTGCTGTTTTTTAATATAGCCAACGATCCCTTTTTGCCACATTAAATAATATAACATTGCCCCTCTACCTCCTTTTTTCCAAAACCTCATGTAATAAGGTAAATCGAAATATAAAAACTGAATATTTTTATACTCTTCCTTTGGATTCTCAAGCATATATTTTTCAATATTTTCTTGATTATTTTCACGAGTAATGGCTATAACTTTATTAAATCTTGCAATTTGGATTATAAAGTTCCATCCCATTGCGTCTTCTGAGCCTTTATACGGGTTCACCGCATAGGTGCTTGCTAATATGGTTTTGTTTTTGTTCATCGCGTAATTTTAAAAGTTTAGCAGGCACACCACCTATAATTGAATTTTTTGGAAACGATTTATTAACCACAGCTCCTGCTGCAATTATACTCCCTGAACCTATTTCAATTCCATCTAAAACGGTTACTTTGCTCCCTATCCAACAGTTGGATCCTATTTTAATTCCTTTTCTAGTAACTCCTTGATGTCTTATCGCCTTTGATAAATCAGAATGATTATGGTTTTCAGGATGACAACTTAAATACTGTCCAACGATACAATCGTCTCCTATTTCAAGGCCTCCACCACCTCCCAAATATGCATATTCGCCAATACCTACGTTATTTCCTATTTTAATATATTCTCCCAAATGGTTAAAAGAAGTGGATACTATTATTCTACTGTAATCCCCTAAACTCACGTTGTTCCCTATATGTATACCTACTTTTCCTAAGGCGCTTAAATGCACATCTTTTCCTAATTTCATAAACTTTCCGAAGTGAATTTTAGAGCTATTAAAAAAACGTACTCCTGGACCTAAAACAGCTCCTTTTGGATTTTTGAATAACAACAATAATTTTAAGCCTCTAAAAAAACTCCAAAATTGAATCCAAACAAACTGAATTAATGCCATATCGTTCAGGTTTGAATCAAAACGAAACACTGGATTTCTTAATTGCACTATTTTTTCTATAACTTTTTTCATATGTTTTTAATTAAAAAATTATTAAATACTATATTATTTGAAGTTATGATTAGGCTACCTTAGTAATTGTATCATACATAATAAGGTTTAAAGTATCAGTTAATTCAATATTATTAATTGCTGTATAATGACCTTTTTTTGAATTTCTTAATGTGTCAAATAAATCCAAATATTCTTCATTAAGTACTGAAATTGTTTTAGCATCTAACTCTTTTTTTCTTTTTAAAATTACTTCAGAGTCTGCGTAAAGAAAAAAGTTTAAATCTGGCTTTAATAACAAATGATATCCTGCTTTAATAATTTGTTTAGGCAATTGGATATTACTCCTTTTACTATCATTTATAAAATCAAAATAATAACGATCATAAAGTACTACATGTCCTCTACAGGTATACCTAAAATAAACATAAAACTGTCCGAATAAATAGTCTGTATAGTAATATGAAAAACGTAAAAAAGAGCTTATAAAATTCTTGTTAGTTCCTTTTCTGGGCAATCTATTTGCTGCATCTTGTTCTGCTTTAACTTTACCTTTTACCCAAGCGCTTAAAATAGGTAGTAATGAAGGTCGATGCCTAAGAATTTTAACTGGTTTTCTTAATCTCTTCTCTATTTCATACTTCACATTTTCAATGACTGTTGATTTTCCTGCTCCATCAACCCCACTAAAAGTGATTACTAACCCTTTAGAAAACACCAACTGTTTAACTGTATCCATGTAGTAATTAAAGGCACTCAAAGTGCGATTTACCAAACTATTTTCGGGTTTACTACTCAAGCATTTAACAAGCTCTTTTTTTCGAATAGTATTGTCTATATAATTACAATACAATACCTCGTCTAAAGGAACTTTTCCATTTTCCAATATCTGTTGATATGCTTTAAATTTTGATGGGATTATTGTATCATTTAAGCCATAAAACAAACCAATATACCTTACCATATCCAAAAGTTCCATTTGCTTAAGATGATACTTATTAACATATGCATTTTCTATAACTTGATTTGCATCGAGCATCGTAATAGATTTTCGTTTAAAACTCCAAACTAAATCAATACTCAACAAGGTTTTGTTTTTCAAAAATATTTGTACTGAAGCCATAAAAGACTTCTTTATAACATGCGTCTGAAGACTTAGAGGATGTTGTTTTAAATATTTTAAAATACCTGATAAATCTTCCTTTTTAATGCATAAATCAATATCTGAATACTCACTTAAATTTTCAGGAGAACCATTAGGGAATTTTATTGCAGCATACTCTCTATGTTGTAGGTAATCAAATATATCAGCTATAATCATTGGTCTATGCAATTGTTGATCTCTAAGAGAATCACTGATTGCAGTATTCCAAGTGTCCAACTGCCAGTATACTTGCTCATGCCATTTTAGTTGTCGTGCATATATGTGTAAATATGAAACGGTATTTATTAATAAATATAGTTGCAAGTATTCGTCTACCTTACTACTTTCATTGGTCCATTTTGTAAATAATTCAGGTGTAATTTTGGACTTAATTTCTTGACTAATCTCTTTCCAAGAGCTTCTATTTACCAATATATTTTGTTGAATTATAAAATGGAAAGCATCAAATCCTACTGGTATTAAATTTTGGGCAAGTTCCCAATCATAAATAGCCAGTTTTTCATCGTTGGCATAAATATTCCATGGAGTAAAATCACCATGAGCAACAGCTACAGAAATGGTTCTACTATCAATTGTATTATATATTTTTCGTAATTTCTTAAGCATGCCTATAGGTATGCGCTTGTCCTTAACTCTTTCTAAGTCTATTAGTTTTTTTTCAGTTGCATGTATTACAGGTAATAAATCTATTCTAAGTTCTTCTTTAGATTTTTTATAAATTTCACTTAATACTAATTCATGCGTTTTACTAAACACTAAATTTCTACCTCCAAAACTTGATAAGTCTTCCAGTTCTAGTACGTTATTTACTTCACGTTTACATTTTGGAATCACAAATTTTTCAGGAGCTATAAATCCTAACTTATTAATTATGAACTCTTCATTTTTTATAAGTGATAGCCCTATTGGTGAATAAGCTACTTTATAAAATTTACCTTTACCATTATTTTCTTCATAAGCAATAATTTTATTATTTGGACCTACGGTTCCTGTAAATATTGCCCAATTGATATCTGAGAAATCAATTACAGTTTTATTAAAGATGTTATTTCTTAAGTAAAGTTTTTTAGTTTTAAACACTAATTTTTGCAACCTAAATAAAAAGACCATCCTAATCATTAGTGCAAATAACATTGACTTAAATTTTCCTATTGAATAAAACTTTAAAAACAAAGCCTTTTTTGAATTGGCATTACAAATCCATCTTGGTGTTCCATCTGGATTGTTTATTATAAGAAGTGTTGTTAATAATCCGTCATTACTATCGGTTATTTCAATCCCTAAGCTTTTAAATGTATTTTTCATAGTTTTAATTTATTTGAATCTGTATTGTACTAATACAAATCACCTACCAAAAACAGAATAGCTTGAAATACAGTCTATTGGAGGTTAGTATCCTGTTTTGTTTTCCAAAATCGGGAAATCAATTTCGTTTTTTGGAAAAGAATAAATATTGAATACGAATGTAAACGGACTGTATCCTAAGGGGTAAAGTGTTAGATTATATATTTTAACCCACTACCATCCGAAAGTTCGTTGATTTTATTGAGAGATGTGTTAGGCAAATTTGTTATGTAATAGTGTTTTAAAAGTAAAAAACTTAATTACTTATAATAATAGCATTTGTCAAACTGAGCTTCGATCAGCACAGGCGAAACTCAATCTGACAATGAATTAAATTTCACTTAAAACTTTTGGATGGTAGTGATTTTAACCATACTATGAATGATATAATCGCCATAAATTTTCTCAACTACATTCAAAAATCACTACAAATAAAAATTGCAATTAATGTTTTTGCTCAAGTACATTAATTGCAATTTTAAAAAGTGAAATCTACTATAATTTTATAGCTTAATGATTTTTTTAGAAGTAGTCTTGTTTCCTGATTTTACAGCAATAATATATATTCCTGGAGATAAATTAGAAATATTATAATTGAACTTGTTCCACCCCTGAGAAACAGGATCATCAAACCTTAATAATAATTCCCCTAATAAATTATAAAACTCCATATGAACTATCCCATCCATCATCGATTCATATTCGACAATAATATTATTCTTTGTGGGTTGAGGATATATAAATAATTGACCATCGCCTCGGTATGGATTCACAATTATATTAGTAATATTAGTTGGTGTTGTTTGATAATAATCAAAAATTATAGTTGCTGAATTTGTTATATTTGTATTGACATTTAAGTTATTCTTTGCGAAAATTTCAAATTGAATATAACCGTGGCTTTCTGGTTCATTGTGTTCAACATCCTGGAGGTCTATGTGAGGAAAATCCCATTTTAAAACATTCTTATCTAATATCGTAAATCTTGCTTCATGGGATGTTTCCATTTTTTTCAAGCTACTAATATCTAAAGAGGGACTTAACGTGTCGTAAACTACGACAGATTCTGCAGGGTAATTACCCATATTTTGAAATCTTATTTTATAGGTTATTGGACTTCCTAATGGGAGTACCTCTTCAGGATATACCAATTTATCATTTGGATCAATAGCTCCCACGATTATACTTGCGTCATTATGAGTATTGTTAGCCATATTGGTATCTGCAGTATTTGATGTAATGGATATTGAATTCGTAGCACTATCTCCTATAGTGGTATCAATTGTAACCTTAATAGTGACAGTAAATGTTACTGTTTCCTGCGCTTCTATTGTTGCAATATCCCAATAAGCTGTTTGCCCTGTTCGATTTGTCCATTGAATATCTGATGAAACAAAATCAATATCATCAGCTAAATTTATTGTAACTCTATTCCCTGTTGCGGCATTATTACCAATATTCTTATAAGTAACTATATAATCATTTTCAAAATTTTTCCTTAATACTGTTGTACTCATACTTACTGACAAATCAGAATGCGATCCGTCTGCTACAAAACCAAAATCTTTATCTGGAATTATTTCTCCAATTGCAGTTACCGTAACAGTATGAACCCCTTGATTTGAAGGACAAAATTGAGTATAATATAGTGGTGACTCTGCTGTTATTGTATAGGTACCTGTATTCATATAAAAAGAATACTCCCCATTAGTATTTGTATAGGTAATTTTATCATCTGGAGCAATAGTCAATTTTGTATTTTTTAATAATACTTCTCCAGCATCATAAGTACAATTTGAATTCTCATCTATATATGAAATACCTGAAATATGAGTACCATCATCTTCAACATAAGTATCATAATTTGTTGACGGTGATACATTAGTGAATATTTTTTTAAATCCAGAAGGCCAATCAACAATCAAACTATCTACTACTGTTGCATCACCCAATCCAAAAATCAATTTGCTACTATTCTGTCCTCCAGAACCTCCTCCGGATTGCCCAGTAACCTCTTGCTTTTGCCATATGTCCTGACCATATATATTAGCTTTAACTCTAACTTTAGCTCCTATTGCAGATCGATTGGAATTAGAACCAACTAATTTCAAGCCTAAAAAAGCATCACATTGTCCTTTTGTATTTTCAAAAAAGTAATTGTTTTCTGAACTGTGATTAGAAACAAAAATGTCATAATCACCATCATTATCATAGTCCGATATTGCTGTTCCAAAAGAGTTACCTCCTAAATTTGTTAAGTCATTCTCTGAACGTGTAAAAGAACCATCTCCATTGTTTTGGTATAAAAAATTATTCTCATCTTGATCATTCGTCACGTATAAATCCAAATCACCATCATTATCTATATCTATCCACGTACTTCCATGAGAGTTTCCATGATCATTTACAATTGCACCGGTTGTTATTTCAGTAAATGTTCCATCAGTATTATTTAAATAAAGAGAATTATTTGAATCTCCAGAATTGGTTACAAATAAATCCAAGTAACCATCATTATTATAATCTCCCCAACTACTACCTACTGATTTAGATGGAGTACTAATTACATTTTCATTTACTTTCTCGAATTGTCCGTTTCCTACATTTTTATACAACCAATTTGCTTCATTATTCGTATTAGGGACAAACAAATCAACAAGGCCGTCATTATTATAATCACCCCAAGAAGCACCGATGGAGTGTCCTGCATCGGTAACTACG
>JABSPO010000250.1 GCA_013214625.1 Flavobacteriaceae bacterium
GCGTTTTAAATATACATTACTATTGTAGGTATTCGATGCGTTTATGTTGTGTTGCAATGGAGTTTCTGTAACAACATTACTTATTGTTTGTGCTGCCTGTTCAATTGCAGTAAGCGATGGATAATAGGTTGTTATTAGTTTCATAACATTAGTTTTTTATTTTCGTCCCTCTGAACTCGATTCAGGGTCGGATATAATTGTGTGTCATACTGAAACAAGTTCAGTATGACGCTATTTATATTATAAAAAAATCGTTCTATTGTCTGGTCGAGCACAGTCAAGCGTTTTTTCTGATCAAACAAATTAAGGTCTCGACTGCGCTCGACTAGACATTAGTTTTAAAAATTTATATGTCAAACTGAGCCTGTCGAAGTTATTACGAGCTATGATGCTAAATATCTTCGACAAGCTCAGACTGACAACTCTTTGTTTTAATTAAGTCCCACAAGTGGGCTAATTTGTTTCATCGAAGTCATTGAAGCTCTTAGTTTAGCCCCGATTTTTTCTACTGGGTGATTTCTGATCTCGTTATTAACAGCAATTAATTGTTGGTTGTCAACACCATTTTCACTAGCATATGATTTACCAATAATATCTAAATCAACTGTTTTCATGAAATCAGTTAATAAAGGCTTACAAGCATGATCAAATAAGTAACATCCGTACTCAGCAGTGTCAGAAATTACTCTGTTCATTTCAAATAACTTTTTACGCGCAATGGTATTTGCTATTAATGGAGTTTCATGTAAAGACTCATAATATGCCGATTCAGCAATAATTCCAGAAGCAGTCATTGTTTCAAAAGCTAATTCAACTCCAGCTCTAACAAAAGCAACTAATAAGATTCCATGGTCAAAAAATTCTTGTTCAGAAATTTCTTGCTCAGTAACAGTGGTTTTTTCAAAGGCAGTTTCGCCAGTAGCAGCTCTCCAAGTTAGTAAGTTTTTATCGTCATTAGCCCAGTCTTCCATCATCGTTTTAGAGAATTGACCAGAGATAATATCATCCATATGTTTTTGGAATAACGGACGCATAATGTCTTTTAATTCTTCAGAGATTTCAAATGCTTTTATTTTAGCAGGATTTGATAAACGATCCATCATATTGGTAATACCACCATGCTTTAATGCTTCAGTTATTGTTTCCCAACCATACTGGATTAATTTAGCAGCATAACCTGGGGCAATTCCTTCTTCTACCATTTTATCGAATGATAAAATAGCTCCTGTTTGTAATACTCCGCACAAAATGGTTTGCTCTCCCATTAAATCAGATTTTACTTCAGCAACAAATGACGATTCTAATACGCCTGCTTTGTGTCCTCCTGTACCAACAGCATATGCTTTAGCTTGTGCTAATCCTTTTCCTTCTGGATCATTTTCAGGGTGTACAGCAATTAATGTAGGTACTCCAAATCCTCTTTTGTATTCCTCTCTTACTTCCGATCCGGGACATTTAGGAGCCACCATGATTACAGTTAAGTCTTCACGAATTTGCATTCCTTCTTCAACAATGTTAAATCCGTGTGAGTATGATAATGTAGCTCCTTTTTTCATTAAAGGCATAACGGTACTAACTGCATTAGTATGTTGTTTGTCTGGTGTTAAGTTTAATACTAAATCAGCCGATGGAATTAATTCGTCATAGGTTCCAACTGTAAAGTTGTTCTCAGAAGCATTTTTATATGATTGACGTTGATCTGTTATTGCTTGTGCACGTAATGCATAAGATATGTCTAGTCCAGAGTCCCTCATGTTTAGTCCTTGGTTTAGCCCTTGAGCACCACAACCAACAATTACAATTTTCTTGTCTTTTAATACAGTTATGCCATCTTCAAATTCTGAAGCATCCATAAATCGGCATTTTCCTAATTCTGTTAATTGATCTCTTAATGATAGGGTATTGAAATAATTTTTCATTTGTTACTTTTTAGTCAAAACCCAAACGGAATTTCCGTCAGGGATGTATTAATATTTTCATTTTTTGAGGTAAACCCTCATGTGTAAGTTGAACTGCTAATAGCTTTAAAAATTCGCCAACATTTCTGAAATTCTCATGGGCTCTTTTGTTACTGATATTCTTCCAGATCGTACAAATTGTAATAGACCATGAGGTTTTAAATCTTGATATAACTGTTCTGTTTCATGTCTTCTGCCAGTTTTTTCAATTACAAAATAGTCTCTTGCTACAGTGACGATATTGGCATTACTTTTCTTGATTATATTTTGTATTTCCCTATCATCAAATAATAAATCAGAAGCTATTTTAAACAAAGCTGACTCTTGGTAAATAGTTTCATCATCTGTATGATAATAGGCTTTTATAACTTCTATTTGCTTTTCTATTTGTCCTACTAACTTGCGAACCTGTTCTTCATTTGTTTTAATTACAAATAAAAATCGAAACACATCTTTTATTTCTGATTGAGAAGCTGTTATGCTTTCTAAATTTATACGTCTTTTTAGGAATATCCCAGACATTCTGTTCATAACTCCTAAATTATTCTCTGTGTATACTGATAAAGTATATGTTTTATTTTCTTCCATAACTATTTAACTTAATCGACATTCTGAAACTGCAGCTCCTGTTGGAACCATTGGGAAAACATTACCTTCTTTTTCTATTACTACTTCTAAGAAATAGGATTCTTTACTCGCTACCATTTCTTGTATGGCTTCCTGTAAATCTTCTCTTTTTGAAACTTTTCGAGCTGTAATATCATAACCTTCTGCTATTTTCACAAAATTTGGATTTACCATTTCTGTAGATGCATAACGCTTATCGAAAAACAACTCTTGCCATTGACGCACCATTCCTAAAAAGCTATTGTTTAATACCACTATTTTAACTGGTATTTTTGTTTGAAATATGGTTCCTAATTCTTGTATGTTCATTTGGTATCCACCATCTCCAATTATAGCGATAACTTCTCTGTCTGGCACACCCATTTTAGCTCCTATTGCTGCTGGTAAAGCAAATCCCATAGTTCCCAATCCTCCTGAAGTTACTTGACTTCTAGTTTTGGTGAATTTAGCATAGCGACAAGCAAACATTTGATGTTGTCCTACGTCGGAAACGATAACTGCATCACCATTCGTTTCTTTATTAATTCCTTCTATTACCTCCCCCATAGTCAAGCCTTCTTTTGTTGGCTCTAATTGGGGTTTGATAACTTTATCATACTCTATAGCATATAGGTCTTTAAACTCTTGGTGCCATTGTTGATGTTCTCTTTTCTCTATTAAAGGTAATAAAGCAGCTAATGTTTCTTTTACATCTCCTAATACAGCTACAGCTGTTTTTACATTTTTATCTACCTCAGCTGGATCTAATTCGAAGTGAATAATTTTTGCTTGTTTAGCATATCTATTCAAGTCTCCTGTTACACGATCATCAAAACGCATTCCTATAGCAATTAAAACATCACAATCATTTGTTTTTACATTAGGAGCGTAATGCCCATGCATACCTACCATGCCAACATTTAATGGATGGTTTGACTCTAGCCCAGATAAACCTAATGCTGTAGATGCTATTGGTATTCCTGATTTTTCAATAAAAGCTTTAAGTTCTTGCTCAGCTGCACCTAAAATAACACCTTGTCCCATTACTATAAATGGCTTTTTAGCGCTATTAATGATATTCGCAGCAGCTTTTACCTGATCGATATTCATTTCAGGTTTTGGGGCATAACTTCTTATTCCTTTACATTTTTCGTACGAAAAATCTAAACTTCCCATTTGAGCATCCTTTGTAATATCGATTAAAACAGGCCCTGGACGTCCAGACTTCGCTATATAAAATGCTTTAGCAATAATTGAAGGTATTTCTTCTGCTTTTGTTATTTGATAATTCCATTTTGTTATTGGTGTCGATATTCCAACAATATCGGTTTCTTGAAACGCATCAGTACCTAATAAATGTGACGCTACTTGACCTGTAATACAAACTAAAGGTGTTGAGTCTATTTGTGCATCAGCAATTCCAGTAACTAAATTTGTTGCTCCTGGTCCTGAAGTAGCAAAAACGAGACCTGTCTTCCCTGTTACTCTAGCAAAGCCTTGAGCAGCATGTATAGCACCTTGCTCATGACGAGTTAAGATATGTGTAAACTGATCCTGATATTTATAAATCTCGTCATATATAGGCATAATTGCTCCACCAGGATATCCGTAAGCCAATTTAACTCCTTCTTCTAGTAGAGATTTTATTACAGCTTCTGCTCCAGAAATTGTTGTTTTTTCTATCGCTTTTTTTGGCTCTAATACTTGTGTTTGATTTTCCATAGTTCATGAAAATTTAATCCCACCAGTGGGTTT
>JABSPO010000251.1 GCA_013214625.1 Flavobacteriaceae bacterium
TTATTGATTCAATGAAAAAAGATAAGAAAGGCAAAATTGAAAAATATTACTTGACAGAAGAATTTGAATTTACTTTAAAAAACGCAAAATATTATGCTAAAACATACTTGGACAACGAAGTAAATGTAGAACATATTATTTTATCAACGATTGCTGATAAAAAAAGCCTTGCTGGTAAGTATTTAAACGAAATAGGAATGGATTATTCGACATTCAAAACAGAATGCAAAAAGAATAGAAAAATGACATCTAGACCAATAATGGAGTTTATAGGACGACATAGAGTTTTAGTCTCACTCGGAATTCAAAAATTGACTGAATAAGTAAAAACGTTGCCTAACAACACCTATAAACAATACGTTTTTTGGTGTTTGAAATTGAAGACTTGTGTATATTTACATTATCGCCAAATCTTTTAATTTACTCACCTCCTTTCTTATTTAATTTAAAGGTGTTCATGATTTGAAAATTGGCTTTTTTAAAACGACAAAATTAAAACAAAATCTAAAAGCTTATGGCTTGTGTCGATACGAAAATCTGTGGATTTTCTGTCCCGTACTATTCATAGCTAAACGTTGGCAAACATTAAAGAACAGTACTATAAATGAAAACTTATAAGCTAGAAAAGTGGATTTGGTCTAATAATGACTTTGACAAAATGAGTTGGCACGACTGCCCAATTTATGCGCTTAAATTTGACGATAAAGTAAGTTTCGATATAGATTATTTTTTTATATGGAATGCATCCGAAAATGAGGGAATCCCAAATACGTGTTGGATTTCACCAGCTACTCTGATTTTTTATAATGTGACTTTATTTAAAGTAAACTTCATAACGGATTTTGTGAATGGTTTAGAAATTTATGAAATTTCTAAATCAACTGTTGAAAATACAACTGAATGGATAATAGAAACCCAAGAAGGTACAATAACAATACATTCTGACACGTTTCGTCAAATAATTAGAAGAAAACCAACACTTCAATTTAGTCAATGTCTTTCAGACGAAGAACGTGGAGAAAATTATTTTTCGGAAATCCCAGAAAAAGAATATGTAGAATCAAAAGAGTTGATACAAAAAAAGAAAACTGAATTCGAACAATATGAATTAGCCTCTAAAAGGAACTCTTTGCGAAATGAAATAGAAGACCTAAATCCTGAAAAGTTAGACACGAAAGAATTTATACTATCAAAAAAAAGTCTGAATGAAAAGATTAACGAACTGAATGAAAAACTAAATGGAACTCGTTTCGAAAATTACTGAAAACGATTTGCCAACAACACCTATAAATAATACGGTTTCCTGTGTGTAATTCGAGACGTAAGTGTATATTTACATGGTCGCCAAACTTTTAGTATTTGGCTTTTTAAAACGAAAGGTTAATCCTCCTCTACTCCGTACTATTCATAGCTAAACGTTAGGCATAACTAATTTGAAAACATATTTATACATACTAGTTTGTTTTATACTCATAGGATGCTCTTCATACGAGGATGAAGAGATAAATGCAATAAAAGACGTTATAAACGAATATCTTTTAAGGAATGAATTTGCGGTATCTCGAACATACAAAACTAATACTAGAACTACTTTAAAAAAACCTAGAGTGGATTCTATTATAATTCCACTAGAAAAAGTAGTGTTAATAAATACAAATCTCATTAAGCACTATAAGGTATTCATATCAGATTCTTTATTTTCTCTTATACAAAGAAAAAATAATGCCCCATGGCTATTTGCAAATAATTATAAAAATACAAAATACTCAGATGTATATCAGAAATTGATAACCTCTACCAATTTCAAAACTTTAGACAATAAAAAAATACAACCATATTCAATAATACTTAATTCACCTTACAAACTTGCTGACAAGTATAAAGAGAGCACACCTATACGCATAAATGCTATTTCTATTTATTGTTCAAGAATATGTTTTGATTCTGATAGAAATTTTGGAGTTGTTGTCTTAAAACATTCAATGGGTATAAACGGAGTAAACTATTCTGGAAAAGAATCTGCTCTATTGATTATGAAAGATGGGGAATCTTGGACATACATTGATATATAAAATATACCTAACAAAACCTATAAATAATACGGGTTTTGGTGTGTTAAATTGAAAGCTTGTGTATATTTACATTATCGCCAAATCTTTTAATTTACTCACCTCCTTTCTTATTTAATTTAGAGGTGTTCATGATTTAAAAATTGGCTTTTATAAAACGACAAAAGTAAAAACAAAACAAAAAGCTTATGGCTTGTACCGACACGAAAATCCGCGGATTTTCTGCCCCGTACTATTCATAGCTAAACGTTACCAAACATTAGAAGAAATGAACTTTTTGAAAAACCTTTTCGGCTTAAAATCTAACGAAACTATTAAGGATCAGGAAATGGAAGAACCTTCTTCTGAGATAGAAAATGAATATCAAAAAACAATTAATATTCTTGAAAAACATAAGAGAACTGCATACATCCCAGTTACTGAAATTAGTGAACTACAATTTTCTACTAAATCAAAATTTGGAGGATATCCATATTTAAGAAATGAAACGGATTGGCCTATTTGTCCTAATTGTAATAAAAACATGCAATTATTCCTGCAATTAAATCTAGAAGATTTACCTAAAGCAAAAGAAAAAGGCCTAACTCAACTATTTTATTGTACTTCTAGTGAACCCCTTTGTGAATCCGATTTAGAAGCGTTTTTTCCTTTCTCCAAGGTTGTTGAATGTAGAACTATAGAAATTGAAGGAGAGCCTTTTGAAATCACCCCTAAAATAGATGAATTATTTGAAGAGAGAATAATTTTAAGTTGGGAAGCTAAAGACGATTATCCACATTATGAAGAATATGAGCAATTAAACATCGACTTAGATTTGGATGATGATGTCTATGAATTAATGGAAGAACGAGAACAAGGTTTAACTATTCAAGAAGACAAGTTATTCGGTTGGCCATATTGGGTGCAATCTGTCGAGTATCCATTTGATAGACAAACTGAAAGTCAAATGGATTTAATATTTCAAATTTCCTCAGGAGACAATCTCCCCTATATGTTTGGAGACGTTGGTGTTGGTCATTTAACACAAAGCCCAGATAACAAAAGTGAATTAGGTTTTGGATGGGCTTGTTCATAATTAAAAACGTTTGGTAACAAAACCTATAAAATAATACGGGTTTTGGCATATAGTCCCAGAGCTTGTGTATATTTACTTAATCGTCAAACCTTTTAGTTTGGCTTTTATAAATCGACAAACTAAAATCAAAACAAAAAGCTATTGTCTTGTGCCGATACGAAAATCCGCGGATTTTCTGCCCCGCACTATTCATAGCTAAACGTTACCAATAATATGACTAAAAAATATATTTTAATAACATTAATAATTCTTAGTTTTAAATGCTTTTCTCAATCAGAAACTAAATCAACTCAAGAATGTACCATTAATGAATTAAAAGCAACTAATGATTTTGAAAAAGGAAAATTCGTAGGAAACTTCGACCTTATTGAAGTTGAATTTAGTAGTATTGATGATGAATTTGAATATTTTTTTGAAATTTATCTTTATGTAAAACATTCAATATATTTAGATAATGAAACAATAGAATTACAGCCAAAAAAATACCAGTGCTATATATATAAAATGGATAATCTTATTCGTGAGAAATTCGGAAAAGACATTTATAATATAAGTAGAAAAGAGGCTAAAGATTTATACCTAAAATCCAGAGAGGAAAAATCAAAAATAATAGATTTAAAGAAATACTATTTTCAAACTGAAAGTCAACCTAAATTTATTGGAAATGATTTCCTATTACGAGATTTTCTTAAAAAATACTTTGAAATTATCAATAAGGACAAATCAGAGAATAATTATGAATTCAGATCTTTTACTCTATTTGTAAGTTCAGAAGGAATGGTAGTTAATATAGAAAGTAACACCTATATTCTCAAGAAAGACTATTCCAAAGACCAGATAATTGAAAAAATAAACACTATGGGCTCGTTTGTACCAGCATATCTTTTTGGAATTAAGGTCAATTCAAAACATCATGTTGATTTATGGTAAAAATGTAAAAACTATTGGTAACAACACCTATAAATAATACGAGTTTTGGCGTGTAATCCGAGAAGTAATTTTATCTTTACTTAGTCGCCAAATCTTTTAATTTGGCTTTTTTAAAACGACAAATTAAAAACAAAACATAAAAGCTTATGGCTTGTGTCGATACGAAAATCCG
>JABSPO010000252.1 GCA_013214625.1 Flavobacteriaceae bacterium
AAGTAACTCCATTAACATCATCAACAGCTTGTGCACTTAAATATTTATTCGATTTAAAAATTGTAAGTCTAGGAAGTACAGCTGAACCAGAGATATTACCTCTAACTCTTCTTTTTCTTCTTAATCTTAACGAATTCTTTTTTGCTATGTCTTTTGCTCTACTCATTATTTACCCTTACTTCGCAGTTTTTCCGGCTTTTCTAACGATAACCTCGTCAGTATACTTAACACCTTTACCTTTATACGGTTCTGGTTTTCGGTAGCCTCTAATAATTGCAGCAGCTTGACCAACTAGTTGTTTGTCAGCACCCTTAACATGGATTATATTTTTCTCAACAGAAATATCTAATCCCTCTGGAATATCATAATTAATAGGATGTGAATATCCTAATTGTAATTCTAATACTTTACCTTTAACAGCAGCTCTGTACCCAACACCGTTGATTTCTAAAGATTTTTGAAAACCTTTGTCTAATCCAGTGATTGCGTTGTTTAATAATGCTCTGTATGTTCCCCAGAAAGCAGAAGATTCTTTTTCTTCTCCAACTTTTCCTAAGTTCACTTCATTATTTTCAATAACTACAGTAACTCTGTTATGAGTTTCTACTGTTGATACTTTATTTCCTTTTTTTACAGAAATAATAGAACCCTCTACAGAAACTTCAATTCCTGCAGGAATAGCGATAGTTTTTTTACCAATTCTTGACATATTCTACCCCTACCAAACTGTACACAGTACTTCACCACCAACTTTAGAAGCAAAAGCTTCGTCGTTAGCAATAACACCCTTGTTTGTAGAAACAATGATTGTACCGTATCCGTTTTTAAAATGTTTTAACTCAGAAGATGACTTATAAACTCTTCTTCCAGGTTTAGAAACTCTTTTGATTTCGTTGATAACTGATTTCTCATTATCATCGTATTTAAGAGTTACTTTAATTGTTTTTTTGTTGTTTTCACCATCAATAACTTTAAAAGAAGTTATATATTCTTTACTTTCTAACACTGTTAAAACGCCTACAACTGTACCAGAATGCAAAAGAGTTGTTACTTCTAACTTTCTTAATGCTGCATTTCTTAGTCTAGTTAAAGCATCTGCGATCATATCATTCATCATAGCTTTATTTCCTTACCAACTAGCTTTTCTAACGCCAGGTAATAAACCTTCGTTAGCCATTTTTCTTAAACAAATTCTGCAAAGACCGAAATCTCTGTATACTGAATGTGGTCTACCACAAACTGAACATCTTGTGTATGCTCTAACAGCGAACTTAGGAGTTCTCTGTTGTTTAGCGATCATAGATTTTTTTGCCATACTACGCTCTTCCTTTACTAAATGGTACACCAACTAATTCTAATAATCTGAATGCTTCCGCATCGTTATCAGCAGAAGTTGCAATAGCAATATTCATACCATGTGTTTTAATAATATCATCATAAACAACTTCTGGGAACATTAATTGTTCTTCTAATCCAAAGTTGAAGTTACCATAACCATCAAAACCATTTCTATTAAGACCTCTAAAATCCTTAACTCTTGGTAATGCAACAGAACAAAGTTTGTCTAAGAATGCGTACATTTGTTCGCCTCTTAAAGTAACTTTAATTCCTACAGGATAACCTTCTCTTACTTTAAAACCAGCAACTGATTTTTTAGCAATAACTTTAACTGCTTTTTGACCAGCAATTAAAGAGATAGTATCTTGAATGTTTTGCATTAATTTAGAATCTTTCATTGCTTCACCAGCACCCACAGAAATAACAACTTTTTCTACTTTCGCAGTTAACGTTTTATTCTTAGGAAATTCAGTTTCTAAAACAGCTTTTATCTCTGATTTATATCTTTCTAATAATCTAGATGCCATCTTATTCACCCTCTACTTTTACAACATTAGAGATATCAATTGGCATCTCTTTGTTAACAAATCCACCGTTAGGGTTTTTGTCTTGATCAGGTTTAACAGTTTTTTTAGCTACTTTACAATCTTTAACAATTACTTGTCTAGATGCAGGCATAGAAACTAAAACTTCTCCTGTTTTACCTTTATCATCACCAGCGATAATTTTTACAATATCACCTTTTTTGATTTTTAATTTATTCGCCATACTATAGTACCTCCGGAGCAAGTGAAACAATCTTCATGAAGTTTTTGTATCTAACTTCTCTAGCAACTGGTCCAAAAATTCTTGTTCCAATTGGTTCTCTTTTTGCATCAAGAATAACACCAGCGTTGTCATCGAATCTGATTAAAGAACCATTTTCTCTTTGAATCTCTTTATGAGTTCTAACAACTACAGCTTTAACAACTTGACCTTTTTTTACTTTTCCATTAGGGATAGCTTTTTTAACTGATGCAACAATAACATCACCAACAGAAGCATATCTTCTTTTAGATCCACCAAGAACTTTGATACACATAATTTCTTTTGCACCAGAGTTGTCAGCTACGTTTAGTCTTGTAAAACTTTGAATCATTACTTAACTCCTCTTTTAAGGATAGTATTTAATCTATAAGATTTACTTTTAGATAATGGTCTACATTCTAATGCAGTAACAGAATCACCTAAAGCTAATTCATTTTTTTCATCATGAATTAAATATTTCTTAAATCTTTTCACAGTTTTGTGATATTTAGGATGCATAACAGATCTAGTAACTAATACAGATGCAGTTTTGTCTCCAGAAATTTTTACCACTATACCTTGAATCTCTTTTTTAATTGCCATATCATAGATCCTTAGTTAGCTTTTACTGCAGTGATTGCTGTTTGAATTCTAGCTAAATCTTTTTTAGCTACTTTTAATTCAGAAGTATTCGTTAACTGCATAGTTTTTAGCTTAGCTTTTAATTCAAAAAGAAGCACCTTATTTTCTTTTAATAACCCGTTTAGTTCTTCTAAACTTTTTTCTTTTAAATCAGAATAAATCATTTTCACTATCTCTTGTAATTATTTTACTTTTGAATGGTAACTTGTGTCTAGCTAAAGTTAAAGCTTCTCTTGCTAACTCATCACTTACACCAGCCATCTCAAAAAGAATTCGACCAGGCTTGATATTCATAACCCATTTATCAACAGCACCTTTACCTTTACCCATTCGTGTTTCTAAGGGTTTAGCAGTTAAAGGTTTGTCAGGGAATACCATAATCCAAACTTTAGCTTGTCTTTTTACTTTTCTAGTCATAGAAACCCTAGCAGCTTCAATTTGTCTAGAATCAATTCTACCATGTTCAGTAGCTTTAAGTCCGATATCACCGTATGCTAAAGAGTAACCTCTTGTCGCTTTACCACGATTTCGTCCCTTCATCATTTTTCTAAATTTAGTTCTTTTAGGCATTAACATAATTAGTTACCTCTTTTCTTCTGTGGTCTTCTTTTTGGTTTAGAAGTATCTTCAGCTTTTTCAACAGGAACGCCTTTTGCAAGAACCTCACCTTTGAAAATCCAAACTTTAATACCAACACAACCATAAGTAGTGTGACCTTCAGCAAAACCATAATCAATTCTAGCTCTTAAAGTATGTAAAGGAACTCTTCCCTCTAAATACCATTCAGTTCTAGCCATTTCAGCTCCACCAAGTCTACCAGCTACTTGTACTTTAATACCCTTAGCTCCAGATTTGATTGCATTTTGCATAACTCTTTTCATAGCTCTTCTAAATGCAACTCGTCTTTCTAATTGTTGTGCAACATTTTCAGCAGAAAGTTGACCAGATAATTGAGGTTTTCTTTCTTCTTTAATATTTACAGCAATTTCTTTACCAGTAAGTGAAGCTAATTTAGCTTTAAGTTTTTCAACATCCGCACCTTTTTTCCCGATAACAATACCAGGTCTAGCAGCAACGATTGTAACTCTAACTTTTTTAGCAGTTCTCTCAATTATTGTTTGAGCGATTCCAGCATAGTATAATTCTTTTTTAATGAATTTTCTAATTTTGTCATCTTCAGAAACATTAGCAGGCATTTTTTTGAATGAAGGGAACCATCTAGAATCCCAGTTTCTATTAATACCAAGTCTTAAACCTATTGGATTAACTTTTTGACCCATTACTTGTCTCCTTTTGGTGCTGCAGCAACTTCAATAAAGATATGCGCAGTTGGTTTATGCTTTGGAGAAGCACTACCTCTAGCTCTTGGAGTAAATCTCTTAAGAACAGGAGCTCTATCAACTCTAGCAGAAGTAAC
>JABSPO010000253.1 GCA_013214625.1 Flavobacteriaceae bacterium
AATCTATATGTCGGCAATGTGGTAAAAGTGAGCTTTTTTTAACGTTTCTAGAACCTTTCGCTTTTAGCTAGAAGTGGAAGGTTCTGTGCTGCCCAGTAACTCAAAAGCTAATGTCGGCTATTGGCTAGGAGCGGAAGGTTTGTGAGCATCACTTCTACATTCCGCTTTGCGCACTTAGTTGTCGGTTTCATAGAGTCCATTTTTAATCATGTGCTACACTTAAAATACCTCTAAAAAAGAGGGGCGTTTAATCCATAACGCCGTTTTATTAAAAGCCCATTAATTCATTCACATTGGGCTTTTTATTTTCCCATCCTATAAAGTTCAAAACCACTTAAAAAACAAAATAAAAAGACCTTTCTCCAAGTTTTTTATATTCGTTGTTCACAGAGTAGGAAAAAAATACTTTACCTCCGTATTACTATATGGGGGCGCTCCGCTTCCAAAAGATAAAAACAAGTTCCTAAAGGCTCCAGTCACTATTAAGTAAAGTAAAATGACGGTTTCTAAGAACATTTTCAAAAAGACGAAAATAACCTCAGACACTCCGCAATTTCCGTTGACTAAATACTGCCTTTCACCCATTTGATTGGTATCAAATTAAGCGCGCAACTCTATGCAGCAAGCTGCGGGATACTTCTTAAATTGAAAACCAAAGGGAACTAGCAACATGCAAGCAACCAAAAACGTATGTGTCACCAGTGACGGAGGCTAAAATGACAAGTAGAAACTCAATGTATGAACAAAATATGCGCGATAAAGGTTTAAAGAAAGTAACGCTCTGGATACCCGATGAAAGTGCAGATGATTTGAAATTGATGGCAGCAATATGCTGTGAAAATCGTGATTTTAATACCGTCGATGTTAAGAAGTTTAAAAACAGGCAAAATGAAAGGTATTAATAATGCTAACTAAATGGCACAAATAAGTTAAATTCTTCAGATTCGTTCCATTTACTGTGTAGCTGCTCGAACTCTTTCATTTCACGAAGATTAGCATTGTCATTGAGTGATTTTTCAGAAAGGTAATTTAAACGTTCAAATTCTTTTACGTCCATGCGATCTTACTCCTTTTAACTTGATAGCCAAATAATAGTCTATTCTTGAAAACAAGTTGACCATCTGGATAATAAAAAAAGGCGATGCTAAACTCATTAAAAGTAAAATAGGAACAAAGCACAATAAAATCAATCACTTTAAAATAACATTAGTTAGTATCTAGACTTCCTTAAAAGGATATCTCACACCAATGTACGATATTACTTACATTATTTATGGTAATAAGGATTCACCCTCATAACGGCAACTAACACCACATTGCGGACGTTTTTTATGAACCAAAATCACCTCACCTAACATTCACTTTAGAAAAGAAAGCAGACCTAACAAAGAAAAAAAAGCACCAAACTTAACGTATGGTGCTTTATTAATTTGAAACTCTAAATATCGATTAAGATTGTTTCTTAAATCGGCGTGATGCTAAACCAATCATTCCTAATGCAAAAATAGCAAGTGTTGAAGGTTCAGGGACATTTGCAACTCTTGTATTAAAAGTAACATTTACGCCATAATCTTTATGAGCGAATTGAACACCATTAGGATGTTTATAGGCTCTTTGAATTCGAGGATCAGAACCATGATGAAGAAAATTTCCGCTATTCGTTGATGATGTCCGATACAATCCAATTATTAGGTCCCCAATCGTTGAATCATAATTAAATAAACCGCTAACCTTCAATTCTGAATTAACAATGTCTGTTGCTAAGTTAACTGAAGAAAAGTATGTCCATGGTTGTGAAATATTATTTTCAAAATCTATAGTCAGATCGCCTGCAGCATAGCTCATAAAAATATCATACTCACCATAAAAATCACCACTAGATGAATAAAATGTCATATCTAAAATATCTAAATTCTCTCCAAGAAAAATAGAAGAATCGAAAGATTGTTGATAAATTGACATACAACCAAAAGTGCAATCGTTATTACCAGAACTACCATTTCCGACATGTATCAGCCCTGCACTGGCTGAATTTACAAGACTACAAAGAGTTATTATGACTCCCATCAATGCAGTTTTTAAAAACTTTAATTTCATCTGACAATCCTTTTAATGTATTTCCATTAGTTTAGGTAGGTAATCGTTAAAGTTGTACTTTATTAAACTTCGAACACCTATACAAAATTCATACCAAACATAAAATGATAAACAATTTCAATCTGATAGTAATTCATACAAATTAAAATAAAGTATTATTGTAAAATAACCTGACACCAACAAACTTATCAACCAGTTGAATTCTTTGTATAAAATTAACAAACTACAATTTAAATTGCTCTTAGTATGAAAATATAATTAGATGATTGAATATCTGTTAAAACTTTATACCTATCTTCAAAATATTAGGTTTAAACTATCTAAAACACGTATTTCATTAGTGTAATTAATTAAAACATGTTTGTGCTCATTATTGTTATTCACAACGTAATTATCACTTGTTAGCGAAAGCCTGCAATTACCGCAAAGAATCAATACTGATATAAAACTTTATGTCCCCTTTAAACCGATCAGCTGCCCCTGAAAAAGTGAGCCAGCTAATGTCAACTATGCGCACCAAGAAGTCCTTAGCGGTATATTATTTTCATTGTTAATTTATAACTATCTAAGGCTAACTTTCACCACAAAGCCGACCATTTCCATCAACAAAAATCATCTTTCTAATGATCACTTTGATACGAATAGACATTACCTCTAGCTTCTCTAACGGCAGTTCATCCGACATCCGCCGCTACCTACCTTGTGGTCAACTCATTTATTTCACCCAAATGGCTTACTATGTAGAGATGAAAATACTCGAATATTAAATTCGTCAAAACTAGCTGATTAATAAATAATAACTTAAAAATATCGAACCAAAAAATCTCTTGAATTAGAAAACCTTTATTTTTTATAAAATTATTATTATATTTCAAAAAAGATATTATTGGTAAGGTACTCATAATATGAGATAACTTACCTGTGTTTTTTGTTAATCTACTTCAATAGCAGAGTTTGTGGGAATTTACGCTATTAAACTGTTGGGCAATATTGTAATTGGAAAGCTATGAAACAAGTGATACTGATAATATTTGTATTTATCAATTTTTGGCATATCTCTCATGCAAGGGAACCCTTGATTTTTGTAACAAGTGCCTATGAACCCTATGTTATCGAAGAAGGCAGTGTCATAACGGGAATATTTCCCGACATAGTTAAAGCCGTTTTTCATGAATTAAACATACAAGCCGAGTTTAGAATACAGCCATGGAAACGTGGTGAAACAACTGTAAAAAGTGGTGAAGCCTTTGCAACTTTTCCCTATCTGACTACTGATCAGAGGGCAGAAGATTTTAACTTTTCAGATCCTGTGATCTTTTTTTTCCCCAAGTTTTATTATAAAAAGGAAAGATTCCCTAATGGTTTTTCATGGGAGAACTTAACTGATTTTCAACAATATACAATTGGAGGTGTTCGAGGTTATTGGTATAAAAAGTCATTGCAGGCAGCGGATCTTAATGTCAATTATGTAACAACAGACATACAGAATATCCATAAGATCATGGAGGAGCGCATCGACTTTACATTACTCCCTGAATTAGTGGGACGTATCTTGATTCAGAAAGTCTATCCTCATCAGAGTTCTGCTTTTGCGTTTGCCAAAAAGCCAGAGAGCACTAACACCTTCCATCTTATGGTTTCCAAGAAATATCCCCATGCAAAAGAGTTAACAGAAAAGTTTAACAATGGCCTAAGAATAATAAAAGGGAATGAAATTTATCAAAAAATTTTTCAACAATATAAAGTACCTATAGAATATGAGACTGCCCAATAAAGCTCTCTAGTCGAGTCTGAGCCTGCGCTTTTCTCACAAAGTTATAATATAGGTTGCGAGGCATTGTTTTTCAAATTATTTGCACCCATGCAGCCTCCGATTTACGTTATCGACCGTCAGTTCATAGGCGACTACTGCCATCAACAAAAGGTCTGCTATATAGTCTTACCCCAGTTTTGTGGACACACTATAATTGTTGTAGAAATACAACAGGAGGTGTTTCATGACTAAAGGCAAAAGCTATCAACGATATTCTGCTGAGTTTAAACGAATGGCTTTACTCAAA
>JABSPO010000254.1 GCA_013214625.1 Flavobacteriaceae bacterium
AGTCCATATATTTGGTTTCTAAAGGCTCTGGAATTGATGCATAACCTGCTTGAGAACCAAAATGCAAACTTGCCAATTGTTGACGTAGCATTTTTACCATTATTGCAGGTGCTTTACGTGGTCCTTCCAATGGTTGAGTATCTTTAGATTCCGCTATTTTTCGCTTTTTATTTGGTCCAAGTTCTAAGGCTTTCCAGAAGGTTGTGTAGCGTATATCGTCATAACTCGCTAGAATTCCGTACACTTTTTCACCTTTTTTACTACGTGAATTGTCTCCAAAATAAACTACTTGTCTAATTGGCATATCTGTTGCACTTGGTCCAATAGTATCTAAATGTGCTATATGAGTAATTTGTTGTTTTTCTTTATAACTGAAATTGGCCTCTACAATAGATTCTGCAGTACTTAAAAAATCGGCTTCTGAGGTATACGTTGTATCTATAATTGTGGTTACAGAATTATCGTATGCATGGCCTAGTGCTTCTGCAGCCAACTTTGCTTGTGCAGCTTCTGAAGCAGCTTTTTCTATTGTTTCTATGTATTTGGCAGGAAATTTATCTTTTTTAAGCGTTTTAATTCCATCTTGAGTTAAAAAATAACTATTCAATTTAGCTGGATATTTTGCAGGCGAAGGAATATCGTCTCTCCACCAAGGTGAATCAAAGAACATCCCGATTTTATAAGAAGGCTGCATTAAAACAGATTCTAAATACAATTGCACTTTATCTTCATTTAAGACATCAAAATCACCTTGTTTTTTATTCGCATAACGTGTTGCTTGTGCCACTAAATCAATTGCATATCTTCCCATCGCTAAAAATGCTGCGTCACAAGTTTTTGCATCCAATTCCTTATTAGGTTCTTTTCTGCTTGCAGTTGTATAATGAATTACATTTTTATTTTCTAAAATAGAACGCAACCTTGTATTTGAATGGTATTCAAAACGAATCCCTTTCTTTTTTGCTAGTTTAACAATCTCTTGAAAAAGTGTAGAAAAAATACCAGAATAGCCAATTGTTAATGTTTTATAAAGCGTTCCTGGTGTAAACTCGTTATTTACTTCAAACGATTGTGCAGAGTTACTATTTACTACATTTGAAGAATATCCGTTACCATCTGCTAAATAACTAAAGCCTTCTTGTCCTAAAACATTATAGGCCAAATTCCAGTACCCTATATCTTTTAATTTTTGTCCTTCTTTAAAGATAGATGCATCTCCTAAATCTTCTTTTATTTTTCCGTCTTCGTAAAATTTACACCATTCATTTCTTGTAGGTGGTAATGCAGTTTCAGAAACATTAATTCCTACGGCTTCAATTTTCGTAAAACCGTCGTCTGGTCCAGAATCTGCTCCATAATTATTTACATTATATGGAGCAGGATTTTTAGCATCAATTTCTGATGTATACATGCTTTTTGCTCTTAATGATAACAGTGGATCACTAGCTTCATTAAAAGGTACAGAGTATTTTTCTAAACCAATTTCACTAATGGTTTTGGTTACTAATCGATGTCCAGGATTATTACCGTCATTCGGATTTGGATTGTCCTTTGTTTTTTCATAATCCCAGGCAGAATAACGCATTCCACCTAATTCTAAATAAGAGGCTTCTGGATTGTCTTTATAATGCCAAGTACAAACTCTGGCCCCCGCTTCTCGCGTTCCTTTTTCTTTTTCTGAAAATTGATATTTTCCCCAATCGTATAATTCGAGAACATCTCCTTTTTCTAAAATTTTAGATTTGTCTTTTGCATTTGCTTGTTTTCCTTGAAGTAATCTCCATGCTGTATATAAACCAGCTGCACCAGCTCCAAAAATTGAATATGTTTTGTTTTTCATTTTATATTTTTTATTTATTGCAATTCATTACTTGTGGTGTTAAATTTTTCATTTGCCCTGCTAAATCTTTTTCAGGAATAATGACTTCTACTAAAGTTGGTTTGTTACTTTTTGATGTTCGAAGTTTTTCTAATACTTTATTTAATTCTTTTATGTTATTTGCTTGATAACCATTTGCTCCATATGCTTTCGCTAAAGCCATATAATCCCATTTTGGTAAATAATCAAATTCATCAAATTTACCATTCGGACAAAAAGCATCTATATCAACAAAAACTTGTTCTATTGCGTAAACTTGATTGCTCATTACAAAAATGACGCTATTCACATCGTATTTTACCAAGGTTGAAAGTGATTGACAGATCATCATAAATCCTCCATCACCAGCAATTGTCCAGGATTGTTTTTTACTTCCTAATTGTGCTCCTAAAGCAGCACCAGTTTCATAACCAATACATTGCCATGCAGCTGAACTGATGAAACTGTTTTTTTTCATCCCATAAATATTTGTGGCTACATACATTGCAGAACTCACACCAAATGTTAGATTAATTGAATCCCACATTTTGTTATCATCTAAATGTTTAACTGTGTGTTGAAAAAATCGATTATAGGTGATAACATCTGGTTTGTCATTGTATTTTGGGTCTGAAGAAGAGGTCCAGGGTTCAGGGTATTTAGGTTGCTTAGGCGCTTTTTCTTTTAATGGATAAGATTTACTGTTTTCAAAACGTTGTAATAAGGCTTCCATAAAATCTTTCATGGTAACTCCTTTATATGTAAAATATCCAACTCTAATTTCTGTTGTTGTTGCCAACACCATATTAGAATATTTATTTTCAATAAACCACAAATAATCATCTGTAATGATGGTTCCTAAGGTTAAAAAGCAATCTGATTCCTTTACATAATTTTTCACATTATCTATAGAGGCAGCATCTGAGTACGTACCAATAAACTTATCGCCTTTTTCATCTAGTACAGTTTTACCAAGTGATGTTGTTGTGTATATAAATCCACTTGCGTCTATTATTTTTTGAAGTAAATCTGATAAGCCATGTCGTAAAATTTCAACACCAGCAAAAATCATTGGTTTTTTTGCAGATGATAACTGTGCCCATGCTTGATCTACAGCATTTTTCAATGCATCTTGTTTGCTCTTTTTAACTTTAGGCTGTAACTTCTTTTTTGAAGGTCGTTTGCAGGGTTCTCCCCAAACCTCACTATAACACGCTATGTAAACAGGTTTTTTATGTGTAATTGCTGCAATTAGTAATTTATCAATTTTTTTTGCTGCACCAACAGATGTACTTAACGTTTCTGAAGCAACTGTGACGTGATTAAATATCTCTTGATCTGCTTTTAAGTTACCAGTTGAGTGATGGTATAAAACATTATACATATTTCCAATTTGTCGGTCATTAGAGCCAGGTGTAGCACTTATTACAACCATTGGACTGGATTCTACATAAGCACCTGCTACTGCATTTAATGCACTAAAAGTACTTACACCATATTGTAATGAAACAGCAGATAGGCCCCTCGTTCTTCCGTAAGCATCTGCAGCATAAGTAGCATCTAATTCATTAGAAGTTCCAATAGTTTCAATTCCTTTAAATTTTTCTAAAGCTTGTTTGAAATTTTTAACGTAATCTCCAGGAATTTGAAATAATTCTGTAACATCAAGTTGCTTTAAGCGGGTCAATAAATAATCTGCTACTGTAAATGTATCGTTCTGCATTGATTTAAATTTTAGTTTATTATATCTAAGAAACGACAGAGTTACGTGTCATCTGTTAAAAATAATTTTGACTAAAAATAAAACTCTTTCAATATTTTTTTATGCGTAGAAATACCCGATTTCAAAATCAGAAACAAAACACAGTTTGTTTGATTATAATACAATTGCTACAATTCTTCAACAAAAACATACTGTTTTTAAAAATATCAGTTTTATCCAACCATAAAGTTGTTGGAGTTTTTGAAGCTGTAATACTTATGCTTTTTAAAACCTTACTTGGTGCTAGATTTATCTTTTTATTATAGTTAAATGTATTTGTGTAAACAGTTTTTTCGTTAATAATTTCAAAATATATTACCTGAGATACAAATAATACAAGGGTTTGCATCGGAATAGATAATAAAAATAAACTTGTAAATGGAACATTAATTATAACGTAAAACATTCTCACTATGCTCCTATCGTCGCTTCGTAAAAAGAGTGTTTATTCACATTACTCTTATTGTTTTTTAATGGAGTTCATGATTACT
>JABSPO010000255.1 GCA_013214625.1 Flavobacteriaceae bacterium
GGTTTGTTGACCAATTTAATTAAAGTAAAAAGGAGGTTTTTAAATTTGAACCCCCCATTTGCAGACTAACCAATAAGATAAACTTTGAATTTCTTGGTCAGAAATTAATGAATTGTATGTAAAAAATTCATAAAAACTAGCATTAAATTCTGAGGAGTTATTTCTGTTCCTAAAAAGTTTAACTAAATTCATTCGTACTCTAATTCCGTTTACATTTCTTATTTCATTTCCATCAACATTAATAGTTACATTAGAACTAGCAGCTGTAGCTCCATATTTAACTTTGATAACCCAAACATGAATTTGATTATCATAAGGAATCCCTGTATTTATAGAAAAACGGGAATTATTAGACTTACCAAGAATACAAAATGTTTTAGGGCTGTTTCCCACAGGAATACCTGTTTCAAAATCTAACTCAGTAGCTCTTGGCCAACCAAATTGCCAACTTTCATTATCATCAGAATCATTATCGGATGAGATAAAACAATTAAAGTCATTAATTACTGCGTTATTTGCTTTCATAACGAAGACAAAAGTAAAGTCAGAGTTTATTAGAAATCCAGTGTTTGACCGTAATTCTTTTGGAACAGTTTCTGAGTTTGAAATTATTTCAGAATCTTTTAAATAAATAGGAGAGTTTACGTTTGATGGAATATAATCCGCTAAATCAGAAGAGTTATAACTTCCATTAACTCTAATACATTCTAAATTATTGTTGTTTCCAGAAATATCCCTCCAATACCTAACTTTTCCAGTAAAAGAAGGTTGTGTGGCATCTACATTATTCTCGTCGAAAATATTTGTAGGAGAAGATGAATCCCAGCGCGCATATAAATTTGATATCTGAGTTGGTGGGTCGGACTCTATAATTGCTTGACAAGAGGATTTGTAGGTGTGTGGCCTTAAAGTCGTGGTGCTTCTATTTTGTGAAAAACACATTGTAGAAACTAAAAAAAAGGTAAGTTTTAATGAATTCATAAGTTTCTAGTTTATGGTTTTATTAATCTAAGCGTACAGCTTAATCCTTTTGGTTGGGTGGCTGGTGTAGTGCCGCTTAAAGTTGTGTAAATTGCATCTCCAGTTGTTACTGAAATTGCTCCTCCAACTATTGTAGAAGTATATATAGCACCTATTGTTGTAGTTAGGGCTAAATTAGTTTCAATTCCATTGGAATCTTTTGCTAATCCGGCTGTAAAGTTGTCACCTGTGGACATTACTCTGTAGGTAACACTTTCAACAATAAACCCGTCATATTCACTAGGAACAATGTATACAACATTTCCCTTGAAATTTCCTGAAGGAGGAATAATAATGGGTTCTGATCGTAAAAATTCATTAATTGAAACATAAGCTTCAACATCTAAATATTCAGGCTTCACTTTTTTGAATACCCCTAATGAATTGCATACTAATACCTCAGAGGTTTTAGTGGTATTGTTAGCTTGATTTATATTGGCTAACGATTCATCTTGAACACCTTCTAAGCGTAAAGGATCAATTGATCCTACTACATGTAGTGTACTTGTGGGAGAGGTGGTACCAATACCTACTTGAGCAGATGTATTGCAGGTTAATAAAAGAATTGAGTAACGAAAGAATATATTAATAGTCATAAGCGTACAATTTTAAATTAATATAAAAAAAGTAGCTTTTATAGGGGGTAGAGGGTTGATTACTCTACTATAAAGATAGGGTAATTACTAATAAAATTACCGAAGATTATGGTGTTTTCGATAAAAACACCATAATCTTCGGTAAAAAGAAGCCTGCTTGAAAATAGTTGTAGGTTAGTCTAAAATATCTGCTTTTGGCTGGAAATATTTTTTAAGTTTTTTTAAGTAAACCTTTTATATTATTATAATCAAGATAATATACAATTTTTAAAGAAACATTATGTTGTATTGGTTGCTTGAATAGTTCATCGGCACTATCCGAGAAGTTGCGTTCCGAAAATTCATCTTGATTAAATATTTTATTACGATATAAAAGAATGGCTTCACTTCCTGGAGCAAATCGCCAATTGTAGGTTAAATCAATATTCCAGATATTAAAATTGGTATTATGATCGTTATTTACTGTGTCGTAATCAAAAGGAGTCAAAGTACCGTCAATATTTAAGCTTCCGTATTTATTATCAGAGTAACTTGCGGTTGACCAGAAGTTACGCAAACTGAAGTTTATTGCTTGTTTACTGCTGAAATTATAGCTTGCAGTAATAGAGTTTTCTATATTTTTAACATCACGTTGGCCTATAATAATGTCATCGTCAACGGTGTTTACATAACCGGTTTGGTTACTACCTACCCAACGACTGATTGCGTAAATAAGAGAAAATTTATTAGAGAAACGGTATCTAGGTTCAATACGCATGTATAAACCTTTTTGCTCACTGTCGATAAATGTTGAGTAATTTATATTAGATTCTATTGCGAATTTTTTTCTAAAATCGGTAGAAATCCAAATGTTACTTCCTACCATTTCTGGACGTTCCAGGAATCTGTCTTCTGTACGAGGTTCATAAAAATCTTTTCTTTTACTGTTTCCTCTTATGTTTCCTCCAAAGGATAACCTTTTAACTGTAGCTGCAAAAAAACCAACACCATAGGAATTATTTACAAAAACATCAGGTAATAAACGCCTGTTGTGGTTAAACCACCCGTTTATACGATATTTGTTAAACGTTTTTGTAGGTTCAAAATTTTGATATGAAAGGTCTAAGCTACTGTTGTTGTAATTTATTCGTTGGCTAATTCCTAAGTCGTTAATGTCGTAGGTTTTGTTGGCTATTCTGTTTGAAACGGAGTAACGAAATCGTCCTTTTGTTCTGTCAATATCAAATTTGGTTGAAAATCCAGCTTTATTGTCGATATCGTTTATTTGACTCATTACTGCTTTACCGCTGTATTTAAAGGATCTTTTTTTGTTATTAATTCCAAATAATAATGCCGAAACATTGGCGTCTCTATAGTGTCCGTTTCTAGTTACATTAGTATTTACCAGTGATATAGAAGAGCTGTTTTTTAATTGTTGATCCAAAACAAATACATTATAATTAGTAGTAGGTTCTGTAACTACTTTTCTGCGTTGACCAGTTACTTCGTCAACTATTTCGGCTTCTGTTTTTTGAGTAACGGAATTGAAAAAACCTATTCCTAAACCATCTTTTGTTCTACCAGATACTTTTATAGCGTTTAATAATTTTACACTTTCAGGATTTTCTAATACTGTTTCATTATCGCCTAAATTATTATAAGCAGTACTAAAAGCAGAAGGTGTATTACCAACTCTTCTCGAATAGAATAAATTTCCTTTATTGAATAATTCGGTTCCTTCAGTAAAAAACGCTCTGTTTTCAGAGAAGGTTTGTTCAAATGGACCTAGGTTTAAAGTTACATCATCAAATTTTGCTTGTCCAAAATCAGGAATAAGTGTTGCGTCTAGCGTAAAACTATCACTAATACCGTATTTAATGTCCATACCAGCACTAAAAGTTGTTTCACTACTTCCGTCAAAAAACTCTTGGTTAACAGCAGTGAATGGGTAAAAACTCAACCTAGTAGGTGGAGAGATGTCTTTTATACCGGTTAATAAACCGTTGTATTGACTTTCATTCCCAGTACTTTTGTCAATATAATTCCAAGAATAACTTGTATTCAAATGTTTTATTTGTCTATAAAATTGTAATCCCCACAGTTGTTCTTTCTTTTCAGGAAAACGCAACGCTGAGTAAGGAATACGGTATTCAGCATACCAACCTTTATCGTCAAAACTAATTTCTGCTTTGAATACAGTATTCCAACTCCAATCATCACGTCCGTTTTCACTAGTTGCATCAGCAAGTGTTCCTGCAGAAGTGACTAAAAATTTAGTTTCATTTATGCTGTTGTTGTAGGTGTTAAGGATAACAGCAAAGAAATCAGCTTGGGTGTAAAATTGATCACGTTGGCTAAATTGCCTTAAGATTTTGTCTGGTTCATTATCGTACATGTATGCCGCAACATATATAGCCTCATCAGTATAA
>JABSPO010000256.1 GCA_013214625.1 Flavobacteriaceae bacterium
AAATGGTCAAGAAATAGGCCATTTTAAAACATCGGAAAAAACGAAAACATAAAATAATTATGTCAAATTTGGCTCGATCGAGTTTATGTGTGTAATTATTTTAGCGGAATGTAATTATTAAAAAAACATGGCAATATGAATTCGATCGGACCATATTTGACAAAGTTATTTTATGGTTTCATGTTTTTCAAATTCCAGACAGGACCTCTTACCCGGGGTCCCGGATTTTTTTTCCTCGGGATATATCCCCTTATTTCCTTCTATTCCTGTTTTCTTTTCTGGTGCTGGAGCTTCCTCTTGAAGTCCTGCAGCTATTTTTTTAGGCTTCGTTATTGCTAACTTTTCTGCACTAGTAATTTCTTTTTTAACTACTGGTGTTTTTATTTGCTGCCGTTGAACGGTTGTTTCTGGAACAACTTTATCAACTACCGGAACGGGTTTGATTTTAGGCGCCACTTTAGGGCTAGGTTTTAACACCTTTGCCTGTATTGGTTTTGGTATTGTTGGCTTTAATATGCGCATGTCACTATTTTTTTTATGAATTATTAGTGTATTCTTAATAAGAAACACCGCAATCCTCAATAAGCTTAAAACCTATTGAGGATTACTCCCTTTAAAAAGGGATTAAAATATTTTATCTTCTTTTTCGTATTCTTTTTTAATGCTTTGCAACAGCATTTCTTGGGTAATTACTCGGTCTGTATTAGCCAGAGCTTGCAAGCTTACATCATGAATACAATTCATAATATTAGAACCGTTTAATATGTATTTATGAGCTATCGTTTGTAAATCTACACCGTCAGCTAATTGAAGCTGTTTAGGTAAATTCCGTTCCCATATTTTTATACGTTCAGCAGCTCTTGGCAGCTCAAACTTAATAATAGATTGAAAACGCCTCATAAAAGCATTGTCGATATTTTCTTTGTAATTAGATGCTAGAATTACCATCCCAGGAAAAGATTCTATTTTTTGCAATAAATAGGACACTCCTTGATTGGCATACTTATCATGCGAATCTTTTACACTGGTACGTTTCCCAAAAATAGAATCGGCTTCATCAAAAAACAAAATCCAGTTTTTATCTTCTGCTTTGTTAAATAAATTAGCCAAATGCTTTTCTGTTTCTCCAATATATTTTGACACCAAAACCGATAGATCTACTCTGAAAACGGGCTTATTAGTATGTTTTCCTAATAAACTAGCAGCTAGCGTTTTTCCGGTTCCTGGAGGACCATGAAATAACACACGATACCCTGGCTTAAACTTTTTGCCCATGTTTAACTCCCCTAACAACGTATCATTATGCTGTAACCACCTATGCATGTCTTGAATACTCAATAGCGTATTGTTGGGTAATATTAAATCGCCCCAAGCTAACCCAGTATTAATTTCTTGTGCCGGAAACTCTTCGCTTAATTTTGGTGTGCAAGTAGCTCCAAATACTATTTCCTGAAAAGCATCTTGATATACTTGTAATTTCCCTCTTGTAAAAGGAACTCCCTTGGGAGTAATATCTAAATACAGTACGTGCTTTTTAGTGAAAAAATGTTCGTCCCTAAAATAAAATAATGTTTGTAAACATTGTTCTATAGAGGTTCCTCCCAATACATATTGCACTGTTTCTCCTGTTGGATCTGTGTTTATTTGATTGGCTCTTATTTCGGAAAAATCACATAGAATATTGCTCTTATTTTCTAAAGAAACCTCTCTTAACAGCGTTGGGTATAAATAAGGGCTTAATGCCAAAAGCAATACTGTAATTTCTCTAGAATCTAACTCGTTTTTAAGAATATAATTTCCCGTAGGCGTGCTTGAAAATAATGCTGAATGATAATTATTCTGAGTACTATTATAATCTGCTTCAGGATTATCTAGTCGCCACTTCAGTATATTTTTTAACTGAAGATAGGCAGCTCTAATGGTATTTTTTTCTTCTGAAATGAGTTTCATCTGTATAAAATTTTATACAAAGATGTACTCTTATTTAGAGAATATGAAGGATTTTAAAAGAGGGATTCAATAGCTTCAGTCGTTAGTATTTTCTACTGAAGTGACTGAATTTTAAGAGATGAAAAGCAATGATTTTTTTATGTTGTTTTTAAAATTGAATTATAGTACCAATTATATTTTTAAATGCTAATAATAGTTTAGTATCTCTTATCTGGACTAATTCAACTAAAACTGATCAGATGTCTCATTCTGGAACGGACCCAATTCCCATATTGTTATTCTAATTCCTGTGCATTAAGATTTGTAGTTCGATGAGTTAATATCTATATTTTTAGCAACAACTCATATCGGGATAATAACACTTCACTCATAACATTGCAACCCTTACCGAAATGTCTGCCGATTGGTTCTACTCCTAAATCGTCAAAACAAAAGAATTTGTTATTTCCAAATTCCTCAATTGTTTTGAATCCAATGTTATTAAACCCAAAAGTGATGTTGCGGGTTGGAAGAACTTCATAAGGCTTGAAATGAGGTACTATATTCCGTAGTAATTTGATTAAACTGGTTTTTCCACAACCAACTGGACCAAATAATAATATTCCCTTGTTGAGGTCGATGCCGAGTTTATCGCAACTTGCTTCGTCTTTGACAAAGTAGACACTAAGTTTATACAGAATTTGCATATCGTCCTCATAAATTTTGAAGTTTTTACCGAAGAGTAGCTTTCCCTTTGCTTCGAGATATACTAATGTTTGAAAAACGATATCCAAATTTTAAAAAAAAAACATAAAACCTAGGCAACCATTTGTAAAATATTTACGTCTTTATATTTATAGCCCCCCTCGGGATTAAATAACTAACCAATTAAAAGAAAATGAATTCAACTAAAAAAACAGCAAGAATTGTAGGGATATTATTTCTATTAGTATTTATTACTCATATCCTAGGAACTAATATTATAGAAACTCTTACATATGCTCCAGATTACCTAACTAGTATAGCGGTAAATAAATCCATGTGGGTTACAGCCTTATTAATAATGTTTGTATGTTGCGCAGGGATTATTGGTATAGCAATTGCTATTTTTCCAATTTTAAGAAAATACAATTTAGGTGTTGCTTTAGCCTATTTGGCATTTAGAATGGTAGAATCTATTTTATTTATAATTACTGAAATTAAAGTATCTTCTTTACTTACCTTGAGTGAACAATACAATAAAGCTAACACAACTTTAGACCCTGTTTTTCAGGTTTTGGGGACTACATTACAAGAATCTCGCACATGGAGTTTTGAAATTGGAATGCTGTTTTTCTGCACAGCTGCATTTATATTTTATTTTGCTTTTTATAAATCAAAGCTCTTACCACGATTTTTATCGATTTGGGGAATTTTAGGCGCTCTATTTGCATTTGTAGCTACCTTGTTTAGATTATATGAAATAGAAATTCCTGGACTTGGAATTGTATTAAATCTACCTATTGCAGCTAATGAAATATTTTTGTCTTTTTGGTTGATTTTTAAAGGATTTAATACAACTGCACACAACAAATCCTATAAATAATACTGGTTTCGGTGTTTAAAATTGAAAGCTTGTGTATATTTACCTACGTACTATTCATAGCTAAGCGTTATGTGCAAGCGGTAAAAACGAAAAAATGGAAGATTATAAATTCAAAGGTATACCAACATTTCGGATTACGAATTATGAAAAAGCAATAGGGTTTTATATTGATTTACTTGGATTCAACATTGACTGGGAGCATAAATTTGGAGAAACGGAACCTATCTATATGCAAATATCTAAAAACGGATTAGTAATTCACCTTTCTGAAAATGTGAGATTTAAAACTGGTGTTATCATTTTTGTTGAGACAAAAGGAATAGAAAAGTTTCGAGAAAATATTTTAAATACTAAAAACGAAAATTTAATCCCCGAGATTTTAACAACTAATTGGAATACTAAACAATTGGAAATTGAAGACCCATTCGGAAATCTTTTGAGGTTTAATGAAAATTAAAAGATGACTAGACAAGAAAGTTAGCACATAACACCTTATATCAT
>JABSPO010000257.1 GCA_013214625.1 Flavobacteriaceae bacterium
ATATCTGTTTTTTTTTTAGTATGACAACTTATTTAATGATTATAACAAAATTTTAAGATATAGTTTATAAAAATTTAGATTTTAATTAAGGGGTAGGGATTCTGCAATTTTCTTGTTTTCCGTACCATTTATACCTGTTTTTAGCTACATAATTATATACAAGGTCCCGAATAGAAGATGGGAGTACAAGAAATGCTTGCATCAACTTCCAGAAGCCTAAAAATTCAGTCATTATTTTCAAAGCAGCGGTAGATTTAATATAATATGCTTCGTTTGGAACATAAAGTATTATAGTATCCAATGATGTGTTCACTATTCCTAAGTGATCTTGTATCGTTTTACCTAAATCGGATTGTAAGGAAACAAACCGAAATACATCGTTTTTATCATGGTCAATCACATAATTAATGGAGGAATTACACAGGTTACACACTCCATCAAAGAGAATTATTTTTTTATTTTTCGGCAATGAATTTAGCATGATTCAATATACAATTTTGTTGATAAAAAAATAGACTATTAGTGATTGTTAATTCCATGGAAATTTTATTTCTGTCTTCTGTCTACTTCTTCATGCGTTGTACTAATTCTAGTTGATCTAATTTGCATTCAGAAGTAAAGAATCCATAATTTACAAATGCTTTCTTTTTTTCTATTTTCTCCAAATCACCAACAGCTTTCCCATCAAGTAATCGTACTCTATCCCCGATACGTAAGATGTGTTTTGGTTTAGGAGGGGTCAGTGCTGCTTTTTTCTTCTCTTCCGCTTTCTTTTCTCGGATAACAGCAACTTTCACTTCCACTTCTTTCTTGATAACGGCTATTTTTTTCTTCTGAACAACTTTTTCTTTTTTTGTTAGTTTTTTTCGTTTAGAGTTTTCAACCTCTATCAGTTTCAAAAACTCTCCAATAAGCGGCTTTTTTTGTTGGTCATTAAAATAGGTAGCAGCCATTTTGTCTACTCTCTCTCCAATGGAAATTAGTTTTTGATTGGCATCATATAATTGCTGATAACTTTCTAACTTGTCTTGAATTCGTCGATTTACTTTCTCAAGCTTCTCCGTTTCCAAACGTTTTTTTGATTCCTCAGTAGATAAAGTTTTGGTTGTTTTTTCTAATTTGAAACGTTCCTTTTGCAGTTTCGCGATGGTTTTATCAAAGCGGACCTTACCATGTTCAACCTTTTTCTTTGCTTTGTTAATTAAGCTATATGGGATACCGTTTTTCTGAGCAACTTCAAAAGTAAAAGAACTCCCAGGTTGTCCTAATGCTAACTGATATGTTGGTTCTAATGTTTTATTATCAAACATCATATTAGCATTGGTCATCTCGGGCAATTCGTCAGCAAGGATTTTTAAATTCGCATAATGTGTTGTGATTACTCCAAAAGCATTACGTTCATAGAAAACTTCTAAAAAAGCTTCAGCTAGTGCGCCTCCTAATTCAGGGTCAGAACCAGTACCAAATTCATCTATTAAAAAAAGTGTTTTAGCGTTACATTTTTTCAAAAACTTATTCATGTTTTTTAATCGGTAACTATATGTAGAAAGCTGGTTTTCTATAGACTGATTGTCCCCAATATCTGTAAGTATGTTGTCAAACAAGCACATTTTACTGCGCTCATGAACGGGGACTAATAATCCGGACTGTAACATGACTTGCAAGAGCCCAATAGTTTTTAAAGTAATGCTTTTTCCACCTGCATTAGGACCTGAAATAACAATAATTCTGCTGTTATTGTCCAATTCTATAGTTTGAGAAAACGTTTTTAATCCTTTCTCTTTATTTGCTGTATACAATAGTGGGTGATATGCATCTCTAATATATAGCTCTCTATCAGAAACTATTTCGGGCAGAATGGCGTTTAATTGTTTTGCATAATTTGCCTTTGCAGAAACGAGATCAATCAATGTTAAATATGCTTGATATTGCGCTAATAATGGTTGGTAGTCTCTTATGAAAGCAGTTAAAGTTTTTAATATCTTAACAATTTCATTTCGCTCTCTATATTCTAAATCTTGTAATTCTCTACTCAGTTGTAATGTAGCCAGAGGCTCAATGTATGCAATACTACCAGTTTTTGAGTTTCCTAGTAAAGATCCTTTAACTTTTTTACGATGCATAGCGGTAACTGCAAGTACTCTTTTATTGTCTAGTACAGTTTCTCGAATATCATCTAAATAACCTAAGCCATTAAAGTGAGTTAATGAGCTCATGAAACTTTGATTGATGCGTCCTTGTAATCCTTTTAATTGTCTTCTAATAATTTCTAATTCTCCAGAAGCAGAATCTTTTACATCCCCAAACTTATCAATCACAGCATTTATAGCTTGCGTAATAATTTTGGTGTATTCAATTTCAGAAGATGTTAAGTGTAGCGTAGGGTAGTATTCTTGAAATTTTTTAAAATACGCTAGCAATAAGTTTGAAGCTTCTGAAATTGTTTTGATTTTCCTAAAGCTTTCTATTTCTAAAAAAAAGTTTTCTATGGTTAAAGATGAGAGCTCTTCGGAGATATCATCAAAATAATGATTAGGTATCGTATTTTCATTATCAAATGAAGATAAGTATTCATTAGTATGCTTTAATGAAACAGATAATTCTAATTCATCAGAAAAAGGAATGATTTCTAATACCTGTTGCTTTCCTATATTTGTTATTGCATGCGCATGAACTTGCAGCAGTACTTGCTGTAGTTCAAGATCTTCTAAAGTCTTTGGGTGTATTGAAATCATTTGTAAAATTTGATACGCAAAAATAAATTAAAATATATTGGTATTAGTGGTAGGGAGAAAAATGTTTTAGGCGTTATAAGTATATCAGATGTATAGTTTAGTATGAAAATAATAAAACTTAGTATATATTTGTGAAAAATAATACCCCTGATTAATCATTAACCCCCTAATTCTAATAATTTTAGAAGCCATGAAAAAAAAAGTTAGTAAAGGAATTGTACAATTATGTTGTGCAATTTTCACTTTATTTGTTTGTGCTACAGCAGCTGCGCAACAAACAGGAAAATTCACCTACCAAGGTAAAGAAGTTAATTTGCCACCTGATGCAGTATTCCGACCAAAATTTTTTAAATTTATTGATTACAGTGAAAAACTAAATACTGTAAACAATCAATCTGTGAATAAAAATTTCATGGCAGAATTTTCTGAAGAAGATATTCAAAAATTTGAAACTATATATCAAGAGGATTATACCTATTACCAAGAAGCTGTTACTTACTTTAATAAATTATCAGATAAAGTAAATAGAGCTTTAACAGTTAAGCAACTTTGGTACATATACATGTATGATCAAGAATTAAAAAACAAACTACTTTATTTCTAAGCAATATGAAACTTAAACAAATACTTCTTTTTGTAGCGCTACTAATAAGTAGTTTTACATTTTCTCAAGATTATATAATGGGAACCGATACGGGATCAATAGAAACTTGTTCGGGTACTTTTTATGATTCAGGAGGTGCTACCTCACTATATGGGACAAGTGAAAATAACACCATTACATTTTGTCCAAATTTAGGAACAAATCCAGGTTCAGTTATACGCTTGGAATTTACACAATTTCAAACCCAAGGCCCAGATACTGCCTGTACTGATATAATGACTATTAGGCACGGTCCTGCTGGTGGTCCTTATGTAGATTCTCAAGAATATTGTGATGATTTACCTGCTTTTTCAATTCAATCTATTAGTCCTGATGGATGTGTTACTATTGAATTTACATCTAATAATACGTTACAAATGGCGGGTTGGACTGCTAACATTACTTGTTATGTGCCTTGTACACCTCCAGTAGCAAATTTAGTAGACGATACACCATTAGATTTATGTTCTATATCATCAGAAAACCCTGGTAATACAACAATTTCATTTGATGCAACACCTTCTACTACGATTGCTGGAACTACTATTACTAGTTATGAATGGGCATGGGG
>JABSPO010000258.1 GCA_013214625.1 Flavobacteriaceae bacterium
TATTTAAATAATTATTTTTTTTTATTTTAAATTTATTTATATTCAATGAGTTATGAATTAAATAATTATTTATCGAATTATTAATTATTTAATTTATTTTAATTAATTATTTAATTGTTAAAATTTCCTTTTATTTCAATACATTAAGAATTAAGCAGAATTAACTAATTATTTAATTAATTAACCAATTATTAAAAAAAGCGATTTAATTATTTGGCAATTTAGGGCATTGATATTATTAGGGGGATTTTTGCCCCTTTTGTATGTTACTGATTTTTAACAACATTCATTCCGCAAAGCGGTGAGGGTGGTGTGTCACATTTTTCTAGGGGCATATCAGATAATCGTATATTTTAATCCTTGCTGAATCGTAAAATTATTATCCAATATTTATTAGAAAAAGTGAGCCATTTGGCGAGGATACCCTAAGAAATATTTTGCCGTTTCGCACTACATTGCGAAGCGATGTATAAGTGCGCATCGCTTCATCTGGGGATTAGCAAGAGCTTTTCAGATGTCTTTTCAACGGCTCTAGCAATGAGCAAATTTTGTTAATTTATTGCCGTTAGTCTAGCTAACACGCAACCGTTGCAAAGCAACGTGTATGTGCGCTTAATTGCCTGTTGGACAATTAGACCATTTTATAACCAAAGACAAATTTTTCTTGAATTTCAGGATGCGCACTTATGCAATTGGAAATTGCTGACCGTTCCGTGGTGCATTGCAGATCAACAATATTAGCTATAAGATTATTTAATTTTGCCCATTAGAAACCCAATAAAAGCCCTGTAGAGAATTTTCTTGGTTAGATAGATGAGGAATGGCGTATTAAAACATTTCTGCCCTTACAGATTTTCTATGGCTGTTTTTGGAAATTAATCGCCTTTGTTTAACATAACCCTATCCTCGTATAATAATCTCTCAAAATTTTCTACAAAAGAGGATCTATCCGCATAGAAGTGATTAACTAAAAAATTTGATTATGTGTTCAGGTAAAACTGGATTTAGTGTTCATTTCAATTGGATTACACAAATCTCTGTTCAGATCTTACTGGAACACATGCTGAATTACACAACAAGTTCTTGTTGATATTACCCCAACAAAGTAGATGAACTTCTTTCGTATAAGGATCAAATCTAAAATGTTTCTCGTAGAACATCTTCCAAACAACAGGACACAAAACACGACACAAACCACACACAAAACTAGACACAAACACACACAAAACCCGACACAAAAAAACAAAAAAAGACACAAAACCCGACACAAACCATACACAAAACTAAACAATAAACTAAGACAAAACCCAACACATAACCATACACAAATAAAAGAGTAAAAACAGCTCATTTATAAAGAAAAGAAGCTTCTCAAAGCAATAACTTAACACAAAACAACACACACAACTTAACACGTAACCGTATACAAAACTAGACACAAAATACGATAGTAGTAGTTAGTAGATAACTACTACTATTAAAAGATCTTTAATTGAATAAGAGTTGACATTATATGCTGTTTGGTTTAAGATGTACTTAAATTATAATAATAAACTTAAATATCATGGAAAAAACCAAAATAAATCCTCGAATACTTGCTTCTGAAGCCGCATTGATTTTAAATACATCAGTACAAAATATTCATAAAAAAATAAAAGCAATTGGGTTGCCAACTCAAAAATCTCAAAATAGGGTATCTTTTACATACAGCATCGCAAGTAAATTATTCAACTTTTCTTTTTCTCCAACTATTTATTCAACTGCGCTTGTAAAAGGTGGAGTTGGAAAATCAACTATAGCTCTTAATTTCGCTATTAGAAGTGCTTTGCTTGGAGCAAAAGTTGCACTAATTGAATTAGATCAACAAGCAAATTTAACAAACACCTGCAACGTCAATGCAAAAGATAAGCCTGTAATGATCGATGTTATTAGTCAATCAATTCCTATAGAAGAAGCTCTTGTTTCAATTGCAGATGGGTTAGATTTATTACCAAGCAGGGTTGATAATGCTTTGCTTGATAATATGCTGTTGCTAGAAAAACATCCGTTAGATAAGGTATTTTTTAAGCTTTTCTCAGCTTTAAAAAGCACATATCAAGTGATAATTTTAGATTGCCCTCCATCAATAGGGGCTGTTGTTTCAGCTGCTGCGCTAGCGTCTGATGTTGTAATAATGCCAGTAAATCCAACAGAGTACTCAATAGCTGGATTAGATTTGACGTATAAAGAATTAATAGAGTTGTGTTCGAAATTTGATAAAGAGCTTGAAATGAAAATTATTTTTAATAAATATGATGCGCGGACAAAACTTTCTTTCAATATATTATCAGAAATTATTCAACATCCAGTGTATAAAGATATGCTTCTTCATAGCAACATAAGGAATAACCAAGCTATTGAAAACTCTATTTCTGCTGGAAAAACTATTTTTGATACTATGAGAACAACTAATGAAAAAGAGGATTTCTCATTAATGACAGATGAGTTACTTGGTTTGCTTAAGGAAAAATTAAATGGCTAATAATGCCGAACTTTTAAAAAAGGCAAAAAAAAAATTTACTCCAACTAAGTATCGTGCTTGGGAGAACATATATGAAAAAGCACTTGAAAGACAAGATGACGAGAAGAGCTTAAACAATAAACACCCTAAAACACAAATAGCAGAAGCTACAAAGAAAAATACCTATTCCGAGGCAAAAGGAAATTCTAAAATTAGCAAAGGCACACAAGAGGTCACAAAACCCGACACAAAACAAGCCACAAAAATTAACACAAAACCCGACACGAATACGGGGCTAACAGCTATCGCTGAAAAGGATAAAATAGAAGCTCTTAAATTGCTATTTGGGAATAGCAAAAAAATAATGTCTTTTTTTATTTCAGAATGCATAAAAAATAAATCTAATTCAACAACGCTATTAAACAATGCTTACATTTCTCAATTTACAGGTGTAAAAATGGGGAGTGTTAGAAATACAATTAATAGATTAATTAAAAAAGGAATTCTAGAAAAAATCCCTCTTAAAAAGGGCGGTGCAGGTGCCCCTTCTAAGTATTATATACCAATAAATATTTACAATCATATAGGAAGTGACTTAAATAAAGATTTTACTTATGGGTTAGGACATAATAATGAATATCAAGATTTTAATAGAAATGAATTATCTAATTTATGGCCACAGATTAATTTTGATGACTTAAAAGATTATGGTTTTAGCGGCAACCACATTAATCAAATAGCAAAGCTTGGAGTTATTTCCCCTGATGATCTGCAGGAGTCTATCGATTACTTTGTTTTTGATTTACTAAAAAATAATAAAGCAAGCGAAATTAAAAAATCCCCCATAGAATTTTTTATGGGAATATTACGCAGAGAAGGGTTTTATAATGCTCCCAAAAACTATGAATCTCCAATGGAGAAAACTTTGAGGCTTAAAGTGGCACAAGCTAAGCAACAACAGGAAAGACGGCAAAAGATGGAGAACGAATTAATAGACATTGAGTTTGTCGAGTGGAAGAGTAATATAACTAATACTGAAAAAGATAAAATATTTCCAGAGAAAGTAAAGCAAAGCCATTTTGATGCTGAAAGAGAAGGTTATTTGAGGACTTACTTTAAGGATAATTTTTGGGATGAAATTAAAAAAGAAAAACACGCAGATATTTTTAAATAAAATTTATGGTTAAGACAAAAACGCCACATGATCGTTATTTTAAGACAATGTTATCTAACAAGGAAATTGCTATAGATTTCCTAGAATGGCACTTGCCAGATTTTATTAAAAACAAAATAGATTTATCAACAATTGAAGTAAAAAAAGATTCATTTGTAGATGAGAATTTTAAAAAACTTGAAACCGATATATTATTCTCAGTCAAATTTGATGGGAGTGATGGTTATATCTATACGGTGGTAGAAGCTCATAAGAAGCC
>JABSPO010000259.1 GCA_013214625.1 Flavobacteriaceae bacterium
TATGCTGTAGGAACAACTATTAACTTTGCTGATTTCCCTTCTTACCCAGTTACCTTATATGCTTATAATGAAACTGGTGGAACGCCAAATTGTACTGATGAAGAATCATTTACATTAACAATTAGTCAAACACCTGTAATTACTCCGTTAACGAATCCAATAGTATGTGGTAGTTATATACTTCCTGCAATAACAGGTACATCGTTAACAGGTAATGAGCAATATTATACCGCTACGAATGGTGGGGGTACTGCTTATGCTGTAGGTCATACCATTAATTATGCTGATTTTACTACATATCCTGTAACCTTATACATATATGATGCAACAGGAACAAATCCAAACTGTACTGATGAAGAATCGTTTTTGTTAATAATTAAAGTGTCACCAGTATTTACTACAATTGATGATAAAGTAAAATGTGATAGTTATGTACTTCCTGCAATAAGTGGTACAGGTTTAAATTCAGGATTGCAGTACAATACTGCTGTAAACGGTGGAGGTACAGCTTATGCTGTAGGTGATACCATTAATTATGCTGATTTTACTACATATCCTGTAACTTTATATGTTTATGATCAAACTGGTGGGACGCCAAATTGTACTGATGAAGAATCATTTGAATTAACAATTGTACAAACTCCTGTAATAACGCCATTAGCGAACCAAACAGCGTGTGAAACTTTTACGTTTCCAATAATAGTAGGAGCAAACCTGTCAACTAATGAAAAGTATTATACGGAAACAAATGGTGGAGGTGATTCTTATATAGTAGGAGAAACAGTTGATTATGCTGATTTTTCAATTTATCCAGTAACATTATATATATACGATACTACTGGTGGGAATTCTAATTGTACAGTTGAAGAAACGTTTGAGTTAATTATTAACCAAACTCCAGACGTTGTTTTAGCAGATGATGTGTTTTGTACTGGGGATTCAGTAGTATTAAATGCTACTAACTTAGCAAATGGTGCAACAACTTACTTATGGAGTACAGGAGAAACGACACCTAGTATTACTGTGTCTATTGCTAATGTTTATGCCGTAACACTAACTTCAGGAACTTGTACGCTTAATACATCTGTGGAAGTAACCGAGAACATGAATTGCATTATCCCATCAGGTATTAGTCCAAATAATGATGGTATTAATGATAGTTTTGATATTGCTTGGTTGGAAGCTTTAAATATTAAAATGTATAATAGATATGGCTCTAAAGTGTATGAAAAAACTAATTATAGAAATGAATGGTATGGTGTATCTGATGCTGGACATGAGCTTCCGGTAGGTACATACTATTATGTAATTGAAGTTATTAACTCTAAACCAATCACTGGCTGGGTTTACATCAACAGAGAAAACTAACAATATAAAAAACACCTTCTCTTAGGTTTTAAATTTAGGAGAAGGATAAAAAATAAATCGATGAAAAAAATAATAATAGCATTAGTTGTACTCTTGGGGTATAGTAGCACCAGTTTTGCACAGCAAGATCCACAGTACACACAGTATATGTACAATCAAGCAGTAATTAATCCTGCTTACGCTGGTTCCAAGGAGGGCTTGTCAATAGTATCACTATACCGTAACCAATGGACAGGGTTTGATGGCGCACCAAAAACGTTAACGTTATCAGGACATAGTCCTATTGGGGAAAAAGTTGGTTTAGGACTATCTTTCATATCTGACCAACATGGGCCAGTAAAGGAAAATAATATTTATGCTGATTTTTCTTATACATTAGATTTAGGAGCAAGCTCAAAATTAGCTTTTGGTATAAAAGGAGGAGTAACGTTACATGATATTTCTTTAACAACTGTAGATTTAACTACACAAGGAGATCCTCTTTTTGCAGAAAATGTAAGTAAAGCTACACCAAATGCAGGATTAGGAGCATTTTTTTATAACGAGAAGTATTATGTAGGATTATCTATGCCAAACATTTTAAACAGTGTTCACTTAGATGAAAATGGAAGAAAATACGGAAGTGAAACACAGCACTATTTTCTTACTGCAGGTTATGTATTTCAGTTAACAGAAAACACAAAACTGAAGCCTTCATTTTTGGTTAAGTCTTCATTTGATGCGCCTGTGTCATTTGATGTAAATGCAAATTTCTTGTTTTATGACAAGTTTGAAGTAGGAGCATCTTATAGAAGTACAGATTCATTTAGTGGTTTAATAGGTTTTGCTTTTACTGATAGTATTCGTTTAGGATATGCATACGATTATATACTATCTGATATTAGAGAAGCAGCATCTTCCTCACACGAAGTATTTTTACAATTTGATTTAAACTTTCCAAAGAAAGTATCACGTTCACCAAGATTTTTCTAATATAAAAAAACGACAAAATGAAAAAACACATATATACAGGGTTGTTCTTATTGGGAATGTTTAGTGTAAACGCCCAAAGTAAAGCAACAGCAAAAGCCGACAAACACTTTGATAACTTAGAGTATGTTGATGCCATATCAGATTACTTAAAAGTTATTGAAAAAGAAGGAGAAAGCGAATATACTCAAAGCCGTTTGGCAGATACATATTACAATGTATTTAATACTACAGCAGCCGAATCATGGTATGGAAAAGTAGTTTCTACTAGTCAAGATAAAGAGCATTATTTTAAATATGCTCAAATGTTAAAGGCAAACGGAAAATACGACCAAGCGAACCAAATGATGGATAAGTTTGCAACTTTAGCACCAACAGATATTAGAGCGGTAGCTCATAAAAACAATCCAAATACTGTAGGGGAATTATTAGGCGATACGCCAAAGTTTACTGTTAAAGCGGTAGAAGGATTCAATACCAAATATTCTGAATTTGGACCAATCATGCACGAAGGGCAAGTATATTATGCTTCTGCTCGTAGTGGAAAGTCTAAAAAATACGGTTGGAATGAAGAGCCTTATTTAGATATTTATGTATCTGACTATGATGCACCTTCAGGAGCATTAACCAATGAATCGGAATTAGCAGGAAAAGTAAATACAAAGTTTAACGAAGGGACTGTAAGTTTTAGTCCTGATGGGAAAACAATGTATTTTTCAGGAGAAAGTTTAGATAGAGATGCTGGTGTTTTTGGCAAGAAATTTAAAAAAGATGAGTCGGGTAAAAGTACTATTAATGTGTACTCTGCAACATTATCTGGAGGAGAGTGGACAAACGTAATTACGTTACCATTTAATACTGAAAACTCAAATGCTAGTGGACCAGCTGTAAGTACAGATGGTAAACGCTTGTATTTTAATTCTGATATGGAAGGAACTTTAGGAGGGGCAGATTTATGGTATGTAACTATTAATGAAGATGGAACTTACGGTGCCCCTGTAAACTTAGGGAAAAAGATAAACACAGAAGGGACAGAAATGTTTCCATACATAAGTAGCAAGAATATTTTGTATTTTTCTTCAAATGGTCACCCTGGTTTGGGAATGATGGATGTATTTGCAACACAAATGGAAGGAGATGCTTTTGGATCAGTACGTAATGTAGGAGCACCATTGAACTCAGGAAATGACGATTTTAGTTTTACAATAGATGAAGAAGCTCAAAAAGGGTTTTTTGCATCAAATAGAGCTGGAGGTTCAGGAAGTGATGATATTTATGCTTTTGATCAAATAGTACCAGTTTGTGATGTAGCTTTAGCAGTACAAGTAGTAGATGCTAAAACAGGTAATGTTTTACCAATGACCTCTGTTGCTATTTATGATGAAAGTAATAACAAAGTAGCAGATAAAACTACGGATGAAAACGGATTTGTATATTTCAAA
>JABSPO010000026.1 GCA_013214625.1 Flavobacteriaceae bacterium
AAAAAAATTTCTAACTTACAAGAAATTCTTCCTATATTAGAACCTGTATCTCAATCAGGAAGACCATTATTAATTATCGCTGAAGATGTTGATGGACAAGCATTGGCTACTTTAGTAGTAAATAAATTAAGAGGTGGATTAAAAATTGCTGCTGTTAAAGCTCCAGGTTTTGGAGACAGAAGAAAAGCAATGTTAGAAGACATCGCTATCTTAACTAACGGTACTGTAATTTCTGAAGAAAGAGGGTTTTCTCTTGAAAATGCCGATTTATCAATGTTAGGATCTGCTGAAACTATTACTATTGACAAAGACAATACTACTATTATAAACGGTGGTGGTGATGAAGGAAACATTAAAGTAAGAGTTAGTCAAATTAAATCTCAAATTGAAACGACTACCTCTGATTACGATAAAGAAAAACTACAAGAACGCTTGGCTAAATTAGCTGGTGGAGTTGCCGTTTTATATGTTGGTGCTGCTTCTGAAGTAGAAATGAAAGAAAAGAAAGATAGAGTTGACGATGCTTTAAACGCTACACGTGCTGCAGTTGAAGAAGGTATTATTGCCGGTGGTGGTGTTGCTTTAGTTAGCGCTAAAAAAGTACTTACTAACATCAAAACTGAAAATGCTGATGAGGAAACAGGAGTCAACATTATTGCTCGTGCAATAGAAGCTCCTTTACGTACTATTGCTGAAAATGCAGGTAAAGAAGGTTCAGTAGTTTGTGCTAAAGTAATTGAAGGTAAAAAAGACTTTGGTTACAATGCAAAAACTGATGAATATGTTGACATGCATAAAGCAGGTATTATTGATCCTAAAAAAGTAACTAGAGTAGCTTTAGAAAACGCTGCTTCAGTTTCAGGAATGATTTTAACTACTGAATGTGCCTTAATTGACATTAAAGAAGATGCTTCATCTATGCCTCCAATGGGCGGTGGAATGCCAGGAATGATGTAGTCGAAAACCTAGACACGCAGATATTAAAAGCCATCAAAATTTAATTTTGATGGCTTTTTTGCGTGAAAAGTAAACCACACTACACATGGTAAATACATTATAGCAAACAATCAACTTATTATACATAAGTCCATTTTTTTATCTACAAAACACTAAAGCACAAGATGCAATCATCTATAAATTAAGATTCCTACAATTATTAATATGTACCTTTGAGGTCAACCAGGACAACTATTAATGCAACAACAAAACTTAGACAACGTATTTAATATCATACTTAACTCAAAATACAGATGGTTTTATCATCTCATTTTTTGGCTAATTGTTTTTTCTGTAGACCTAACCACTGTAAACGCATTTTCTAAAAATATTTATGACTTAGAGTTTACTATCATCATTTTGCTACTAGAAATGATAATAGTATATTTTAACATTTATTTTCTATTCAGTAAATTTCTTGTTAAAGGAAAAATATACCAATACATATTTTACACAATACTCTCCATTATAATATACATATACCTTAATCATCTTTTCTTTTACCAAGAGAGCGTTATAGAAACATTGGATCCTGACAACAACCAGAAATACACTACAACAACCATCATCTCATTAATGGCTTTTTCATTTAGAATGTTTAGTATTATAGGTACTGCTGTTGGAATCAAATTTTTCAAACGCTATTTTATAGAACAAAAACAAATCCACACCATAAAACAAGATAGCTTAGAAAATGAATTACGATACTTAAAAAATCAAATTAACCCACATTTTTTATTTAACTCATTGAATAATATTTATGTTCTTTCCAAAAAGAACATAAGTACAACATCTGATTCTATTTTATTGTTATCAGATCTACTTCGTTACCAACTATATGATTGTACAAAAAAACATGTGTCATTAGATAATGAAATAGGTTACTTACGTAACTTTTTAAAACTAGAAGAGTTGCGTAAAAAAAATAGTGAAATTATTCTTAGTATTACCGGGGACACATTCCAAGTTCAGATATCCCCTTTTATATTTATGCCTTTTATAGAAAACGCAATAAAATATAGCGGTTTAACTGAACAGCCAAAGATTGATATTCAATTTAATATTACTGAAACCCAAATTCATTTTCTTGTTTCTAATAACAAAACAGATGCTACATCAACTAATAAAGATGGAGGCATAGGTTTAAGTAATGTCAAAAGGCGCTTATTTCTTTTGTACGAAAACGCACATGAATTACAAATTAAAGAAAGCAATAACACCTATAATGTTAATTTAATTTTAAACAAAAATTAAACTCATTCCTATGAAAAAATTAAACTGTATTATAATAGATGACGAGCCATTGGCGATTGAAGGAATAGAACTTTACTTAAATGATTATGATTTATTTAATTTAGTAGGAACATTCAATAACGCCATTGCTGCAAATACATTCATGCAAACGAATCAAGTAGATGTATTGTTTTTAGACATTGAAATGCCAAAACTAAATGGACTAGATTTCTTAAAAACATTAAAGTCAAACCCTTATGTAATCCTCACAACTGCTTACCCCCAATTTGCCTTAGAAGCATTTGAATTAGATGTTATTGATTATTTAGTAAAACCTATTGGACCAGACAGATTCATGAAAACTGTAAATAAGTTGAATGATATTTATTTAAAACCCACTTCAGACATTACTGAATTTACTACAGATTATATCTATATAAAAGCGGAAAGAAAATATGTGAAACTTTTTTACAAGGATATAAAATATATTAAAGGACTAAAAGATTATGTTATTATATATACCACAGGGGAACGAGTTATCACGTCCATCAACATAAAAACGATATATAATGAATTACCAAAAAACATCTTTTCTAGAACAAGTAAATCATATATCATCAATATTAACTTCATAAAAACAGTTAATTCTGACACCATTTTACTTGATAACGAAGAACTTCCTTTAGGGAAAACTTATAAAGATGATTTTTTTAATAATCATGTAAAAAATAAACTAATACAACGACCAACTAAAAATAGCTAACAACTATTATCAAATGAACTAACCCGATGTAGAGCCATCGAGGAATTCTTTAAACTAAAAGCCAATAAATTATTAAATTTATTGGCTTTTAGTTTAAAGGAGTTAAACACCATGTTTTTTCAGAATTATCAATTCCTCAATGAACACCCGTAAAAGCTATCAACTACAACGTTTCAAATAGTCTTATGTGAACTATTGATAAATATATTTTATTTTTAGGGGTAACCTTTTTACAAAAAAAGGAACTATAGGGTACAAACCAAAAACTAAATAATAATGAAAAAAATTGTACTACTATTATGCTTATTAACCACAAGCGTATTTTTTGCCCAAGAACGTAATTGTTCTTCAATGGAAAATTTAGAATACAGAATGCAACAAGACCCTGAGTTAAAACAACGAATGGAAAGCATTGAATCATTCACTCAACAACGTGTTCAACAGTATCAAACCAATAGAGTTGATGGTAATATTATTACTATTCCTGTTGTTGTTCACGTATTATACAAAACGGCAGCAGAAAACATAAGTGTTGCGCAAATTCAATCACAAATAGATGTCTTAAATGAAGATTTTAGACGAACTAATAGTGACGCTAATAATACTTGGTCACAAGCAGCCGATACACAAATAGAATTTTGCTTAACAACAATTGACCCAAGTGGAAATGCAACAACTGGTATTACCCGAAAATCAACAACAAAAACATCGTGGGGAACTAATGATGCTATGAAAAAATCATCACAAGGTGGAGTTGATCCTTGGGACACTTCAAAATACCTAAATTTTTGGGTATGTAATATTGGTGGAGGAATTTTAGGGTACGCACAATTTCCTGGCGGAAGCGCTTCGACTGATGGCGTTGTTAACAGCCCACAATATTTTGGAAGAACAGGTACAGCAACTGCTCCATTTGACTTAGGAAGGACAGCTACACATGAAGTAGGTCATTTTTTAAACTTACGCCACATATGGGGTGACGGAGGTTGTGGTGTTGATGATTTTGTATCTGACACTCCTCTATCTGACGCTTCAAATGGAGGTTGTGCAACAACACATACCTCTTGTGGTACTTTAGATATGGTTCAAAATTATATGGATTATTCTGATGATTCATGTATGAACTTGTTTACTCAAGGTCAAAAAAGTAGAATGCGTTCAGTTTTAGATGCTGGAGGAAGCAGAAGAAGCTTAGCCCTATCTGATAAATGCGGATCAGTAGTTGTTACACCAACTTGTTCTGACGGAATTCAAAACGGTGATGAAACTGGAGTTGATTGTGGAGGTTCTTCATGTGCTCCATGTCAAACTGCTTGTACTGACAACGAAATCACTATTAGCATTACATTTGACAACTATCCAGAAGAAACTTCTTGGACTTTAGTAAACGATAGTGGTACTTCTATTGCTTCTGGAACTTATTCGAAATCAAATGCCGACGGATCTACAGTATCAGAAACGTTATGCTTACCAAATGACTGTTATACTTTTACAATAAAAGATACTTATGGTGATGGTATTTGCTGTTCATACGGAAACGGATCTTATTCAATAACTGGTCCTGATGGAAGTATTAAATCAGGTGGTAGTTTTGGAAGCTCTGAGGCAACTAACTTCTGTTTCTCAAACACTCCTGTCCCTACTTGTACCGATGGAATTCAAAATGGTGATGAAACTGGTGTAGATTGTGGAGGTCCTTCTTGTTCTCCTTGTCAAGCTGCCTGTATTGATACTACTTTAAAAATTAAATTCGATAATTATCCAGAAGAAACAAGCTGGAACCTTAAAGACAATTCAGGAACTGTAGTTGCATCTGGAGGAACATATGGAAGTCAAGCTGACGGAAGCACATTAACAATTAACAATTGTCTTCCAGCAGGATGTTACACTTTAGAGTTTAAAGATTCATATGGCGATGGTATTTGCTGTAGTTATGGAAATGGTAATTATACCTTAACTAATACTGCAACAGGAGCTACATTAGCTTCAGGAGCTTCATTTACTTCAACAGATACAAATAACTTCTGTATTGCTAATACTAGAACTGATTCTACTAGAGAAATTAAAACACTTAACACTGAGTTAAGTCTATCAATATTCCCTAACCCAGTTACTGGAAATGAATTAAATGTGATTACTGATAATGATGATAAATCAACTTATAGAATAGTAAACACTTTAGGTCAAGTATTAATGAACGGTGAGTTGAACGACATAAAATCAACAATAAACGTAAGTAGATTATCTAGTGGAGTGTATTTTATTGTAGTGAAAAACAACACTAGCAATAGCACAAAACAATTTATTAAAAAGTAAACTAACCAAGTTTTAACCAAAAATCCCTAGAGAATACATTCTCTAGGGATTTTTATTTTCCATCAGCTGGTTTTATACCCAATCTCGAGAACTATCGGGATGTCTCGTTCTAAAAACTATAATGTTAATTCATATCCCAAGAGGCTTTTCTTACGATAATTAATTTCATTTCAAATTGGAAAATAAAATATTACTTCTTCGAAGCACAGCTTGTCTTTACAGCTCCTTTTGAAGCACAACAAGATGATTTCACTTTATCCTTACAACAAGGTTTTGTGCAATCCTTTTTACAAGAATCATCTCCTCCAAAAGTTCTTTCATATTTACAACAACCATGCAACCCATTATATGCTTCGTTAGTTGCCTGAGCCCCTTCCGTATCATGACCAATAGCAGCCATGCTTTTTTGAATAGTTAATACATCTGTTTTGCGCTCATTTATGATTAAACTCAAACTTTTAGTTTCGGTATTCCATTCAGCAAATTTTACCCCTTTAGTTTTAAATGCGGCTTTTTCAATACGAGATTTACACATATCGCATATACCACTAACTTGTATTTCAATTTTTTTACTCTTTGATTTTTCTTGCGCACTTATTGCTACCATTGTAAACAATAATACGAATGTCAGTATTTTTTTCATTTTTATATTTTTATTTATTAAGTCTATTATTTTATTTTAAACCTTAATCCAGCATACACTGTCGCTCCCTGAATAGGACCATGTACTATTGTACTATCAAAATACGCTCCAAAAGGATCATCGGCAGCTAAAATTGGAGTCTCTTGTTTGTATCCTAATACATTTTCTCCCCCAACATATATTTCAAATTGTTTGGTAAATACTTTTGTCACTTGTAAATTCAACTTACTATAAGGGTTAGTATACGTCCCCAACTGATACTGAACAGGATTAGTACTTGTGTTTGGCAAGCGTTGTTTCCCTAACCAATTCAATGTTGCATCAAACTTCCAGCGTGATCCTTTATCATTTAAATAATGTGTTTGATAGGAGACATTTGCCAATACTCTATTATCTGCTAGCAAAGGCTTTGACAATTTGTTAAACTGATAATCTGATACAACATTGTAGTATTTATAAGACAAACGTAAATCAAGGTGTTTTGCTAAATTATAATTAAAGTCTGTTTGAAAACTATGCGCAACAGATTCTCCATTAAGATTATAAAAAGACACTTCCTGTGGATTACTATCTACATCAACTACTACTTGATTTTTAAAATTTGTAGCGTAATAATCTACCGACCAATCTGCTTTTTTGCCAAACAGTTTAAATTTCTGCAAAAAACTAGTTCCGTAATTCCATGCTTCTTCTGGATCAAGTCCATAAGCTCCATTACCCGAACTCATAATATTAAAAACTCTTGATGAAGCAAAATAATGTTGATTCTCAGCAAAAACACTTGCGCTACGCTTCCCTTTTCCAACTGATGCTCTAAGCACAGAATTCTTCCATGGGTTATAACGGATATGTAATCGTGGTGTTATAAATTCTCCTAAAACATTATGAGTATCTGCACGAATCCCTGCAACAACACTTAAGTTCTCACCATTATCATAAGTATACTCAAAAAAGGCCCCTAAGGAATTTTCTTTTCTATCAATATCTGAATTCAATACATGCTCTTCATATTGATCATATGTAAAACTCAATCCTGTTTTAAACTTATTTTGAGTATTACTCAATATTGAATTGTATATAAAATTAGAATATACACTCTGATGATTTATATCATACCTTCTTAAACCAAAATAGGCATTTTGATCGTGGTTACTATATGATGTTTGCAAACCAAAACTTTTATATTTCTGATCCTTGAAAACAAACCCGGTTTTGTTACTTACATCTATACGTTTCGTTTTTATTTCACTTCCCCAAGCATTTGTAGTTAACTTATCCGTTTCAGGATCAAAATCTATTTCACCTGCTTGCTTATTATCTTTCATATACCTGAAGTCAACAAAGCTCACCCAACCAGATTCAGGATTTGTATACTGCCAACGATTCATCAAATTTATTTGATTTGTCAATGGAGCGTCCATAAAATTATCATTATTCTCATCTCTTTTCAAACTTCTATTGTTAACATGAATATACATTCCTGTACTCCATTTGTCGTTTAATTTTTGATTGAAATGAGTGTTGAACTCCAACCTACCATCAATAGAAGCATAGGTGTTTACAAAAAAAGCATCATCGGTAAAAGGTTTTTTAAGTTCTGTATTAATTTGTCCGGCAATACTTTCAAAGCCATTTACTACAGAACCAGAACCTTTGGTTATCTGAATACTTTCCAACCAAGTACCTGGTGTAAATGTTAACCCATATGCTTGTGATGCTCCTCTAACACTAGGGATATTTTCTTGAGTAATTAAGATATACGGATTTGTTAACCCTAACATTTTAATTTGCTTAGTTCCTGTTACTGCATCAGAAAAGTTTACATCTATGGATGCGTTTGTTTCAAAACTTTCTGACAAATTACAGCAAGCAGCTTTAAGCAACTCTTTTGAATTTAAGATAATTATATTTCGAGAATCCAAAAGTGAAACCTGAGTTGCCTTCCGTTCCGCATTAATTACTATTGTTTCCAAATCGCTACTAGGGGATAATTGTACTGTAACTGACTTTGGCTCTGTTACAGTTATTACTTTTTGTTGATACCCAACATAACTGATAACTAAGAGTTTGTTTTCTTTAGAAAAAGGTATTGTAAATTGTCCTTTTTCATTGGTCACAGTTCCTATTGTTGTTCCTGACCAATATATATTGGCTCCAAGAATCGGTTCTTGTTTACCATTAATTTCTTCTGTTACATTTCCTGAAACTTTACTTTGAGAAAAGCTCAACATTGGTAACAAAAAAAGTAGTATTACTATTTTTTTCATGAATATACATATCACTAATCATTCTGATTAGTATTACTTAATAGCTCGCACTTGAGCATTACTTAATCTCTTATATATACCTTTTTCTTTTACAAAAAAGATGCAGTTAGATTAGTATTAAGTGTAATATATGTATGTCCCGTAGAGTTTATAGAGTGGCGGTGCATTACTTTGAAAAGTATAATTTGGTAACGCAACCTTGTTTTGGATTTTTGAGTTTTTGAAAAAGTTATAATCAACATCTGTTGAAACTACTGTAAATTGCTTTTCAATAGCTGTATCTTCAAACAACGAGTCTTCATCTACCTCAGATAAATCAACAACCGCATCATTACAACAATCTGGTTTAGTTGTCGTTTTTTTTGTACAGCAAGCATCTTGAGTTACTTGCATTTCACAAACCACTTCTGATGAAATAGCAGACATACCAGCCAACGAACCTGCACAGAAATGTACGGTTATTGTCAGTCCTACACATATTATCAGGTAATAACATGTGAAAATGACGGCTATGTTCTTTTTGAATCTCACGCTACAAAAGTACTATTTTTTATTTTGAAATTATCTTAAAACAATTGTACTACATCACAAATACCAATTAAAATTCAAAATGCACAATTAAATAGTTTCTTTTAAATCTATTTGTCGCTTAAAAAGATAACCGTAACTAATCCCGATAGCTATCGGGAATGCTCCTATTTTTAAACTCAACTAAATCTAAAATAATTCAATTTACTTATGAGTACCTTGAAATTTAATTGGTATAACATCCGAAAGTTTTAAGTAAAACATAATTTATTGTCAGATTGAGCTTGTCGAAATCCACAATGCATTAATTTTCATAAGACTTCAACAAGCACCGTTTGACAAAACTATTTTAGTATGAGAAATTGTGTTTTTTCACATTTAAAACGAACAAAATATTGTTCCATGAAGAATTCATCTAATATCTATCAATAAGATTAATGAGCTTTCGGGTGGTCATGATACTATTTATACCAACTAGAATATTCCACATAGTTCTCCGCAATTCTATCAATTTCTCCTGAGCTTAATTCCTTAGAAATATCTTTTACTTTTTTAGCAGGAATACCAGCGTAAATACTTCCTGATTCTATTACTGTGTTTTGAGTAACTACAGCCCCGGCAGCAACAATTGAATTGGAATGAACTACACAATTATCCATTACAATACTTCCCATACCTATAAGTACATTATCATGTATTGTACACCCATGTACTATTGCGTTATGCCCCACAGAAACATTATTACCCATAATGGTTGGATACTTTTTATAAGTACAATGAATCACTGCACCATCTTGAATATTTACTTTATTACCCAATTTAATATAATTCACATCGCCTCGTAACACTGCATTAAACCATATACTGCATTGCTTACCCATAGTCACGTCACCAACTATAGTTGCGTTTTCTGCGATAAAACAGTCTTCTGGTATTTGTGGTGATTTACCTCTTACTTCTTTTATAATCATAATATATATTACTTAAAATAATTTAACAATGCTGCTTTTCTTGAAGGAGCTACTTGAAGTTCTTTATCATTTTCCAACACTACACTTCCTCCTTTTCCTTTTTTATACTTTACTATTGAATTTACATTAACCACGTAGGACTTGTGTATCCGTGAAAAACCAAACTCTTGCAATGCCTCTTCAAAGTATTTTAAGGTTTTACTAGCTAATATTTTTCCAGATTTCATATGAATTTCAGTATAGTTATCGTCTGCTTTACAAAATAGAATTTCTGATGTTTTTAACACTTCAAATCCATCCTGTTGCGGCACAGTTATTTTCCCAGATACTATTTCACTTTTAGGACTTAAAACTGTTTCCACTAATGCTGTCTCTTTTTCCTTAATATCTGTAACTACATCAACAGCTGTAATTAAATCGTCAATAGAAATTGGTTTTAATAAATAATATGACGCTTGATTATTTAATGCTTCTACTGCATAATGATCATAAGCAGTTACAAATATCGTTTCAAAAGTTCTGTTTTCAACTTTATCTAATAAATCAAAGGCATTTCCATAGGGCATCTCTACATCTAAAAACACTAAATCTAATTCATTGTTTTTAATCAAATTTAACCCTTCTTCTATTCCTGATGCTTCCCCTACCAATTCAATATTCGGGCAATATTTAGCAATATAATTTCGTAATATTTCTCTACTTCTTGTTTCATCCTCTACAAGTATTGTTTTTAATTTCATCTTAGTTCTTTTTAAGTGTCAATACTACTTTTGTTCCTCCATCATTAGGAATATCTTCAATAAAAACATCTACTTTATCGGCGTACATTTCATTTAATATTGCTACTCTTTTTTTTATATTCCCCATTCCCTTTGAGTTTTGATTTTTCTGATGTGTTGTTTTCAATGCTTTTGATTTCGATCTTCCAATACCATTATCTTCAATTACAATTTGCAACTCATTATCCTCTCGGATTTTTAAACTAATTTGAAGTAATCCTTTCTCTTCTTTATAACGTAATCCATGCCAAACTGCATTTTCGATATAAGGCTGTAATAACATTGGAGGTATTAAAAAATCATCCACATTAATCGCTTCATCAACTGTTATGTTGTAATCAAACTTATCTTGAAACCTAAAATGCTCTAATTTTGTATATAATTGTAATAATTCTATCTCTTTAGAAAGGGGAATAAAATCTTCCTCAGAGTTTTCTAAAACACTTCGCATTAGTTTTGAAAAATCCGTTAAATACCTATTTGCCCTACGTTCATCATTTGATGCTATAAAACTGTTTACTGAATTTAATGCATTAAAAATAAAGTGAGGATTCATTTGAGAACGCAATGATTTTAATGCCAATAAATTATTATTTATTCGCTGTTGCTTTATATTTCTATACATGTAAAATGCCACTAATAGCAATAGTAATAACCCCGCTAAAAGCGAGTAAATAATAATGCTTTGTTGCTTATTACGCTCGTTTTGTAACTCATTATCTTTTGACGCAAGTAACAATTTGTTTTCTGACAATTTACGCTCATCCTCTAAACCAACAACACGCTGTTGCTGCTTAATTAAATCCCTCGCTACTTTAGATACGTTTGCTATTTGTTGTTCTTTTTTTAGATACACCAAATCAACCAAGTCAACATAACTTTGATACGTTTCCAATGCTTTAGTATACTCTCCTACTGTTTTATATACCTCAGACAGCTTTCTTGTAGCATCTTTTTCTATTATTAAATCTGATTTTTTATTGGCTTCTGAAATACTCTTTTCTAAATATGGTATTGCATCGTTATATTTCGCTTGCTGCACATAGGCGCTTGCAATTTTATAATTACTCTTTTGGGTGGTTAATGAATCTGGTTGATTCAAACTATTTTCAGTAAGCACCTCAACAGCTATGCTTTCTAATGCTGTTAAATTCTTTTTTCGCAAAGCAATTTCTTGCTCAAATTGTTGATTTGAATTATAAAAATCGGCTACACGTCCTTTTTCTACTGCTGCTCGTTGTACATTTTCTCGAGAAGATAAATCTAACGAATTGTCGAAATATCTCGATGCTTCCTTTACTTTTCCTTGAGAAAAAGTAACCCTTCCTAATTTAGAATTTAAATCGGTAATCTTAGGGCTTATTAAATGCTTGTTAGCTATTACCAATCCTTTATTATAATATTTTTCAGCTGTTGAAAATTCATTTTTAGCAGCATAAACATCTCCTAACTCTTCATTCAATACAATTTTTTGCCAATTTGACAACACACTCTTATTAATAGAATCATATGTTGAAATTGCTATATCAAAGTCGTGATTCTTAAAATAACTTTCAGCTAAACTTAACTGAATCCCTACCTTTTTTTTATAACCTAAACTTCTTGTATAATTAGTAATTGCTAAATCATATTGTTTCCAATGAAAATATATGTCTCCCAAAACACCATAAGCACTTGACCGCTGTTCATTACTTAATTTTGTAGAAATTAATAATGATTTAGTTACCAATTCTACTCCTTGTTTTGCATCTGTTTTATATACCTTCCCAGCTGATTTTATTAGCCTTTTAAAAGTTTTTGCATCACTATTTTTTCTTTTTAAAGTAAGGGCTTTTTTATTTTCTTTTAGTTCTTCAACATATACTTTTAATCGATCATCATTATTTTTTAATACATAACGTACAGTTTCAATGTCTGGATGACTAATTATTATCTCATCCCCAATTTTAACCTTTAGCCTGAAATTCCCAGATAAAGAAGTTTTAGTATAGCTACCTCCAAACACTTGTATTTCTACGTCAGGAATTGGACTAGACGACTCCTTTAATAATACTTCTCCTTTTAGATAAAAAGACTTACTGCTATACACCTCATTTTGTGAAAAAACACTCAATGATATAAAAAACAGTACTATGTATACAAGGTATTTCATTTACTTAAAAATAAGTTCTAATTCTCCATAAACTTACGCACTTTATAATTAACTATTTATACATATCACTAAAACAAGCTCATTTTTCTTTTATTTCAACATAGTTAACTCACGCAAAGAGCTACTTCCCTAACTCCACTAACACACTCCCTCATTTTAGGTTTTTCTTAAGAATACCAGTTTGTAATTTTACTTCAAATAAAAACCAATTCATGTTGAGTTAAAAAACAGTTACTATGAAAAAATTATTTTTAAATGTATTATTCATTCTGCCTATAATGTGCTTAGCACAGCACAAAGGAAACTACGATCAAAATACGAATAGAGAAAAAATATCAAGACAAAATATTGTTTCTGGCCTGGGTAATGCCATTGTTTATGGCCAACCTCCAAAACATCATCAAAATAACCTTTCTACAAGTAATAATATTACTATTGATTTAAAAGCATTGTGCAATGTAAAAGCTAGCTCATATACTGCAATATTTAATTTAGCACAAATTGGTATTACCGCAGAAGAAACCCATAGTTTAATGAAAGAACGCATTGACAACGTAAAATCTAGCCTTGCTCTACAAGGAGTTTTATCAAAAGATATTACAATAGATGTTATTTCTTTTGTTCCTAGGTATGAAGTCGCTATTGAGAAAAAACTCTTCAGTAAAAAATATAATGAAGTTCCTAAAGGATTTGAATTACAGCAGAACATTCATATTCGATTCACCAAAACCCATCAGTTTGAAAAAATATTAGCAGCTTGTGCCAAAAATGAAATCTATAACCTCGTGAAAGTAGATTATTTTATAAAAGACATTCACTTAATTTATAAAAAACTACAAGATGCATTACTAAAATTAGTAGCAGAGAAAAAAACTTTCTATACCACCCTAGGTTTTGATTTCAAAACCTTTAATACTCAAGTAGCTGACAATAAATACTGCTATTTTCCAAAAGATTTCTATCACAGTTACCAAGCTTTTAACAGCATATCCTTTGAGGCTATTAAAAAGAAAAAAGGAGTCACTAAAGCACAAAAGCTAACTTCATATTACTATCAACCTATAACCTACGAAAACTACGATATTGTTATGAACCCGAGTGTTTTAGAGCCCGTAGTACAAGTAGGTATGGACTTAAAACTTCTATACTACCCAAAACCAAAAGAACAACCTAAACCAACGCCACAACCAAAAACAAATCATAAATACTATGTAGTATCTCCAAATGGAAATATCGATATTAAAGAATTGAAAAAATAACCCAAAATTATAAATTATGAAAACTATAAAAATAATAAGTCTATTCGCTTTATCATTCAGTTTATTAACCTGTAAAGCCGACACAAAACCAACAAAAAACAATATAGTAGAATTAAACAAGGCTACAAAACCCATTAACAAAAGTACTATTAAAGTAGCTTTATTACTCGACACGAGCAACAGCATGGACGGGCTTATTGATCAAGCAAGAGCTCAACTATGGGAAATCGTAAATGAACTTTCCTATGCTAGATACAACCATAAAAGCCCTGATTTAAAAATTGCATTATATGAATATGGGAATGATCTGTTATCAAACGATAATGGATATATTAGGCAAGTAAGTGCTTTCACAAGCGACCTTGATTATATCTCTGAAAAATTATTTTCATTAACTACCAATGGCGGAAATGAGTATTGCGGACAAGTAATTCAAACTGCTGTTAATGAACTTACTTGGGGAAGTAATGAAAGTGATTTAAAACTCATCTTTATTGCAGGGAATGAACCTTTTACACAAGGTCCAGTGAATTACATGAATGCGAGTACTAAGGCCAAAGAAAAACAAATTAACATTAACACTATTTATTGTGGTGATTATAATGACGGAATTACTAGTATGTGGCAACACAGTGCCAAACTAACCAATGGTGATTACATGTCCATTAATCAAAACCAAAATACTGTTCATATTCCTTCTCCTTATGATGACTATATTTTAGAATTAAACATAAAACTAAATAAAACCTATATCCCATATGGAAAACAAGGACGGATTAAAGTAGCTTCTCAAGCACTACAAGATAGTAACGCATCAAAGTATGGAAAAGCCAATGAAGTAAGCAGGACGGTAAGTAAAAGCTCTTCTTTTTACAAAAATAGTTCTTGGGATTTAGTAGATGCTGAAACAGAAGGAAAGAACTTCAGTTATTCAAAAATCGACAAACAACTATTACCTGAAGAACTACAAGGGAAATCTGACAAAGAACTTCAAACATATGTTATAAAAAAGAAAACTGAACGAAACCTTATCAAACAACAAATACAAGAAGAAAACAGTAAGCGAAAAAAATATATTGCCACAGAAAAAAAGAAAAACAATACAAACAACAACTTGGAAAGCGCTATGTTAAAGGCAATTAAAAAACAAGGGAAACAGAAAAACTATCATTGGATCAAATAAGTTTCCAAACAGTGTTATAATAAAAAAGCTCGCCAATAGCGAGCTTTTTTATTATATATTTTTACTTCCTTAATTAATCCCAGGACAGTTACAATCGTATTTTTCTGCTCTACAGTTTAAGTTAATTCCTAAAGTGATTTGGTGAAAACCACCCTCTACTAATTTAACCTGACCCGTTTGGTGTGAGTACGTATACCCAAACATATATTTGTTATAATTAACCCCAATAAAAGGAGTAATATATTGCAATTTTTGCCCTTCAGCCGAACCACTAGTTGAATAATATTCAGCACCATCTAAACTTCTTCTGTATGATAACCCTCCCCAAACTTTACCGAAGTCCATTTTTTTGTATGTCTTGATGTTTATATCAAATTGTGTTTCCTTAGTTTGTGAAATATGCTGAAATAACATAGAAGGCTCGAAAGACCAATCGCTATTTATACTTGAAAAAACATATCCCATTGAAATTAAAAAACGCTGTAAATTAGAACTCTCTTTGTCTACATTATATAATTTCCTACCCGTACCCATTAAATTTTTAATGGTCAAATGCGCATAAAAATCTAATAAGTGATAAGAAGCTCCCAAATCTACATTATAATAGGTACTTGATATGTTATCATTTGTAAGAGCAGAAGGATCAGGCAGTAATGAAGGATTATTTCCAGCATTATAACTTAAATCATATTCCGATTGATCTAATCTACTTTGTATTATCCCAACACTTAGTCCAAAAGAAACTTGATTTAAATCAATCGTATTTCTCCCTAACATAATATGGTGCGCATAAGTTAAATACGCTCCCGTTTGTGAGTGGTACCCATTTTTATCATTAAATAAAATAATCCCTCCTGCAGATGGTTTATACTCATCAAACCTGGTATTAAAACTCGCTGTCATTAATGCAGGCGCATCTTCTTGACCAAACCATTGCTGACGACCAGTTAACCGAACCTTCGTACAGTTAGATGCCCCAGCCATAGATGGATGAATTAAATATAAATTATCCGTTAAATAATCAGAATATGTTGGCAAACCTTCTTGAGCATTAGCTCCTAGAAAAGCAAACATTGCTATGAAAATGTAAATATTTTTAGTCATATATTAATTTCGTTGATATTTATGCAGTTGGTAAGGCACAAATAATTACTAAAATTCAGGTCAAATTGATAATTTTCAAATATAAAAAAAAATCAATGAGTACACCAATAAAAACAGTTATTTATATTAAAACCCTACTTTTAGTTTGAAATAAATTCTTCTGAAGCCAAAGAAATTCAGTACTTTTGCCTAAAATATTTCTACTATGGAAGCACATATTATTACTATAACACATACATCATCTCCAAATATTGTAAAGTTTGAATCTAATCAGTTTCTTACTGAGCATCAGAACTTTGAATTTAATAATATTGATGAAGCAAGCAATTCACAACTTGCTAGAGAATTATTTTACTTGCCTTTTGTCAAGAAAGTATACATTTCAGGAAACTTTATTGCTCTAGAAAAATACAATATTGTGGAATGGTCAGAAATAGAAGCTGATGTTGCTGAACAAATTCAAGATTTTTTAAATACTGGTAAAAAAGCTGTTGATAATGACGTAGCAACAAAAAAAGTAGCTATTACCGTATATGCAGAAAGCACACCAAACCCTAACGCAATGAAATTTGTTGCTAACAAGAAATTAGTTGATACTATTTTTGAATTTAAAAATATTGACGATGCAAAAATATCGCCTTTAGCAACGGAATTATTTCATTTTCCATTTGTAAAGGAAATATTTATTGATGAAAATTATGTTTCAATCAATAAATATGATTTAGCGGAATGGAATGATATTGCTAATGAATTAAGAGAAGTAATCAGAAACTTCATCGCTGACGGAAAAATGATTGTTGATACTACTGTTGAAAAGCCTAAAAAGGAAGTCGCTCCAGAAATCAATTTAAATATTGAAGACTTAGACGATATTTCTACAGAAATAGTAAATGTTTTAAACGAATACATTAAGCCTGCTGTAGCTAGTGATGGAGGAAATATCATGTTCCAATCATACAATAAGGAAACTCAAGAAGTAAGTGTTATTTTACAAGGAGCTTGTAGTGGGTGTCCGTCATCTACAATGACTTTAAAGAGTGGTATTGAAGCAACATTAAAAGAAATGATTCCAGGGAAAATAAGCTCCGTTATTGCCATAAATGGTTAAATTCGGTAGATATTGTATCTAAAGTTTTATAAAATTAACACCTATAAACTACTTTTATTTTATCAACAAAATCACGTATTACGTAATTAGTAATACGTGATTTTTTTATGTTTTAATTTCGCTAACTTTGAAGTATGAGATACCTAACCACTCCCTTTCTGTTTATATTACTATTTAGTTGTAAAGGACAAAATAACGATCCTAAAAAAACAACGCATCAATTTACCAACGAGCTAAGTAAAGAAACTAGCCCTTATTTATTACAACACGCTCATAACCCCGTTAATTGGAAACCATGGAATAGCAATACTTTATTAGAAGCAAAAACATCTAATAAGCTTATTATTATCAGTATCGGTTATTCCGCATGTCATTGGTGCCATGTTATGGAAGAGGAAAGTTTTGAAAATACAGCTGTTGCCAAAGTAATGAACGATAATTTCATTAGCATNAAAGTNGACAGAGAAGAACGACCAGATGTGGATCAAGTATACATGAGTGCTGTACAATTGCTTACAGGTCGCGGTGGCTGGCCATTAAATGTAATTGCATTACCTGACGGAAGACCTATTTGGGGCGGAACTTATTTTAGAAAAAATCAATGGATTGATGTTTTAACACAGTTGCAAAAACAATTTGAAACGGATCCAGAGAAGCTTAATACTTATGCCGATAATCTTGAAAAAGGAATTATTTCCTCTGAATTAATTGCAGTAAACCATGATAAAACTGATTTTAAAACAGAATACGTTTCTACAGTTGTTAATCATTGGAAAAAATCTTTCGATCATAAATACGGCGCCACCAAAAGAGCTCCGAAATTTATGCTTCCAAATAATTACTCTTTTTTATTAAAATATGCTCATTTACAAAATGACGCTGAATTACTAAAGTACGTAAACCTAACGCTAACAAAGATGGCGTTCGGTGGTGTATTTGACCATGTTGACGGAGGGTTTTCAAGATACTCAACTGATATCAGGTGGCATATCCCTCATTTTGAAAAAATGTTATACGACAATGGGCAGCTAGTTAGTTTATATGCAGATGCCTATAAATTAACTAAGAATGAACTATACAAAACAACTATTGAAAAAACGCTCCAGTTTGTTGAACAAGAATTATACAATGATGAAGGCTATTTCTATTCCTCATTAGATGCTGATAGTTACAATTCCGTAGGAGAAAAAGAAGAAGGCGCATATTATGTATGGACTAAAGATGAATTAAAAGAAATCTTAAAAAATGACTATAAAATATTTGCTGATTTTTATAATGTTAATGAATATGGTTATTGGGAAAACGGGCATTATGTTTTAACTAGAAAAGACAGCTATAAAAAAATTGCAGCGAAATTTAAAACCTCTACAGAAGCACTAAAAAAAACACTTAATAACTGTGTATCTAAATTACAAAACACAAGAACCAAGAAAACAAAACCAGCACTAGACGACAAAACACTTACTTCATGGAATGCCTTAATGGCAACTGGTTATTTGGACGCATATGAAGCATTAGGAGAAAGGAAACACTTAAATACTGCTATAAAAAACGCTACCTTTATAACTAACAATCTATTTAAAAAAGATGGTGGATTGTATCATAATTTTAAAAATGGAAAAAGCACTATTAACGGATATCTTGAAGATTACGCTACTATTCAATTATTTATAAAACTACATGAAAACACTTTAGATCCATCATGGTTACATAGCGCTAAAAAATTAAGTGATTATTGTTTTACACATTTTTACAACCAAGAAAACAACTTATTTTATTTCACCTCCGACCAAGATCCAAAATTAGTGGTTAGGAATACAGAATATCAGGACAATGTTATTCCTGCAAGTAATTCCATTATGGCTAAAAATTTATTTCTATTAGGCATACATTTCAATAACAAGTTATATTCTGAAACTTCAAAGAGAATGCTCCACAATATTATTCCTCAAATAAACAATTATGGAGCTGGATTTTCTAATTGGTTAGACCTGTATCTAATGAATACTGAACGATTTCAAGAAATTGTAATCACTGGAGATACTGCATTGTCAAAAACTAAAACATTAAAGAAACACTATTTACCTAACACGCTTTTCACAGGTAGCGATTCATCGGTAAAAAATAGCAATTCATCGTCAAATCTTCCGCTATTACAGAATAGAATACTCCCTAAAAAAACATACATCTACATTTGTGAAAACTCTGCTTGCCTTTTACCTTTAGAAAATATTGATCAAGCACTAACTTTAATTAAAAAATAAACATGCAAACAAGCGAATTAGAAAACAATGCCAGTATTTGGATTGAAAAAGGAATTGACTTTATAAGTGTATTCGGTCCAAAGATAATTGGAGCGCTACTTATTTGGATTATCGGATCATGGGTAATTAAGAAATCCTTAAAACAAACCAGTAAGGTCATGGACAAAAGAGGTTATGAAAAAAGCCTTCAGAAATTCCTAATTAACTTATTATCCTGGACTTTCAAAATAGTTTTAATCATTACTATTCTAGGCGTTTTAGGAATAGAAACAACTTCATTTGCAGCAATACTAGCAGCAGCAGGTTTAGCAATTGGTTTGGCATTACAAGGATCTTTAGCTAATTTTGCAGGAGGAGTTTTAATTATGATCTTCAAACCTTTTAAAATAGGAGACTTAATTGAAGCTCAAGGAGAATTAGGTGTTGTTAAAGAAATTGAAATATTTACAACCAAAATAAACACCCCAGAAAACAAAGAAGTTATTATTCCAAACGGGACACTATCTAACGGAAATATTACTAATTATTCTACCGAAGGAATACTTAGGGTTAACTTAACTATTGGTGTTGGTTATGACGAAGATATTAAAGAAGCAAAAGCTGTTTTATTAAAAGTATTGACTGACAACCCTCAAGTATTAAGTGACCCTGCCCCAACAGTAAATGTATCTGAACTAGCAGACAGTTCTGTGAACTTTGCAGTTAGACCATGGGCTACAACTGCTGATTATTGGAGTGTCTATTTTGGCACTTTAGAAAATTGTAAAATCGCTCTTGATAAAGCTGGTATTGAAATTCCTTATCCACATGCGGTTGAAATACACAAAAAAGCTTAAACTTTCTTTTTTGCTGGAGTAACCAGAAAATCTTTTAAATAATAAGGTTCAAAATAAGCGACATCTTCGATGTCGTTTTTTTTGTACTTAGCATAAGCTAACATACTCATTTCTTTTGCCGAAGGAACGCTTTCAATAAAAATAGCGTTTTCATGGCTAATAACTTCTTTAGTTTTTTCTGTTTTATTTCCAATAAAGACCACGCTTCCTTTTGTTAAGTATTCTTGAAAAGAAGTGCTGTCTAATATCTGTGCTTCAATTTTTCGTACTTCTTTATACTTAGTATCATACACTTTAGTATAGGCTTCCATACGTCTTGCGTCTATCATTGGTACAATAAGACCTCCTTCTTCTTTAACTTGATGCGCTAACACTTTTAAAGTTTCAATGGCAATCAATGGTATGTCTAATGAAAAACAAAGCCCTTTTGCCGTAGAAACTCCTATACGTAATCCAGTATAAGAACCAGGGCCTTTACTAACAGCTATTGCACTTAAATCAGCATATTCTAATTTATTTTCAGTTAAAATATCTTTGATGAATACATGCAAATTTTCAGCATGTGAATATCCATTACTAACTTCCTTAACAGCAATGGTTTCTCCCTTTTTAGAGATTGCCACTGAACAGTTAGTTGTTGATGTTTCTATTTGTAAGATATAAGCCACGAGAAATTAATTTTTAGCAAAAGTCGGGAATTGAACCCAATTAGACCAATTTTATACTGCAAAACAAGATAGACTTAATTCTTTTAAAAGAATTAAGTCTATCTTGTTTTGTCACTAGTTACAAAAGCCCCCTATAGTAATGATTTACCCGCATAGAAATCTAGGACTTTAGATTTGAACACAAAATTATATTTAGCATTGATTAAAGATGATTGCGCTGCCACGAAACGACTTCTTACTTGTTCAAATTCAAAAGATGTCATTACACCTAAATCATATCTATCTTTAGCATTTTTAAAAGCTTCTTCTTGAGCTATTACTGACAATTGAGCCGCTTCAAATTGTTTTAAAGTCGCTTTAGCATCAGCGTACGCTGTTTCAATATTCACTCTTAAATCTTGTTTTGCCTGAATTAATCTTGTTTTACTTTTTTCAGCATTAATCTTAGCGCTATTTACTCTTGCCTTAGACTGGTTTCTATTAAATATCGGGATATTTAAACTTAACCCAACACTATACCCTAAATTATCTTCTAACTGAGTTCCAAACCCATTCGATATTGTCGAGAATCCTGATGAACTAGTTACATCTACAATCGTTCTTACATCTTTTTGTCCTTGAGCATGTTGATATGAAGTTCCCGCACTTGCACTTGCACTTAATGTCGGCATGTAAGCTCCTTTAGCAATTTCTATACTATATTCCGCATCATCTATACTTAATTGAGCGTTTTTTATTTCTGGCCTATCTTCAGAAGCTATATTAAATATATCTTCCGTATTGTTATATAATAAAGAAACCGAAGTTATATCTAATTCAATATTCTGAATCTCAAACCCAACATGAGAAACCTGTAATAGTTGCGCTAAACTCAATAAAGCAAGATCAATACTGTTTTCAGCATTCACATAGCTTTGCTGATCCGTTGCCAATTGCGCCCTTATTTCAGACAAATCCGCTACAGCTCTAACCCCAGCATCAACTAATTTTTGAATCTGAGTAAGTTGTTGCTTTGTTACTTTAATTTTGTCATCAGAAATTCTTAAACTCTCTTTATTAAACAACACATTTAAATAACTATTAACGACATTCAATGAAATATTATCTTTTAAAATCGCTAATTGTAATTTACTTGATTCTAAGCCTAACTTAGATTGTTTATAGGTATTTGTGTTTTGAAAACCATTAAATATATTAATACCCGTATTAATACCAAAACTGTTCCCTCTACTATCACTAGCTACTCTACCTCCATTTTGATCAATATAAGATCCGAAATTAAAGTTTTGAGAAGCTGATGCATTTACACCAGGCAGAAAATTACCTTTTGCAGTTCTAATATTCTCCAATGCTAATTCAGTATCTAATTCCGATTGCTTAACCGAAATGTTGTTCTCAATTGCATAATTGACACACTCTTCTAAGCCCCATTGTTTTTCTTGAGAGAAAGACAAGGTTGTGAATATAATAGCTAAAACAAATATGATTTTTTTCATTTGTATACTTTGTAAATTACTCATCGTCGTCTTCATCTTCTTCATCGTTATTATCTTTTGAAGCTTTATTCCAAACTTTAATTTCATCTCCTTCTTTTAAGCCCTCTAAAATCTCAACGTTAATTCCGTCAGATATTCCTAATTTCACATCAACCTTTTTAAATTTCTGATCTCCTGTTTCAACTTCTACAAAAGGTTTTTCAGTAATTCTATTAAACTGTAATAAGGATTCTTTAATTGAAAATACTGAATCTTTCTTTTCTAATTCAATTTCAGCATTTGCACTATAACCAGCTCTTACATAGGTGTCTTCATCAATCGTTACATCTGCTTTTATAGTAAACTGTACTGCACCTGCCACTTCTTTACCCTTAGGGGCTACAAAAGTTAATTTCGCTGGGAACTCTTTTCCTTCTATAGCTCCAAGCTTTATAATAATTTCCCTTCCTTCTTTTAGTTTCCCTACCTCAGCCTCATCTACTTTTCCTTCAAATATCATCTTACTCATATCAGCAATTGTAGCGATTGTAGTACCAGCATTAAATGTATTACTCTCAATTACCTGATTTCCTTCTCTAACTGGTATTTCTAATATCGTTCCAGAAATTTGAGCTATAATATCCGTATTTGCAGCAGATCCTGACCCTGCAGCTGACCCTTTTTTAATGATTTGGTAATCTGTCTGACTTTGGTTTAAACTTTGTCTAGCTTGATTGTATGCCAATTCGCTATTTTCAAAATCCTGCTTTGAAATCACTCCTTTTTCAAACAATGCTTTATTACGATTGTATAATGTTTTAGAATTGTCAAAAGATAATTTAGCCGAACGAACCCTACTTTGCGAACTTGCTAAATTTTGTGCATTAGGCACAACTCTAATACGCGCTATTAAATCCCCTTTTTTAACAATATCACCTTCTTCAACTAATATTTCAGATACTATCCCCGAAATTTGTGGTTTAAGCTCAACTTCTTCTTCAGGGTTTACTTTCCCAGTAGCCACAGTTTTAGTAACAATACTTGCTCTAAAAGGCTGCTCAGTTTTATACTCTTTAGCACCTTTCGCATTTTTATCGGCAAAAAACTTCATCACTACAGCTAGCAAAATTATCGCTATTCCTATTAAGGATATTTTAAGTACTTTATTCATTACTCTTAATTTTATAAATTCTTTTATTAATTAACTCTATTATTTAACTTCTATTTTCTATTCTTCCCTTAAGGCGTCTATTGGCTTAACACTTGTTGCTTTATGTGCTGGTATTAAACCTATCAACGTTCCTAAAACAACTAATATCCCTAATGCCAGCCAGACTATTGGTATAGATACTGATGCATTAACTAATGTAGCATCATCTCCTTGACCAAAGGCTGCATCAATTGCCATTAAAATTAAACCTCCAGAAATGATCCCTAATAAACCAGCAACCAATGTTAACAATACCGCTTCCATTACAATTTGGCGTTTAATTTCAAATGGAGTAGCTCCTAATGCACGTCTAATCCCTATCTCTTTAGTTCTTTCCTTTACCGTTATTAATAATATATTACCTATTGCAAATACTCCTGCAATTAAAGTTGCAATCCCTACAAACCATGTTAAAAATTGCATGCCAATTAAAAATCCTGTCATTTTTGCAAATCGTTTCCCCAAATTAAAACT
>JABSPO010000260.1 GCA_013214625.1 Flavobacteriaceae bacterium
TATGCATCATGTGATGAAAAAATGTCTCACTGTGGTATGAAATAAAAAAAAACGCTTTAGTTATTAGAAATTATTACTTCTTTTATTATATTTAATGTGAGTTAAAAGAATAAATTAAGTATTAAATTTTGTTAACAAATTATTATAAGGAATATATATGTCAGGTATAAATTTAAGTGATATTGACCCAATAGAAACTAAAGAGTGGATAGATGCCCTTGAAACTGTATTAGAAGAAGAAGGTAAAGAGAGAGCCCATTATTTATTAGAACAATTAATAGATAAAGCAAGAAGAAATGGTGCCTATTTGCCTTACACAGCAACAACAGCTTATATTAATACAATTCCAACAAGCCAAGAGCCAAAAATGCCAGGAGATCAATTATTAGAGCGAAATATTCGTTCAATTATTAGATGGAATGCACAAGCTATGGTTTTAAGAGCATCTAAGAAAAACTTAGATTTGGGTGGACATATTGCCTCTTTTCAATCTTCAGCTACTTTATATGATGTAGGATTCAATCACTTCTTTAAAGCACCTAATGATAAAGATGGAGGAGATTTAGTTTATTTTCAAGGACATATCTCTCCGGGTATTTATGCACGATCTTTTGTTGAAGGAAGAATTACGGAAGAACAAATGGATAACTTTAGACAAGAAGTAGATGGTAAAGGTTTATCTTCTTATCCTCATCCAAAACTTATGCCTAATTACTGGCAGTTTCCTACTGTATCTATGGGATTAGGACCTATCCAAGCTATTTATCAAGCACGATTTTTAAAATACTTAACAGACAGAGGTATTAAAGATTGTAGTGGTCAAACGGTTTATTGTTTCATGGGAGATGGTGAATGTGATGAGCCTGAATCGCTGGGTGCAATTGGATTAGCTGGACGTGAAGGTTTAGACAACTTAGTATTTATTGTAAATTGTAACTTACAAAGACTTGATGGACCAGTACGTGGAAATGGAAAAATCATTCAAGAACTTGAAGGTGAATTTAGAGGTGCTGGTTGGGAAGTTACTAAGGTTATTTGGGGAAGACAATGGGATCCATTGTTAGCTCGTGATAAAACAGGTAAATTAGTTGAACTTATGGAAGAAACGGTTGATGGAGAATATCAAAACTTTAAACAAAAAGGTGGGGCTTATACAAGAGAACACTTCTTTGGGAAACATCAAGAAACAAAAGAACTTGTTGAAAACATGGGTGATGATGAAATTCTTAGATTAAATCGTGGAGGACATGATCCGGTTAAAGTATATGCTGCTTATAAAAAAGCGCAAGATACAGTAGGGCGTCCAACTGTTATTTTAGCTAAAACCATTAAAGGGTACGGAATGGGTGAAGCTGCTGAGGGTAAAAATATTGCTCACAGTGTTAAAAAAGTAAACCTTGAAGTATTAAAACAATTTAGAGACAGATTTAATATCCCAATTCCAGATGATAAATTAGAAGAAGCTCCGTATTATTTACCAGCAGAAGATTCTCCTGAGATGATATATATGAAAGAACGTAGAGCGTCTTTAGGTGGATATATTCCACAAAGAAGATCAAAATTTTCTGGTGAAATGGATGTACCTGCTTTAAGTTTATTTGATGCAGTATTAAAAGGATCAGGGGATAGAGAAGTATCTACTACTATGGTTCTTGTAAGAATTCTTAACTCACTTGTAAAAGATAAAAAAATTGGTAAAAACATTGTTCCTATTGTTCCTGATGAAGCAAGAACTTTTGGTATGGAAGGTATGTTTAGACAAATTGGTATTTATGCTCATGAAGGTCAAAAATATATTCCACAAGACAGAGATCAAGTGGCTTATTATAGAGAAGATAAAAAAGGTCAAGTATTAGAAGAAGGTATTAATGAGCTTGGAGCTATGGGTTCTTGGGTAAGTGCTGCTACTTCTTATTCTGTTAATGATTGTCCAATGATTCCTTTTTACGTATATTATTCAATGTTCGGATTTCAGCGAACAGGTGACATGATGTGGGCCGCTGGAGATTTACAAGCAAGAGGTTTTTTAATTGGAGCTACTGCTGGACGAACTACATTAAATGGGGAAGGTCTTCAACATCAAGATGGACATTCTCATATTTTAAACAATACTATTCCAAATTGTGTAACATACGATGCTTCATATGGATATGAGCTTGCGGTTATTATTCAAAATGGAATCGAGCGAATGTATGGAAAAACACAAGAAAATATTTTCTATTATTTAACTACTTTAAATGAAAACTACAAACAACCAGCAATGAGAGATGGTATTAAAGAAGGTATTATCAAAGGTATTTATAAATTTGAAACTATTAAAGCTAAAAATAATTATAAAGTTCAATTATTAGGGTGTGGTACTATTTTAGAGCAAGTACGAAAAGCAGCTGTTATTTTAGCAAATGACTTTGATATCGCATCAGATGTTTATTCTGTTACTTCTTTTAATGAGCTTACTAGAAATGGTCAAGAAATTGAGAGATACAATATGCTTCATCCAAATGAAAAAAATAAAACAGCTTATATTACTGATGTTTTAGGACATGATGATGATAATATTGTTATTTCTACTACAGATCATATGAAAGCATATTCTGAGCAAGTTAGAGCTTATGTAAGTGGTTCTTTTAAAGCTTTAGGAACAGATGGTTTTGGACGATCTGATTCCAGAGCTAATTTAAGAGCACACTTTGAAGTAGATCCTAACTTTATTGTATTTACTACTCTAAGCCAACTAGTTCAAGCTTCAAAACTTGATAAAAAAGTATTAGTAAAAGCGATGAAAAGCTTAAATATTGACTCTGAAAAAATAAATCCATTTAAAGCATAAGGTAAATAATATGAATGAATTAGAAGAAATTTTATTGCCAGATGTTGGTGGTGAAGAAGTAGAAATTATTGAAATCACAGTTAGTAATGGAGATTCTTTAGAAGAAGAAGATGCTATTATTACCGTTGAAACTGAAAAAGCATCTATGGATATTCCTGCTCCTTTTTCTGGAACGTTAGTTGAACTCAAAGTAAAAGTTGGGGATAAAATTAAAGATGGCAACGTAATTTGTACTATGAAAAGAGAAGGGAAAGTAGATCTTGAAGTATCTGCGCCTGCTCCTAAAGTTGAAGTAGAAGAAATAAAAGTAATAGAAACTCCTGTTGAAGTTGTAGAAGAAATACCAGCAGAAGATTCTATTGAAACAGTTATTTCTGATGTTTTTGTTCCTGATATTGGAGAAGATGGGGAAGTAGATGTTATTGAAGTTCTAGTTTCTGTAGGTGATAGTATTTCAGAAGAAGATGGTTTATTTACACTCGAAACAGATAAGGCAACAATGGACGTACCTGCTCCTTTTTCTGGAACAGTAAAAGAACTTTTAGTTAAAGAAGGCACGAAAGTTAAAACAGGAACGTTGGTTGCTAGAATTGAAAAAACAATTGTTATTAAAGCAGCTACTACGCCTAAAAAAACGGAAGCTGCAAAAGAAGTAAGTGTTGTTAAATCAACTGCACCAGCTGTAAGTGTTGCCGCATCATCTGCTATTAATGAAAATTCGAACAGAAAAGCACATGCTTCTCCCTCTGTACGAAGAGTTGCACGTGAGTTTGGTGTTGATTTATCACAAGTTAAAGCAAGTGGTCCTAAAAACAGAATTATGACTATTGATATTAGAGCTTATGTAAAAGAAAGTTTA
>JABSPO010000261.1 GCA_013214625.1 Flavobacteriaceae bacterium
ATTTTAATATTTTTCGGGATAAAATTAATTAGATTTTTATTTGTAATTAATCTATCAAATGATAAAAAAGAAAAGAAAGATAAATTTATAGCAAGATATAAATGATCATTTTCAAATAAATCATAATGATTAAGTTTAATTATTGAAAACACAATCAAAACAATAAAATAAGTTAAAAACAACAAATATTTAATAATTCCGTTATTTAATAAACTTTTATTGAAATCTATTTGAGAAGTTTTCTTTTCTTCAGATTTATCATGTTCTTGTATAAGTATAGCCTGTTTCATAAAGTATTCTCCATATATAGAAATAACTATTGTCCATATTGTGAATATTAAATACACTTTTGTAGACGAAAGAAGGTCTATTTGAAATAGGTTTTCAGGTAGATGTATAAATATTAAACTGATTATTGCTAAAGGAGCGTATACGCCAATTATTATAGCCAAAAAAAAACCGAAAAAGGGTTTTATAAGCATTAATAAAAGAAAAGGAATATATATGATGACCTTTAGTATGTTAAGTATCTTATTTTGAGGAAATGTACCAACAAGACTAAAAACACCCATGTATAAAAACAATAAAAAATAAAAATTTTCACTTGTAATGCCGTTATATGCATAATATATTAAAGAGCCAGTAATTAGAATTAATGAAATTATCAATGAGAATGAATACTCCTTAAGCCATTTTATAAATTTCATTTTCCTTAGTTTTCAATTTATTCGTTTTTCTTTAATGCTACACAACTAGGAAATAGACATAATTATGTTTATTTCTTTTATATGCCCAAGATAGTAAATTACTTAAAAGATATAGTTAGTGTGTAGTAAATATTGATGTTTGTGACTATTTAAATATTTATAGTCGTATAAAATCATGCTACAAGCATTATTAATTTAAAACAGATATAACCAAACAAATAAAGCAACCCCATAATAGCCCCAAACTTTAGTTTCTGTTTTATCCAGTAATCACGATCGTTATAACTCATAGGATTAAAGGTACAATAGATATTTATATTTACTTATATTTGAAGTATAAAGCATAATAGTATGTGTCATAACTACTAAGAAAAACACTCGCTGGAGCGGGTGTTTTTTTATTTAAAAACTGCAATTATTGCAAATATATTGCAAATAGTAATATTTCATTTATTAAAACCAATTAAATAAAGGCTTTAGAGGTGATTTAGATGTTAATGCACTGTTAAATAACATTTTTATTATGATTCTAAACAGCTGTGATGTCATTTAAATTCAAAACACATGTAAGAAAGTTAAATTATTTTTTGATTTGGATAAGTTTTAAAATATCAGTATTTCCTTTGTTATAGTTATAGTTTTATGCGAAAAAACAAAACAAAAAGGGCTGTACTCAACTTGATTGGGTAAGTAATTTAATCGCGAGGTTTTGAATTTTAATTGGTATGAAATACAATTCATTTTACTATTTTTGCCGAAAATTAAAACACATTACATGTTATCAGTTTCAAACTTATCGGTACAATTTGGTAAAAGAATCCTATTTGACGACGTAAATACTGCGTTTACTCAAGGGAATTGCTATGGGATTATTGGTGCCAATGGTGCTGGTAAATCTACATTTTTAAAAATAATGGCTGGTATTCAAGAGCCGACTTCAGGACATATACATCTTGAGCCAGGTAAAAGAATGTCTGTTTTATCCCAAGACCATTATGCATATGATGAGTTTACAGTTTTAGAAACTGCTTTAATGGGGAATACAGAGTTGTATGCTATTAAAAAAGAATTAGACAAACTGTATGAAGATTATACTGATGAAAATGCAGAGAAAATAGGAGAGTTACAAGTAACTTTTGAAGAAATGGACGGATGGAATGCTGATGCTAATGCTGCAGCAATGTTATCAAACCTGGGGATTAAGGAAGGAATGCATTATACCCTAATGTCTGAATTAGATGGTAAACAAAAAGTACGTGTCTTATTAGCAAAAGCATTATTCGGAAATCCCGATGTGCTTATTATGGATGAACCTACCAATGATTTAGATTATGAAACGATATCTTGGTTAGAAACATTTTTAGCAAACTTTGAGAATACTGTAATAGTTGTATCGCATGACCGTCACTTTTTAGATTCGGTATGTACACATATTTCTGATATTGATTTTAATAAAATAACTCACTACTCAGGGAACTATACTTTCTGGTATGAGTCTAGTCAATTAGCGGCAAGACAACGTTCTCAGCAGAACAAGAAATCATCAGAAAAAGCAAAAGAATTGCAAGATTTTATTGCTCGTTTTAGTGCAAATGCATCAAAAGCAAAGCAGACTACATCTCGTAAAAAGATGTTGGAGAAATTGAAGATTGAAGACATAAGGCCTTCAAGCAGACGTTATCCTGCTATTATTTTTGATAGAGATAGAGAAGCTGGAGATCAGATTTTAAATATAGAAAACTTAAGCGCTTCTAATGAAGAAGGGGAGTTGTTCAATAAAGTATATATAAACCTTAATAAAGGAGATAAAGTTGCTATTATTTCTAAAAATTCAAAAGCGACTACGGCATTGTTTCAAATATTAACTGAGAATATCAAAGCAGATGGGGGAGAATATAAATGGGGAGTAACAACAACTCAATCTTATTTGCCATCAGATAATTCTAAATTCTTTGATAATGAACTAACTTTAGTTGACTGGATGCGTCAATGGGCACAAACTGAAGAAGAAAAAGAAGAAGTTAATTTACGTGGTTTCTTAGGTAAAATGATTTTTAGTGGAGAAGAAGCTTTAAAAACATCTAAAGTACTTTCAGGAGGAGAGAAGGTACGTTGTATGTTGAGTAGAATGATGATGACAAGAGCAAATGTGCTATTAATTGACGAACCAACCAATCACTTGGACTTGGAAAGTATTACAGCATTTAATAACTCATTGAAAAACTTTAAAGGAACAATTGTGTTTACAACACATGATCATGAATTTTGTCAAACTGTAGCGAACAGAATTATAGAAATTACACCAAAAGGAGTTATTGATAAGTATTCAACTTTTGATGAGTATATGAATGATCCTAAAATTAAAGAATTACGTGACAAAATGTACGTGTAATTTTTTAAAAAATATCATAAAAACATTCGTTTCCCTGAACTTGTTTCAGGGTCTTATTAGAAGTTTATTGGTTTTAAGTTATAAGATACTGAAACAAGTTAAGTATGACTTTAAAATAATTTTTTTTGACACAAAACGGATAATCGATTCGTTATTTATTAAGGTAAAAAGGAGCTGTATTACAGCTCCTTTTTATGTTTTACTAAGCATTCATTTCTTTAAATATTTTCCAAACGCGATATTTTAGTATCGTAACTGCGCAAAGCATTCCGGATAACATTGCCCCAGCAACTCCCACTAAAGTAATATCCTGTCCAACTAAACGCAAACCTTTAATTTTAGTTTCAGGTTTTAGAAAGGATAATTTGAATCTTTCAGGCGTATGTGCTAAGCCATAAATTTCTCCTGATTGATAATTAGAAAAATGTTTTGTGGATAGCGGAGTAGAAACCTCGGTAACAACCACATGTCCTTTTATTTGTGGAAATAGGTTGTACAGTTTCTCAAGCATTTGTTGTTCAAAAGCAAATTTAATTTTCTTGTATGCCTCTTCACGTTTCATCCATGGTTGATTTTCGTATTCAGAA
>JABSPO010000262.1 GCA_013214625.1 Flavobacteriaceae bacterium
TACAGGAGGGTACATCTCTTTTGCGGTAAGCACTGATTGTCTTTCTATGGATAAATTAACATTTACAATAGATGGCGTGGAAAAAGAACAATGGTCTGGTGATGCAGAACCTTGGGAAAACTTTTCCCTACCATTACTTGCAGGGACCTATACGTTTAAATGGGAATTCAATAAAATAAGTAATGGTACTTTTTACAGTGATGCTGCATTTTTAGATGATATTAAAATAACCACAAACGCTAGCCCTACCTTACAAATAAAAGACGGGAATAACTATGCGGGGAAACTATTAACCTCTGATGCCAATGGTGTTGCTACTTGGAAAGGTATTGAGATTGATACTGACTGGATATTCCCTATAGGTAATTCAGACGCAGACCAAATATATCATCAAGGGAATATTAAAATTGGAGACGACGATGCAACTATATTCAACTTACATGTGGAGGGATCTAAAAATGTCGGAATTGGCTCTATTGAATATTTAGATGAAGGATTCACAACATTACATATCAGTAATAGTTTTGCTCCAATAACAGACAATAGCATAGATCTTGGTACATCAACTAACAGATGGAAAGATGTATGGTCAACAAATGGAGTTATAAATACCTCTGACAAAAGATTAAAAACCAATATAGCTCCTTTAGAGTATGGGTTAGATGAAATATTAAAATTACGTACAGTTTCTTTTAAATGGAAGGAAGAAAAAGTAGACAACTTTGTAATCCCTGAGGATGAAAAAGAAAACAAATTAGGGCTGATTGCTCAAGAAGTGCTAAAAATTATTCCTGAAGTTATTCAAACACATCAATGGAAAGAATATGAAGAAAATCCTGGGGTGTTAGTAAAAGAAGAAATGCGCAGAATAGGAATCAGCTATAGTGAAATAATCCCTGTCATCACCAAAGCGATACAAGAACAGGAAAAAGAAATACGTGCTTTAGAACAACAGAATAACAGACTTAAAAGCATGTTTAATAAATTAAAAAATAAGTAAAAGCATGTAACGATAAATAGAATGTTCGGGTATTCTATTTTGTTTGGGGGAAAAACGTCTTAATTAATTTTGAGGCGTTTTTTTTTATGCCCCATAAATCAAGCTTTAGAGCGACATGTTATTCTTTTATATCAAATAGTGTATTAACTAATCGTTAGTCTATCATACCCCCTCATTTAAGACTTAACAACATCATTAGCAGTAGTAACATAGCTAAGCCCACCCCCTTCATGATACATCAATTACTAAAGATAAATAATACGTTATATAGTTACTGTTTACACAGCTATCATCAATTCTAGCTCAATTATTTGCCGGATATGCTGGTATACAAAATCAAAAAGGCCAGCTATCAAGCTGACCTTTTCTCTCAAGCTAATATACTTTAAACCTCAAATAAAAAGTATAAAAAACAAAATATTAACGTGTGTAGTAATGAATATCAGAGTCTATATTATTAGACACAATCTTATTTCTTTTTATTTCATCTCTTAAAAAGCTTGCAAAAAGCTTTCTTAAAATATTATAACGCTCCGATTTAAATTGGTTATTATTCACCAATTCTTGCATTTCTTGTTGAACAGACTCTAACTTAAAAAAAACTTCATCCGCTACATTATATGCGCTGTCATTTATGTAAATATCTTTTTTCATAAGTAGGTGATTTAATTTTCTGCAAATCACGATAAAACCTAGGGTTAACCGAAAAACATACTATACTATTACAATACTATAGTACCGTTTTATGATTAGTATACAGCTAAAAGTGTATAAATATATCGCTAGAATCAAATAAGATAAGTAAGCCTTTAATCGTAATCTAGTTAAATAGCTAAACTATTCAATGCTACTCATCTATAACACATATATTTTAGGTAAACCTATTTCAAGATGGTATTGTATAAACAACACAATAGTGATTACTACCAAGTATTTATTATTACTCTCTCGAAAAAATAATTTATAACTCTGCCGCTAAACCCAATATTTTAAAGAAGAAGTTTTACAACTGATTCTAGTTGTTTTAATCAGAATAATTTTATTCAGTTAATATTGTAATAAAAAGCTCATATTTTGAGTCGTGTCAAAATAGATTAACGGTTTTATATCCTTAATCCTTTTGATTGAGCCATACTATACGTTTACTTAGTCCAACTTATTTAAGAGTGGACGTAAAAAAAATGCTTGTATTAAAAATACAGGCATTAATACAAAAAATAACGAGTCAACATTTATTTTTTCACTATCCTAAAAGTTCCTTCAATATTGTTTACACTAGCTTTTACTAAGTAAATACCCGCTGATAAACTAGAGAAATCCAATTGGTATGCATTCATGTTTGGCGAATCAGTTTTAATAACCTGTCCTAACATGTTAACTATCTGTAACTTTTCAATAGTACTTTTTGCAGATACGTAAAGCATATTGTTTACAGGATTTGGATGAAATTTAAATCCTTCAGCCAAATAAAGATCATCAACTGATAATGTAGTATATGTAAATTGCATATTTGGTCTTCCCACATCTACTGATATATTTGTGTCTTCTCCACAAGCAGCAATTCCATCTCCTCTAAAATATCTTGTACTAGATGCTGCTGTAGGGCTAACCCTTACCTGCCCAAAAGGATACAATCCTGCATTAGTATTTATGTCCTTACAAATTTCTACTAGTACATTATCTACACCATTCCATACAAAATTAGTATCAAAAGTGATCATATCAAATACTCCTGGTGCGGTTACAACTGGATTATAATTAAATGGATTCTTTACTACTATAGTTGGAGAAGCATCATGAATTGAAACAAGCTCAGTAGTAGTAGTATGCCCCATTTTGATAGTGTATCCATTTAGATTTCCTACCGCATTATCACTTGCTATAGAAAACCCTAAAGCAGTAAGCTCAGTATAAGGAGCTAACGAAACACTAAGTTCTGTAGATGTAATTAACATCTGATATTTAAATGACTGATTATATGAATCTGTAGGTTGTCCAAAGGCAGGTGGGGTAATATCTGCACTGGTACCAATGACAATGGATTGAGAAAACGATACAAAGCTAAATAATAGCATTGCAAATAATAAAGTAATTCTTTTCATGGTGAAAAAATATATAGGTTAAATTAAAGGGGCGAATAACCTTAATTCCTTATAAAAAAAACAAAAAAGAAGCTACTAAAAACCTACTATAGTATGCTTTTAGTACTCCTTTTTAATAAATTAACCCGCACTTGTGATTCAAGTTCTAATATTGTTCAAAAAAACTTGTGAAATCATTCTAGTTATTCCGATCATTTATACGTTTTATTTAACTGATACTATAAATAATTTTTATAGTGCTATCCATATATTACTTTCATAAAAGATAGTAGCTTTTACAGGTTAACGTGTGTAGTAATAAAAATCAGATTTTATATTTTCAGTCATAACCTTATTTCTTTTTATCTCATGTCTTAAAAAGGTTGAAAAAAGTTTTCTTAAACTATTATAACACTCTGATTTAAATTGATTTTGATTTACCAATTCTTGCATTTCTTGTTGAACAGACTCTAACTTAAAAAAAACTTCTTCCGCTAAACTATATACGCTGTCATTTATATAGATATCCTTTTTCATATTTGTCTTATTTTTTAGATACACAAATAACAATTATTATCAACTAAAAAAACAAAATGAAGACCA
>JABSPO010000263.1 GCA_013214625.1 Flavobacteriaceae bacterium
ATAAGGTGTAAGTTGTACCATACCATGTGGTGTACCACGTTCACCATGAAAAATAAGTTCTGGAATTAAGCCAGGAATGGGATGCCATTTAGAAATATAAGCAGCTTTAAATTCAATTAAACGTTCCGTGTTCAGTTTTAAAGACTCATCAAATTCCCCAGTCTTAAATCCACATGAATTCACTAAGTATTTGACCTTGTGTACTGTATCATTAGTGTATATCTCCCAGTTATAATCTAAATTCTGATCCCGAACATCTTTAATGTTTGTAACATCAGTATTTGTTTTCAGGTTACATTTTTCCGTTTTATTTAAAGCTAATTGAGCTTGAGCTCCTAGTCTAAAAAGATTCCATCCGTATTCTTGAACTATGATTACGGGTGTTTTTAACTTTTCGTAATCAATTAATTTAATAGCATTTGACATCCATTCATCAGATGAGTTTGGGCGTTTTACAGTTGGCTGTTCCGTTAGAGCAATTAAATCTTTTTTAGTGTATAGCTTATAATAATCTTTTGGAGCGCCAAGAATTTCATTGGATGGATCTTCATCTATTAATTTCTTGTAATATTCTACTAACATTTCAAGACGATGTTCAATTTTGTCTACTTCGTATTTTTCTGATTTAGGAATGCTAATAAATGTTGGTCTTTCGTCAATAGATTGTGGGAATAATCGCGCCATATCTATCGATTGTTTCATGAGTATTTTGCATTGCTCATCTGATATATCCGGGTATAAATTTCCGCCTGCATGTAGATGACAGAATGGAGGACCATTTACTACGCTTTTTTCTTGTTCAAACAAAATAGTATCTATTCCATATTTGGCCAATTCTAATGCTATAACAACACCTGAAATCCCTCCTCCTATAATACCGACATTGTAAATTTTGTCCATGTTAAAATAGTTTTTGTAGGTCGATAAAACTATCCACTACTATCGTAGGGTTATAATCTGCTATGTTTTCGTTATAGTTATATCCGTAACTCACGCCGATATTTTCCATACCTGAATTTTGAGCTGCAAGAATATCATTTTTAGAGTCACCAATCATTATGCATTTTTCTACAATCGTATTCATTTCATTAGCTAAGTGAAAAAGAGGAGCCGCATTTGGCTTTTTCTCAACTAATGAATCTTCACCAATCCAACATTTGAAGAATTGTTTAATGGACAACTTATCCAAAATGGGTTCAATAAAACTGAAAGGTTTATTAGTGCAGATCACCATTTTATAGCCTTCTTTATTCAGATAGTTTAATGTTTCTAATACACCAGGATACATATAGGTTTCCTCGCAAGTAACTTCACGATAAGCTGAGAAATAAATTTCAAAAGATTCTTCTAAAAGCGCTGTTGATATTTTTTGATTTTGCATTGAATATTCCAAAGCTCTTTTTACCAAGGGTTTAGCGCCATTTCCAATAAAGGGGGTAACTTGCTTTACCGTTAATGGCAATAAATTATAATGTGACAACATTTTATTTATTGCCAACGTTAAATCTGGAATACTATTGATGAGCGTTCCATCAAAGTCGAATATGAGAAGTTCTTTGTCTTTAAAATTCACAATGCATAATTTGAGGCAAAGATGCGGAAGTTTTAATAAAATAGTAACTATTTATAGTAATGTTGAAAACAATATGTTTTAACAAACTATTATTTTAATGCTACTAACATACAACTACCTTTAGTTAAGTCAAATACGAACTAATAAATTAATTAAACAAGCTTTTGGGATAGCCAAATCAGGATTGATTTACGATAAAAATTACAGAAGTGTATTGAGTTATAAAATTTGTATGCGATGAGTAAAAAAAGAGTTAAAAATATTTGTTTTTCAGCTCAGTTCATTGTTGTAAAACGTTTTTATATTTCAATAGGTGAATCTTTTCGTAAACAAAATTCTCCTTTTAGTCTTGAAACAATTAAATCGCCATAAGTTAAATCAGTTAGGGGGTCTCATTTTCGGAATAATTAAAAAGCTTAAATCAATTTTTACTTTTGGGAATATGAGAGTTATAATTTTAGATATTACTAATAGTGGAGAAGCCAATATTGCAGTTAATGTCCTTATAGGGTTGAATAATTCACCTTCACTTTCAAAATGCTTTTCGTATTCAAATTTATCGAAGTTTACGTCATGCTTTTTTGAAAACTCGATTAATAAAAAATAGTTGTCGTCTCCAAAAAGCCCTAAGTCTTCAGCAATTCGTGTATTAAGTCCGTTAATTTTTACTCCAGATGTATATTCAAGAAAGTCTTTTATTTCTAAATAGGATTCTTTTATATTACTAAACTTCAACTTCATTTTTTAATTTGTTTTAACCAAACAATCCGAAAAGAATATCCATGATTGTACTAAATGTACTTTGTTGTTTTACAGGTTCACAATATTTTTTTGATAAGTATTTAATCGACTTTTTATTCCATGAATTCTCAAAAAGTAAATTTAACTCATTTTTGTGATTTTGAATTTCCAATGTAGTCAGTTCTTTTTGTTTTATTCTGAATTCAGTTTTAATCAATTCTTTAATTTTGTCAAATTATCTGTTATTGAATAGCTCTTTTTCGTTTTCAGTTCCTACATTTTCCAACGCGTTTTTTTTTCCATCGTAGGTGTCGAAAATTTGCAGATGTTTTTTTAGTTAGTTTCAATTTTCGATGGTTTAGTCTAATGTTTTACGTTTAGCTATGAATAGTACGGGGGCAGAAAATCCACAGATTTCCGTGTCGCCACAAGCCATGAGCTTTTTGTTTTGATTTTAGTTTGTCGTTTTATAAAAGCCAATTTTTAAATCATGAACACCTCTAAATTAAATAAAAATAAGGTGAGTAAATTAAAAGATTTGGCGAAAAAGTAAAGATACATTTACTTCCCGAATTACACACCAAACCCGTATTATTTATAGGTTTTGTTGGCGTTAGTTTTTTAATTTATAGTCACCAGATTTTAAGTCTCGAATAATAGTTTTATAAAACTTGTTTTTTTTGATTCTTTTTGCACTATTAGATATAGAGGATTTCTTTTTAAAATAGTTGTTTTTACTAGCTCTTGAATATAAGCTTCCTAAATACTCATATGAGTTCGAGAATTTTTTAATACCATCTTTAGTTATAGAAACATTTGGGAAACTCGAATTCATAAAGGTTTTAACTGAGTTGTCTTTGTCGACAAAAAGTTCTCCTGTACTTCCATGAATGATTTTAAAGTAATCATTCTCGGTTTTAGACAAAAATAGAATTAGCCTCTGGTCTGTTTCTATTTCTTTAATTCGTTTGTCACAAGTCCATTGTGTCCATATTTGAACTTTAATTTTGTTGTTTGAATTTCCTTTAATAAAATCATTAACAGTAAATTCATAATGTGAATCAGAAACTTTAGAGATTATTCCGTCTACAATTAGATCAGATTTGGATATGATTATTCCATAAGGCACATATTTTTTTTTCACAACATCATTAGTCGTGAGACTAAAAAGGATAAATATGGAGATAAGTATTTTCATAATTAATGCCAACGTTTAGCTCGTATGTTTGTTTAGTTGTAAAATACGACACTAATATATAACTTTATAAATATAATAAACATAAATCAAAATAGGAGGGATAGAAGCGTTT
>JABSPO010000264.1 GCA_013214625.1 Flavobacteriaceae bacterium
CAAGATAGAATTTTTCATATTAAAATGTTAGCCGGTGGTCCAAATTTGGTACTTCTTGATGAGTACCTTACCTTTTATAGAAAACATCAAAATTCAATATCAGCAACGTATTTTTCTGAAAAATATATTGATAAAACGATAAGCCATTTGAGAGCATCTATGAGTTTAATTGTTTTTTTAAAAAAAAAGGAACTGTTGAGTTCCGCTGTAAAAACAGCTATGTATAAGGCGGGTATTATGTATTTGCCATATACCTATAACAACAGTATTAATAAAGAGTTAATCAAATACCTAGCTAAGTTATTTGTTTTTAATGCCCCAACAATTAAAAACGGTGTAAAGTTCTATTTTGCATTATTAGTTTATAAAATAATAGGCAAAGGATATGCTATTTTAAAATTATAGTTCAATAACTAAATAAATAAAACAAAAAGTGGAAAATTCTAAATGTAAATTGTGTAACCATAATGAATTAACCAAAATTCAATCGATACCTAAACAAGACTTAATTGAATTGTATCAGGAAACGTATGGTATTGCTATAGAAGATCAACTGACAGGTGTAGCGGAAATTGATTATTACAAATGTAGTAATTGTAATTTAGAGTCTTTTGATAATAACACTGCGGGTGATGGTTCTTTTTATGAGCAATTGCAGTTAAAAAGGCAAACCTATTATAGTCCAGATAGAAAAGAGTTTTCTTTTGCTCAAAAGTATATAACAACTTCAGATAAAATTCTTGAAATAGGTTCTGGTAGTGGGTTGTTTGCGCAGCGTTTAGTAAAAGATAATTATATAGGGTTAGAATTTAATGATAAAGCAATTGCAGATGCAAAAGCTAATCAAATAACACTTTTAAAACAGAGTATTGAAGAATATGCTACAGGAACAAAAAATGAATTTGATGTTGTGTGTACATTTCATGTATTAGAACATGTAAAAGAACCTTTTGAGTTTATTGAAGCTGCTCTAGCTACCTTGAAAAAAGGAGGTAAGTTGATTATAGCAGTACCGTGTAATGATTCTATCTATACGAGTAATGTAAACCATGTTTTAAATTTGCCACCTCACCATATAGGTCGTTGGCAAATAGATACGATGAAAAATTTAGAGAAAATATTTAATATTAAATTACTTGATCAAGAGATAAGTAGCCCAAGTGAAGTATTAAATAAAAAAGAATATATAGGAGAGTTATTAACTCATAAAGTATTGAAAGTATTGTATCCTAAACAACAATTGTTGTTAGACAAAACTAAAGTAAAAAGAGTTAGGAGAATAATCTATAAATTAAATAGCATACTAAAGTTATATAAACATTATCGAAATGAAGATGTAATTGGTGAAAACATGACCTTTGTATATCAGAAATTAACGTAAAAGCTAATCCAACTAATTTATGAATGTATTAATTTGGGTAAATCAATTTCCTACTTTTTCTGAAACATTTATTAGAGATCAGATTATTAATTTAAAAAAGAATAATCTAAAAATAAAAATATTCTGTAATTACCGGAACGATAGTGAACTAGATGCGTTGTGTACCTATGAAAAGTATGCGTTGATAAATGATCGGGTGTGTTTGGATGAGATTATCCCAAAGAATAAATTCATTAGGATTCTTACCGTATTGTCTATTTTATGCAACTCGTTGTTTTCTGCTAATTTTTTAATTTACATTAAAAGTTTAAATTTTTTTAAGTACGGAAAAGAAAGTTTAAATTTAGTATTGTTCTTTATTGTTGAGTTTTTAATTAAGAATAAAATAGAAATTATACATGCCCATTTTGGTCCTAATGGGAATAAAGCTTCCGTTTTTAAAGAATTAGGAATGCCAATTAAGTTATATACAACTTTTCATGGCTATGATATCAGGTTAGGAATTGAAAAAGGAGGAGGTGTTTACAATTCATTATTTAAAAATGCAGATGGAATAATAGCAATTGCTCCATACAACAAAGAAAAATTAATAAATTTTGGAGCACCAAAATCAGTGTTAATTGACTTACCCAATGGTATTGATGTGGCTTTTTTTAACAGAAGTACTCCAGTTAGTTTAGAAGGAAAAATAACGATATTGAGTGTTGCAAGGCTGGTTCCTGAAAAGGGAGTGCTACTTTTTCTTAAAGCCTTAAAACTATTTAAGGAAAAACATGTTAAAATAGACTTGATGTACTCAGTTATAGGAGAAGGACCATTAAGAGAACAATTAGAAGGTTTTATTAAAACCCATAAAATGGGAACGTATGTGAAATTGTTAGGGAGTAAAAACACAAAAGAAGTAAGACATTTAATGACAAATTCAGATATATTTGTGTTGTCTAGTTTAACGGAAGTATTACCAACAGTATTACTTGAAGCTCAAGCTAGTTCCATGCCTATTTTAGCAACACATGTAGGTGCTGTAAAACAAATGCTTACAGATGAGGCTCAAGTAGTAATACCAAATAGTGTAGAAGCTCTTAAAAACGGATTAGAAGAATTAGTTGTCAAAAGAGATTCATGGAGAGTAATAGGGGAAGGAAATAGAAAAAATGTATTAAATTTTTATGATATAAAAAAAATAACCCAAACACTTTTATGTAAGTATAAAAATGAAGGATGACATTTAAAAAACGTAACATAGTAATTATTCCAGTTCGTGGAGGATCAAAAAGATTGCCTGGTAAAAACATACTTCCATTAGCAGGAGAACCTTTGTTGGTACATAGTATTGCTTATGCACAACAACATTTAGATATTGTTGATAAAATAGTAATATCAACAGATGATGCCGCAATAAAATCCTTAGCGCTTAGTAATAATGTTGAAGTAATTGATAGGCCAGAAGGATTGGCTGGAGATTTTGCAACAACAGTTTCTGCTTTAAAACATGTTGTAGAGAATTTAAAAGAAGCATATGACAATGTAATTTTATTACAAGCAACAAACCCTTTGCGCCCTAAAAATTTATTAAAAGAGGCATATATGAAGTTTGAGGAGGGGAATTATGATAGCTTAATGACAGTAAGTAGAAATGAAGATAAACTTGGGAAGATAGTCAACGATACGTTTGTGCCTTTTAATTATAAAATAGGGCAAAGAAGTCAAGATTTAGATCCTTTATATAGTGAAAATGGTTTGTTGTATATTACAAAAATAAGTTTGATTTTAGAAGGGGAAATTTTAGGAAATAAAAATTTCCCATATGTAGTTAATCACCCTTATGCAAAGGTAGATATTGATACTAAGGAAGACTTTAAATATGCAGCATTTATATTAGAAAATTATACTGATGAATAAAAACCCATACATAGAAATTGCAGGAAGAAAAGTAGGAGCAGACTATCCTCCTTTAGTAATAGCTGAAATAGGAATTAATCATGAAGGCTCTTTAAAAGTAGCCTTAGAAATGGTTGATGCTGCACATAGCGCAGGTGTTGAGGTGGTTAAGCATCAGACTCATATTGTAGCAGATGAAATGAGTGGCGCAGCAAAAAAAGTAATACCAGGAAATGCTGATGTCTCTATTTATGAAATTATGGATAGATGCTCTTTAAATGAAGCTGAAGAAACTGAATTGAAAAATTATGTAGAAAGCAAAGGAATGATTTTTAT
>JABSPO010000265.1 GCA_013214625.1 Flavobacteriaceae bacterium
AGTACCGTTCTCTCGATAATAGTTGTTCTTTTCTTTCGCATGGGAAATCCTCAACTAGTATAATTTTGGCATCGCCTAATTCTAATAATTTGTATGCTGTTTTATTTGATTTTTCATTACTTAAATTCTTTTTATATTCATATCGATGTTTGGCTAAACGAATAGATAATTTACATATTGTACTGCCATAATATACTAAGTTCGATTTATCAGAAACCAATTTATAAACTTTGCCTCGATTATATTTTTCCATTCTTTTATATACTAAATATTCCCTTATCTTTAACTCATTAAAAAAAAATAATATATGATAATAGTGGACCAATTGCCTATTTACTAAGCATCCTGAGAAAGAAATGATGTGACCTGACCATTTTCTACGCTATATTCGATAATGCGTCGAAAATGGTGGAATAACAACAAATTGTGTTTTAAATCACCTGTAAATTCATCATATTCAACCATAGCATCAACGTTCGTACTTATATCATCTCCAGTTTTTCTCCACTGAAAATGGTAAATTTCACCAAGTTCGCGCCACTGTTTTTTTTCGAGCATTCCTCCGGTATCGAAAAATGCCAAATCTTCAACACCTGTCTCCAAATATCTATGAGTCATATAATCTACACCTGCTCCAAATTGTGGGTTTGCTGCTGGTTGGGGTCTATTTTCTCCCGCATATGAAATCTGAAGATTAGTTAATGTATTTTGTTTTTGATCTTCTACTGTAAATATACTGGGAGAATATAGTGTATCTTGTCCAGCGCGTTTATCTTGCAATGCCAAAGTTAAGGCGAATGTACTCTTACTTACTGTAAAATTTTCAGTTACAGCAGCTCCCCCAGAAATTTGACGTGGAATAACACTAGTCTCTTCCAAATCTAATACAACTGAATATTTACTTGGATTTCTTTCAAAATTGTCAACGACGCAAACATAGAATTGGATGTCTTCAACAACAAATTCAACGTTTCCAGTTGGTAAACTACCAACCTCTGTATGTGATCCTGATAATACAGTAACAGCATCCAATGTGGAAAGAGCGCTTTGCTTATATACTATGTCTGGTTTGGGTCTTAGGATAAGCTCATAACGCCCGCTACCGAGCGCTTTTCCCATTTTAAAAATTCCCAACGGTGGTTGGTAAACCGATTCATTTTTGTTACTTCTTCCAGACGGTTCACTTGCTCCTAAGAATTTATATTGAATACCTGCTTCTCCAGTATTTGCAGAACTCGTAATAGTAGCATTAGTATCATCAGCAATTGATTTAATTGTTAATGCTTGTTCACCAACTGTGAGAATTTGATCACCTGGTTGTAATTCTGTGGTAAAAGCAGTACCGACACCAACTAAAGCCGCAGTAGCAGCAACAACAGTAACTGTTCCCGTTAGAGTAGCTCCTGGTCCATAACTTGATGAAACCGTACCATTATTAGTAATTTGATTTTTTCTTCCATTAAAATTAGGGTCAAAGAAAGCTATTGATTTTGCAGCGCCATCTAAAAATCCAGCACTCTTTTGTAGTCTTTGTTGACAAGCACTAATTTGGGAGGCATTTTTTGAAATACTTCCCAAATTGAAACTACCAACACTGAGTGAACATCCATCAAATAAATTTGAAGGCATATTACAAGATGGAGCAATATCATCAGAATTTGTTGGTTGGACTGGATTGCTACCAGCATCTCCTACATATATTACATTTCTAATTACTACGAAACTTCTACTAGGAATCCAGTGTTGATTTCCAGATAAAGTAAAATTAAATACTAAATCTGATCCCGGAAAATTCTGGAATTTACTTCCGCTTGTCGGATTTACTTTTCTAGTCTGCACTTTAATGACATCTTCCGGACGTCTTAATTCTTCCATTGAACTAGGTAAGTCGAAAATACTATTATTTAAACCTGCCATTTTGTATTAATTTAATATTTCTTAAGTATATATATATATAGTTATAAATTAAATTAATTAATTGAAAGTAAAAATACTATTTTTACGTGAAAAAGATATTAATAATATCTTTTTAAATGCAGAATAAAACTATACCTTTATTTGCTGGATCAGCTACGGAATTAGGAGCGGAAAATGTTCCAGTTGGACGAGATCGTTTTTCGGTTCAATTGAAAAAAACTATACAAATACCTCCTGAAGCGTATAATATCACATTAGAATTACGTCAAGCTACACTGTGGTGGTCCGTATTAAATATAAAAGCAGGAGTAAATGATGCGTTTAGATTTTTAGTTTCTGGAGATCCATCTTCCCCTTATGATATTACTTTAGACCCTGGTCTATATGATGTATCTGCTTTGAATGCGGCAGTGAATAATAAACTAATTAATGAAGGATTAGCTTCAGGATTGATCACAATTACAGGAGATTCTGCAACACAGAAAATTATATTAACTTTTTCTGCTGTAAGTCAGAGAGTAGAATGGGTAGCTACAAGTTTCTTTGAATTATGTGGATTTAATACTGGTCAATTTGTACCTGCTGCTGGATTTACTACTGGACCCTATTCTGAATTAGCCCCTAACGTTGCAAATTTCTCATCAGTTTCAAGTTTCTTAATACATACCGATTTAGTTCAAAATGGGATACCTCAAGGAAATCAAGACCATCAAATGATAGCCGATATACCAATTAGTGTGGCTCCTGGTAGCCAACAAATTTATCAACCTTTTAATCCAACACAAATTAATATTAATCATTGGCGCGGGCAAAGTTTAAACAGTTTTACTGTATGGGTAACAGATCAAATTAATCGCCCTTTAAATTTCAACAGTGAGGATTTTACTGTATTGATCATAATAAAGTATCGTGTTGACGAGGTAAACGTCACTCACATATAAAAAGGGTGTTAAAGATAAGTAAAATTAAGCATAAAAAGTTTATTGATAATATTTAAAAGTTTAAAAAAAAATACTATTTTTTACTATTTAATACTATATTTTTTTTTAAACTCCTAAAACTCTCGGATCTCCTCGAGGTGAGTAAGTTATCTTTTTTCTCATTCTCATATTATCTAAATCCAATACATGATCATTTTTAAATGCTTGACCTAATACGGATCTTATCCTAATATCTTCTACATTATAATTTTTATAATTTCTAAATGTAAGATTATTCATATATTTTCTCACTATTATATATTTAAACAAATCATTTTTTTCTTCATCATCCATGACATACCAATCTTTTTTTGTATGCGTTACACTTTGCCCATCTTTTTTCAAATCACCAGTATATATACTATTTTGTAAAATACCTTGGACTAAATCAGAAATCATTCTTGTATCTCCCTTATCTGCCAATTCTGATTCGGATAATTCTTTATCATCATCTATTGGAAGATTTTGAATTGCCTCATTAATAATGATTTCATCCATTAGAGAACTTTTCTCTTCTTGGGCTGCCTCATCCCAACTACTATGAGAAATAACATTTTCAGCTTTTGATAAAATTGATTTACTATCATCTACATCAAATGTATCAATAATACTACTTTGATTATCATTAATAGGAACTTGCACTTGTTGAAGCATTAATTTAATGGCATCTCTCGCCACAAGT
>JABSPO010000266.1 GCA_013214625.1 Flavobacteriaceae bacterium
GAGTTTTGGTGTTAGAGGAAACTGCGGAATGTGTAAGACAACTATAGAAAAAGCAGCTAATGGAGTTATAGGAGTTTCTATTGCAAATTGGAATGTTGATAAAAAGAAAATTGATGTTTCGTTTGATGGAACAAAAACTAATGAAATGACAATCCATAAGGCAATAGCAGCTTCAGGGTATGATACTGATAAAGCTATTGGTGATTTAAAAGCTTATGATGGCTTAGTGGCATGTTGTAAGTATGATCATGCAATGCAAATGAATCAATCAGGAGAAACTAAAGCAGACGATCATTCTGGGCATAATCATTAAGAACCATATATAAGTAACAAATTACATCAAACCCCATGAGAAAAATTATTCTTATGGGGTTTGATAATTAATTACATATAGAGTAGACTTCTCTTGTAGCGCTTGGAGAAGGCAGAATGTAAAGGCATTGAGCGTATGTATTCAATATCCATTATTCAATTCCCTCTTAGACTTTAAGTATGCCTACTTAGTTTATTTCGCGTAAGAAGTGTCCGTAATTTTCTTTTAGTTCTTGAAGCATCCTATAAATTTACTCTTAAAATTTAATCAATTTTATTTCAAATTAATGAGGCAGTTTGTTCTTTAATAAACCATAAAGCCACGTGCCTAACAATGCTCCTAAAATAACAATGATAATAGGAAAAAAACCAGCTCCTAAAAGGGTAAACATTGGACCAGGACAAGCTCCAGCTAATGCCCAACCTAAACCAAATATGATTCCTCCTAATAAGTAACGAAAAATGCTTTTGTTTTTATCAGCAAAATGTATTTCTTCCCCACTAAAAGTTTTGATTTTATATTGTTTTATCAATTGAATAAAAATGATTCCTACTACTAAAGCTGAACCAATAATACCGTACATATGGAATGCTTTAAATTGAAACATTTCATAAATTCTAAACCAAGAAGCTGCTTCTGATTTTAGCATTACTATACCAAAGAAAATTCCGATTAATAGATATATTATACTTTTCATAACTTAAAATATTAAAGGAAATATTAAATGAACCATTACTAAACCTCCGATAAAAAAACCAATTACAGCAATTAGTGATGGTAATTGTAAATTACTTAAGCCAGATATTGCGTGCCCCGAGGTACATCCTCCTGCGTACCTAGCTCCAAAACCAACTAAAACACCTCCAATTAATAAAATAAAAACACTCTTAACTGAACTAAAAATAGCTGTGCCAAATAATTCTAAAGGCAAATAGCTACTTCCTGCACTTTCAAACCCTAATGATTTTAAGTTATTTATGACCTCCGGATTAATTTCTGGAGCATTATCTCCAGATAAATAATTAACCGCAATAAAGCCACCAATAACAGCTCCAAGCATTACTAATAAATTCCATCGTTGTTCTTTCCAATCAAAGCAGAAAAAGTCACAGGTTTTATCTGCCCCTAGAGCTGTACATATAGTCCTTAAATTAGAAGACATTCCAAAATTCTTTCCTACTAAAAGTAGTAGTAACATTGTTAGTGCTATTAACGGTCCTGCAACATACCATGGTAAAGGCTGATTTATTAAATCCATAATTAATTTTTATAAATACAAAGCTATGACCTTTTGAAATATTTATAAATAACTTTTGATACACATTAGTATTATATATAATAAAGACGATACTGTTATAGCATCGTCTTTACATCTTGATTTATTATTTGTGGAGTAAAATTTCAAGTAATTAGATAATTTTCTAACGCATCACATATTTAGCTAACTTATTGAAAATCATATTTGTTTTTGAAATAGAATTTAACTCATTGATTTTAAGCAAGCCTACCAATAAAAAGAATACCATAGCTATATACGTATTTAAAAATGCAGAGGATAAACCAATTGCATAAATAAACACAAAAGAAAAATCTAAAGTGGTTCTATCCAAATACATACCTACCTGAGATGTTTTACCATGAAATTTAACAATAGAATTTCTTAAAAATAAAAATGACAGCTGACTCATAAGAAGTATAAAACCATACAAAATAACAGGAACAATATCAGTATGATGATTGCCATCCCCTATCCAGTTTGTGGTAAACGGGATTATAGACAACCAAAATAACAAGTTTAAATTTGTCCATAAAATTTGTCCGTTTATTTTTTTAGCTATTTTAAATAACTGATGATGACTAACCCAATAGACACTCACATATAAAAAACTTACCATGTAACTAATAAACGTCGGTAAGATTTCAATAAGAGCTTCTATAGTATATTCTTTTGGTGCTTCTAATTCTAAAACCATAATGGTAATAATAATAGCAAGCACACCATCACTAAAAGCCTCTAACCTTTCAGATGTCATTTCCATTTTTTAATTTTTTAAAACTTCTAAATTAGATTGCTTATAATAATTTCTATCATCAGGAGCCTCATTTAAAGTAAATGTATATTGATATTCTGGATCATATACGTTTAAAATAGTATAGGTTCCAGCCGTTTGCCATGATTCTCCATCCCAAGATCCATCTGCTCTTAAAGCTTTATAAATATGCTGAGACTGAATAAGAACACGTCCCCAAAAAAGCCATTTCCCATTTATATTATGCACAAAATAAACTCGAACAGGATCCATTTGAAAAATTCTTGCACTTGGTTTATTTTTAAATTCGAAGATTTTTCCTTTAACATCCTCTAATGTAATTGGATGAGTTTTATGTTTTTCTAATTGAAAAATATCTGCAGGAAATCCCTGCTCAACGGTTAATTCTAAAGTATCATTAATTTCTACGAAGCTTCCCATATTTTTTAGTTTAATTGTTTATTAATTTTCCTCCAAACATTTTAATTAGGTTTTCAAAACCATTTTGATAAAACTGTGTTAACCCATCTTCAGCAGCATAAAATTTAGAAGACCATTGCACTAAACATCGCTTATCTAACTCAGTTTCTATTACTTGAATTTGAGCATGATATTTTTGTGTTGTTTCTCCCCATTCACCTTTGTGCCATTTATATTTATAACGCATATTTTCATTATCCATAAAAACTAATTCCTCCCACGTTGGAGATTGATTGGGAAAGCTTAATTTTCTACGAATGTCTCTTTCTTCCCCTTGCTCTTCAGTAACTTGACAAATTGGAATATCTGGGTGCCATTGATTGATATTATAAAAACCTCCAACCAGATGCCATACTTCAGCAGCTGAAACATTTAATTCACATACTACAACTACTCGCCAATTTTTATATTCTTTTATGCTCATTTGCTATAGGTACTTCTCTTATTAGGAAATTTAATTGGTATTATTTATTAAAAAGTACGAACTGCTCGAACACGACAATCGTGATTCTTAAGGTCGGTGAATATATTACCTTCTAAAAAGTATTGAGCCCAAGCGAAGTTAAGGTCTAACTCAGTAGAACTCCAATAGAAGTCGCTAGCAAAATTACCAACATCTTTATTTGGAGCCTTTGCACCACGTCCAATATTTGTAAACATTAGGCTTAGTTCTTCTTTTGATGGT
>JABSPO010000267.1 GCA_013214625.1 Flavobacteriaceae bacterium
TGTGAGAGCGAATATTACGACTCATATCATTCGTCACAATCAAAATCTACCAAAAAGTCAAAACGTGAAAGTGTTAGCACCAAGTTTCAGAAAATCGAAGCGGCGAAAAAGGTCAGTAAAAAAAGGAGTAAGGGAAAGCGTAGGCGACCTAAGGGTAGGTAATTTTAAATTTTAGATGGTTGATTGTTTTTCCCGATATAAACTTTCAAATTTAAATAATTTAAAAATTTTACAGTGGAATAGTAGATCTTTAAATAAAGTTAAACTTGATGAGCTTTTATGTTATGCTAAGACCAACGAAATTCGAATAATCTCTGTGTGTGAAACATGGTGGGAGGATAGTCTTAGACCAGTACCGATTTTAAAAGATTGGAATATTTTTACACACAATAATAAGGCCAGTACAATAAAGAAATGTAGAGGTGGCGTTGCACTTTTTATACACAAGACAATAAAATGTGAGAGACTTGAATTAAATGTAGGATCTAATGATATTGTAGGATCTAAAATATATTTTAAGAAAAACACTTGTATACATATATTTTCTTGTTATAATGCTCCTTTAAAAAAGAACACTTTATATAAACTTAAAGAAATTCTCACGAACTTTAGGCATGAAAAAATTATTGTTATGGGAGATTTTAATGCTAAATCACCATCTTGGTGTTTGAATACAACTGAAAGTTGTAGTTGCGGTCGTTATTTGTTGAGTTTATGCGATGAATTTAATTTAGTCTGCATTAATAATGGAGAACCGACACGTTACCCTAAAAATAAATTTTTCAAACCTAGCTCAATTGATTTATTTTTTATTAGTAAAGGTGTGAAAAAAAATACTTGTTTTTCTATTGACTCTGATCTAAGTTCAGATCATAGACCAATTATTTGTAGTTTTAAAAATATACTATTAGATTTGAAGACACCTCGTGAATTTTGGAATTTCAAAAAAGCTGATAATGATAAATTTCAAAAAAATTGTGAGATTATTTTTAAAGATTTCATGCATAAATTTCAAAACTTAAGTATTGATTTACTAGTTGAAAAGTTTTCAGAATCCCTTTTAAATGCAGCTAAATTAAGTGTACCTGTTACAAAAGAGACACTTTTCCGCCCAAATAGTTGGTGGAACAAGGAAATCGGTAAAATAGTTAGAAAAAGAAAACGCCTAAGAAAAAAGTGGCAACGTTCTCGTTCACCCAAAGATTTTATGGAATATAAAAAATTTAATAAATTATTAAATATTAATATTCGCAATTCAAAACGAAATTCATATCGTAATTTTTGTACATCACTTAAAAAAGAAACAGGTCCACTTCAGTGGAAAAAATTAAGATGGCTTACGAGATCTAACACCGTATCTTTTCCTACTTTTAAAATTGATGATACGAAAATAACTAATGATAAAGAAAAATCTGAAATATTAATTGAACAATATAAAAAAGTATCGGAAGTAAATAATTCAAAATTCAATCGACAACATAAGATAAAAGTTGAGCGTAGGATACACCGTGAACAAAGAAACGAATTCTTCAAACAAAGAAATCAAAAAGAAACTCATGAAGTATACGAGTATGATCAGGAATTCAAAATCCACGAACTTGAAAAAGCGCTCCAAAAATTAAAGCTCAATGCAGCAGGATCTGACAGAGTCAATAACTGGTTTTTGAAAAATTTACCTTCCGATATACTGAAAATATTACTTTTTATATATAATAAATCTTGGAAACAAAGTCATTTTCCAGTAAAATGGAAAATCGCTAGTATTATACCAATTTTAAAAGCAGGAAAAGATCCAACAAATCCCAAAAATTATAGACCTATAAGTCTTTTGTCATGTCTAGGAAAATTGATGGAACGACTAGTTTACAACAGATTATATTGGATTGTAGAGACTTGTAATTTATTAAGTGATGTACAGTGTGGTTTTAGAAAAAGAAAGTCAACTATAGAACCTTTAATCCGTTTAACACAAGATATTCATAGAGGATTCAGTACTAAGTCACACACTTTTTCAGTTTTTTTGGATATTTCCAAAGCTTATGATACTGTCTGGAAAGACGGTTTAAAATTCAGATTGTATACTTTGGGTATTCGGGGACGTATGCTACTTTGGATAACCGATTTCCTTGAAAACAGAAAAGGCCAAGTAAAAGTAAATGATAGTGTCTCAAATTTAAAACCTTTAGAGTATGGTGTTCCCCAGGGATCCGTGCTCAGTACAATTTTGTTTATATTATATATAGATGGAGTTCATAAGGTGATTAAGCATTGTAATCTCTCAATTTTCGCAGATGATATAGCTTTATGGGTAACTGAACAAAATTATTCTATTGCAATCAATAAGATAAACTCTGATCTATCCAGAATTTATAATTGGTCTCAAAAGTGGAGATTTAATTTAAGTATAGAAAAATGTTTAACAACAGTTTTCACCCGAAGCTGTAAAGTTCGTGAGAATTTTATAATTAATAGACCAATAATTTTAAATGGTTTACAGTTGAATATTAATTTAAATCCGAGATTTCTAGGATTATGGTTTGACTCTCGTTTAACTTGGAATTTCCATATATCTAAAATAAAGGAAACCGTAGAACGCAAGCTTAACATGTTAAGACGAATTGCACATCCTACTTGGGGTGCAACTAGATCAGCTTTAATTATATTATATAAGTCCTTCATAAGACCATCAATAGATTATGGATCAGAAATTTATGGTTCAGCATCAAAATCCAGTTTAAAGAAACTCGATATACTTCAAAACAGATGTTTAAGATTCATTACTAGAGCTTTACCTTGGACAAATAAAACTATATTAGAGGTTGAGACACAGGTCGAATCTCTTTCTGATAGGAGAGATTTTGCTAATTTCAAAATAATGCAAAAATTGTTTAGGCAAAAATTAGACAGTCCACTACAAACACTATATACATTATGGTTTAATACAAGACATATTACTGAATATAGAGGGAGACTTTCAAAAAGCTTATTTTCAAGATTTCAGTCTAAAGTAACAGAGCTTGAAATGCCGGATTTAATAAGAACACATAGGAAAATATTTAACGATATACCTCCATGGGATAATAATCACATACAACAAATATTGTTAAACGCCAGAGATTTAGAAGTTCGAAAAAATTTCAAAACAAAAATAAAAGATATTTTCAACACTTTTTACCAACAAGAAGAAAAATTCAACTTTTATAGAAATTTTAAAGAAAGTATAAACACAAATATTTTTAATTTCGAGAATTCGATAAATAAAAATAAGATAATTTTTAGACTAAGAAGTAAAACATGTAAGCTAAAGGCTCACAGTCATCTAGAATCTAATAGCTTTTGTAATTTTTGTGATAATTTAGATACAATCAACCATCTAATATTTGGGTGTAGACAGTATGAAACCCCTAGGCAAATCCTTAGAAAACAATTCGAAAAATTGACATCTCCTGTAGTTAATTT
>JABSPO010000268.1 GCA_013214625.1 Flavobacteriaceae bacterium
TAGCTAATGAATTATCTGCTTTAAAGTCTCTTAGGTTTCCTACAGAAAAAGCTGAAAATAATATTATAGAAAAGCTAACCTCGTTAAACACACTTTACTCCATAGATTTAAAAACCATTGTAGATGCTCATGAAGGGCAAGATATAGGTAAGTTATTTGAAAAAAATAAAAATCACGGAGCAGAGTAATACACTATTTTAGACAAAAACTCGATACACTAACTTAACCAATATGAAATACAGAATACTCCTTTTACTAATTGTTTTGTGCAGCACATCATTTAACGCTCAAAACAAAAATGAACAACCCAAAATAATCATTGATTCCACGCTTATTAATGATTTAAATGAAACTTTAAAACAAACACAATCACTATTAAAAGAATACAAACTGGTTACTTCTGAAAAACTAGTAGCCCATGAAAAAAAGATTATTGAGAAAATTGATAGTCAAAACTCTTTTTGGAAAACTGTATTGGGTTTATTACCTGTTTTTGTAGTGATTATTGCAGCTTTCTTCGCGCTCTTACAGGTAAGGTTTAATCTTTTAACTAAAAGAAAAATAGAAAGGTTACAAATTTTAAAGGAAGATATAAGTAAATATCTGAGTTTAGGGTTGAATATGGTTTATTTAGTAAGTGAAGCTCATACTATTAAGGATGCATTAACTTCAAAAAATAATGCTGAAGATGAAAAATATAAAATAGTTGCTGATAAATTTGAACAAGCAGTACCTGTATTTATGAATGTAACCAACTCAGTTGTTTTAGAATTGAATCATTCTGACAGAACTCAAAACACTCTTATTGAGTTAATTAAGGATTTTGATGATTTGTTTAATAAAGAATTAAGTATGAGTAACCCTGACTTCGGAAAAAAGGTAACTTATATAGAAGAACTTAAGAATAAACTAACTGACCAAGGAAGGTTAGTTTTAGAAGAAGGTTGGGAGGATGCAAAATCATTTAAGGATTTTTGGCCAAAATTCAAGAAAAAGAAAACCAAAAAGGAGTAATAAATCTTCTAACTAAAAACCACTCAACTTAAGTGGTTTTTTATATTTTTATCAAAACTAACTTAACCAATATGAAAAACAGAATACTCCTTTTACTAGTTGTATTATGCTGTACAACGGCAAATGCACAAAATCATGAGTCACAACCCAAAAGAATCATTGATTCCTTAACTATTAATGATTTAAACAAAAAATTAATAGAGATACAAACGCTATTAAAAGCTAAAAAAACAGTTACTTCAGTAGAACTGAAAGCGCATGAAAATAAGATTATTAAAAAAATAGATTCTCAAAACTCTTTTTGGAAACACATAATTGGTTTAGTCCCCGTTTTTGTTGTGCTTATCGCTGGGGGACTTACAGTATTACAAATGCGTTTGAATAATATTTCAAAAGCTAGGATTGAATGGACGGAAAACTTAAGGGTTCATGTAAGTGAGTATGTTAGTGTCTTTGTGACGTTGAAAGATTATTATGTTTCTAAAAGATTTCAAGATGATAAAAATTCACTAGAACATAAAGAGTTATTAAGCACTTTCTCTAAATTGCAATCAATAATCAGGCTGTATTTAAATGATCAAGAGGTGAAACATGAAGAGTTAAATAATTTACTTGCGGATAGCGCAGATTTTTTAGCAGACCTATTTGAAAATAGAATCCCAAAAGAAGACTTCAGTGTCATGATGGTTATTTTTTCATCTAACAAAATCCTAAAAGAAAGTTGGGAGGATGCCAAATCATTTAAAGACTTTTGGCCATGGTCAGGAAAAAAGAAGAAAGATATAGAATCTAAATAATAAAAAACCACTCAACTCGAGTGGTTTTTTTATGCTCATAACTCGCCTGTTTACGTGTCCTTTATAACCCTGTAATTATACAATATACTTGTACTATGTCAGGTGTAGAAGTATTAAAAAGTAGGAGTAATAAAAAAATAATTGAACAACGGTATATTGACCGTGTGCTTCAGGAATCCGCTACGGATATATTCCGTGCCCAGGACAAAGCAATTGCCCGTTTTAGTGGTTCTGGTTTAGATGATATTAAAGCCAATAGAAGTTTTAAAGTTACTACCAATAATATTGAGTTTACCCACTCCTTACGTCAGCGTTTTGTTGACATGAGGCGTGTACGTGGTGTAAAACAAAAAGCGGTCCAACTACACAATAAAGTTATCTACACTCACTTCAATGGTATCATCCGAAAATTAGCGTACGGTTTTACTCAGGACATTAAAAACGAAATCGCTCAAGAACTAAATATCGTTATCTAATGGGAAGGAAAATAACCGATGAAACGCTAAAGTTTAACATTATTGTTAACGGTAATGAAGGCCAGAAGGAACTTAACAAGTTAGAACGTGCAAATAAAAAAATAACAAAAAATACTCAGGAGTTGGATAAGGAGCTTCGCAAACTATCTCGCTCAAAAAAGAAAAATGCTCAGGCAATTGCCCATGTAACCGAAAAGTTACAAGCTAATAAAAAGCAAATAAAGGCAAATGATAAAGCTATGGAGGGCTTGCGTAAGGAAATAGGGTTAAACAATCTTACCATGAAGCAACTTGAAAAAGAAGCTCGTAAACTAGCCATCCAGTTAAAAAACGCTGAACCTAATACTACCGCATGGAAAGAGTATGATGCTCAATTAGGTGCGGTTAAAAACCGTATGGGTGAGTTAAAAGGGGAAATGACCTCGGTAAACAAAGCTGTTGCTGGTCAAAAACCGTCATTTGATACCGTTACTGATAGCGCAAACCAATATTGGACAGCCCTAAAAAGTGGTGATCATGCAGGAATAAAAGCAGGGTTCAAAGGTATTCGTGCTGGTATTTGGGGCATAACTAAAGCTGGCTTAGCCTTTTTAGCTACTCCTATTGGTATGGGTATTGCTGCATTAGCGGGCATTGCTTTTGCTGCTAAAAAATGGTTTGATTATAATGTAGAAGTAGAAAAAGCGGCTAAGTTAACGGAGCAAATAACAAAACTATCTGGTAATGCTGCTGAAGTTGCTAGAGTACGAGCTAAAGCAATTGAGGATACGTTTGGTTTGCCATTTCAAGAAAACCTTGAAGCCGCAAGAGCCATGGTAAATGCCTTTGGTATTTCCTATAATGAAGCCTTTGATTCCATTGAAGCGGGTGCAATTCGTGGTGGTGCTGCAAATGATGAATATTTAGATTCATTAAAGGAGTATGGTGTATTCTTTTCAAAAGCAGGTTTTTCAGTAAAAGAATTTCAAAAAATCATTAACACAGGTATTGACCTTGGGATATACAAGGATAAATTACCTGATGCTATTAAGGAGTTTAATCTGTCCATGACTGAGGGTACGAAAACTACCAAGGATGCAATGATAAATGCATTTGGAAAGGGTTTTACAAACAAGATGTTTAAGGGTATTAAGGATGGTTCAATTACTACAAAACAAGCCTTAGCAAAA
>JABSPO010000269.1 GCA_013214625.1 Flavobacteriaceae bacterium
CATTCCTTTATAAATTTAAAATAATGAAACAAGATAAAATACAATTTCCTTTTCCTTTTCTCTTTTCCACTAATTATATATTCACATACCAAAAAATGATTTTTGTTCGCATACAAAATAATAAATCACTTTAATGAGTGGTTAGCACAGTTTCAAGCTAAAGAATCAACTGAAATACCTAAAGAAGTATTTGATAAGATTATATTAGAAATAAAAACTTTGCCAATCCAATTATTGCAAGTCCAGATATCGGAGGCGTTACACGTGCTCGTTCTTATGCATCAAAACTAGGTTTAGATTTAGTAATTGTTGATAAAAGAAGAGAAAAAGCAAATGTTGCTGAAGTTATGAATATTATTGGAGATGTTGAAGGTAAAGACGTTATTTTAGTTGATGATATGGTTGATACTGCGGGAACACTTGTAAAAGCAGCAGCAGCACTTAAAAAAAGAGGTGCAACTTCTGTAATGGCTTGTTGTACTCATGGTGTATTATCAGGAAAAGCTTATGAAAACTTAAACTCAAAAGACTTAGATGAACTGGTAATTTCAAATACTATTCCTTTAAAACAAAATCATGAAAAAATCACTGTTTTAAGCGCAGCTGATATCATGGGTGAAGCTATTTACAGAATTCACAATAACCAATCAGTAAACTCTATCTTTTTATAAAATATTTTACAAGAACAAAAGATTTTAAATTTGTTTTTGTAAATTAGATGCCTTCTTCTTAGGCATCTGAGTACTTTTAGTCATAATAGTAGCTAATTTTCTACATATTTGTCATAATAATTTAATATATTATTTACTTTTGTTATAATATAATAATAAAAATTTAACAAAGGCTTGAAATGAAAAAGATATTATTAAGTACCCTATTATCAGCAGGAATCTTATTATCAGCAAACTCAGACTATCCACATGAAGTAAGTTTATTATTAGGTGGAGCTCTTACAGAAGGTAATTTAGAACTGGAAAGAAACTATGCAAACATTGGTTTAAGTATAGGTACAAAACTAGACAGTACAATTTTTGACCAAATCGAATTTGGAATTTTAAAAAGCATCCAAGATGTAGATATTAAAAACTCAACAGAAGATACCTCTGTCTTAAGAGTATTTACAAATGTAATTAAAGATTATCCTATTAACGATACTTCTTCATTTTATGCTTTAGTGGGGATTGGAGTAGAATCTTTTTCTAATAGTTCACGTAATGAAGATGGTTTATTTGCAAACTATGGTCTTGGGTATAAATATAAATTTACAGATAGAACCTCTTTAAAAATGGATCTTAGACATTTAATTGAAGCAGATCATGGGGATAACAATCTATTATATACTGTTGGTCTTTCTTATGGTTTTGGGCAAAAAGCTAACAAAATGCCAGTAATGATGAAAAAAGAAGAGCCAATAATGAAAGAAGAACCAATGGTTCAAAAAATGAAAGATGTATATAAAGACGATGACAACGATGGTGTATTTAACCGCCACGATGAATGTTTAAACACCCCATTAAATACAAGAGTAAGCATTGATGGTTGTGCAAAAGTAATGAATTTAAAAGTAAATTTTAATACTGATTCTGATGTAATGAATAAAGATTATTCTGAAGTTCTGAAAAACTTTGCTTTATATTTAAATGCATCTAAAAAAAGTGCTGTTATTGCTGCACATACAGATTCAAGAGGAAGTGAAGCATATAATCTAATCTTATCTGATAAAAGAGCAAAAGCAGTTCATGACAAATTGGTAAATTTAGGTGTAAATGCATCAAAATTAATGTCTAAAGGTTTTGGAGAAAGCAAACCTGTTGCTAGTAATCAAACAAAAGAAGGACGATTAGCAAACAGAAGAGTTGAAGCAATTCTTTCAAAATAGTAATTTTGGGTTAAACCCAAGATTACGTACTACTATATTCTCTTAACATCACTCTTACAATACTTTAGCTATAATCGCGAAAACTATATATAATTTTTATAAATTAACTAAGATTAACGCTTAGAAACTAGTACTTAGGAAAAATCTTGCAAAAACATATAAGAAACTTTTCAATTATTGCTCATATTGATCATGGAAAATCAACACTCGCAGATAGAATTATTCAAGAATGTGGTTCCGTTGCTGATAGAGACATGTCAGCACAAGTAATGGATACTATGGATATTGAAAAAGAACGTGGAATTACAATTAAAGCACAAAGTGTTAGACTTAAATATACAAAAGATGGACAAGAATATGTTTTAAATCTTATTGACACTCCAGGTCATGTTGATTTTTCTTATGAAGTATCACGCTCACTTGCTTCTTCTGATGGCGCTTTATTAATTGTTGATGCAACCCAAGGGGTAGAAGCACAAACCATTGCAAATGTATATATTGCAATGGAAAATGATTTAGAATTATTACCTGTGGTAAACAAAATTGATTTACCTTCTGCTGATCCAGATCGAGTATTAGAAGAAGTAGAAGAAGCTATTGGAGTTGATTGTACCTATAGTAATTTAATTTCAGCTAAAACAGGAGAAGGAGTTAAAGATTTAATTGACTCAATAGTTGATAGAATTCCAGCTCCAAGTGGAGATGAAAATGCTTCTACTAAAGCGTTAATTTATGATTCTTGGTTTGATAATTATTTAGGTGCGCTGGCACTGGTTCGTGTATATGAAGGAAGTATTAAAAAAGGTCAAGTTATAAGAATGATGAATACGCAACATGACCAACAAGTATTATCACTTATGTATCCACATCCATTAAAAAGAGAAAGTACAAATGAGCTTTCGACAGGTGAAATTGGTATTGTAGTTCTTGGTATTAAAACAGTAGATATCATTGCTGTTGGAGATACAATGACAGATGCTAAAAACCCAACAGCAGAAGTTATTGATGGTTTTGAACCTGCTAAACCTTTTGTATTTGCAGGACTTTACCCAATTGATACAGATAAATTTGAAGATTTAAGAGATGCATTAGATAAATTAAAATTAAATGATAGCTCAATTTCTTATGAACCAGAAAGTTCAGTTGCTCTTGGAAGTGGTTTTAGAGCTGGCTTTTTAGGAATGCTTCATATGGAAGTAATTAAAGAAAGACTGGAGCGAGAATTTAACCTTGAATTAATAGCAACTGCACCTACTGTTATTTATGAAGTACTAAAAAAAGATGGGTCTAAGATTAATATTCAAAATCCTTCTGAATTACCCGATCCAAATTATATAGATACTATTTTTGAGCCTTATGTAAAAGCTACAGTTTTAGTACCTGATGAATTTTTAGGAAATGTAATTAAACTTCTTAATGATAAAAGAGGAATTCAAATTAAAATGGATTACATAGGGACAAGAGTTTTGCTGG
>JABSPO010000027.1 GCA_013214625.1 Flavobacteriaceae bacterium
CAACACGTTCCGCTAAAAGTTTGGTGTTTACTTGGTCTACATCATATTCTACAATAGCAGTTTTGTTTTCAAAGTTTACAGTAGCTTTTTTTACACCATCCATATTCCCTAAACTCTTTTGTATTTTTGCTGCACATCCAATAGCACAGGTCATTCCTTCAATATTAAATTGAACTTTTGCTAAAGTAGCGTCTTCAGATATAGTTGATTTTTTTACTTCTTCAATAGTATCTACTGCAATAACCTCTACTTCTTTTTGTTCCTTTTTACAAGAAATTGTAGCTAAAAAAGCAAATGCAATAGCTACTAGTTTTAATGTTTTCATTTTAAGTGTATTAACGGTTTAAGTGTTACAAAGTTAAGAAAATCAACTGATTATTGTGCTAAATTTTCCATTTTTGCAGTATGGATCATAAAAAACTAAAGTGGATTTTTCTGGCAATTCTTTCTGTAATTTGGGGGAGTTCATTTATTTTAATTAAAAAAGGACTAATAGGATTAGATGCTTATCAACTAGGATCTTTGCGAATTATTTTCACGGCAGTGTTTTTATTTCTAATAGGATTTAAGAGTTTTAAGAAGATAGAGAAAAGACATTACAAGCCGGTAGTTATTTCTGCGTTATTAGGGACTTTTATACCCGTGTATATGTTTGCTTTAGCGGAAACAGAAATTGATAGTTCAATTGCATCTATATTAAATTCCTTAACACCATTAAATACCTTAATTTTCGGTTTTTTCTTCTTTAAAATGTCTTTTAGTAAAAATCAGTTAGTAGGCGTTATTATTGGGCTGTTAGGAACATTGTTGTTGATTGTGAGTGGGGCGAACCTTAATCCAGATCAGAATTATTGGTTTAGTATTTTTGTGATAATAGCATCGGTTTGTTATGCATTTAATGTAAGTATTATAAAAACATATTTACAGGATTTAAATGCAATGAGTATTGCGGTTGGTAATTTTGCAGTAATTACAATCCCTGCAGTTATAGTATTGTTCTTTACAGGTTTTTTTAAAGTTGAAGTAATCACTTCAGAGGCAGTACAAACTTCAATGCTGTATTTGGTTTTATTAGCAATTTTTGGTACTGGTATTGCTAAAGTGATGTTTAATAGGTTGGTTCAAATTTCTACACCTATATTTTCTTCTTCAGTAACCTATACTATCCCAATTGTAGCATTGATCTGGGGTGTATTAGATGGAGAGAAATTAAATATGGTGCAAATAGGAGCTACAGTAATTATTTTGTTAGGAGTGTTTATGGCTAATCGTAAGAAATAATCCCACCAGTGGGTTTAATACCCAGTCCCGATAGCTATCAGGATGCCTTGATGTAAAATGCTATTGTTAATTTATAACTCGTTTGATTTTAAGAAAATTTAAAATATAAAAAAAGCTGAAACGTTAGTTTCAGCTTTTTGTTTTTATAATAAGGAATACTTTACTATAAAATATTATTTAAAGTCAGCATCAGTAACACCTTCGTTTACTTTTACTTCTTTAATAATCATTCCAAAAGTTTGAGGTCCTTGTTTAGTAGTCAAACTAAAAGGGAATTGAATTCCTTTTGTAGGAGTGTAATTTCCGTATTCAGTAGAAATACTAATTGTTTGACCTTGAGCTTTTTTAGTAGATTCAGACTTAACTAAATAACCAGACTTCGCATTGTAATACCTGTATTCTGGCTCACCTGATCCGGTAACTTTTAATTTGTAAGCGTCTTCTCCGTTTATAGAAGTCATGCTTTCTAAAGTAACTTTTGACATGTCAAAAGATAATTCTTCAAACAATACATTCTTATTTTTAGATTCAACAACATCTTCCTCAGACATAGGTTTCTTTTGACCCATTTGAGCAGTATATCCTGCTTCTCCGTCAAAAACTTGCTTCATAACTACTCCAGCTTGTGGGTGAGTTACTTCCATAGCACTTTTATTAGGAGTCATCTTTTTCATTTGAATCCCCATAACTTGTCCCATAGCATTCATATCGCCAGAAAAAACTATTGTTTTAACTTTAGATAGAACATCTTTTCCGCCAATTGCTTTAAAATAAGTATCTATTACTGACTGAGCAGTAATGCCTTTAGGTAATGGTTTAGAAAACACTGGTTTTTCTGTTGGGTTTCCGTACTTGTCAAAATACTTAACAGGTATTTTTTTACCGTTATGCATCATTTTTTCTAAGCCTTCAACAACGTCACTTCCTTTACCGGCAATAACAATTCTAGAGTTGTCAGCTAAAAAATATTTGTTTGCAACTCTTTTTACATCAGCAATTGTAACTGCATTAATTTTCTTTAAGAACGTTTCGTAGTAATTAGCAGGCAACTTATTTGTTTCAATATTTAAAGCATAACGAGAAATAGTTTGTGGCTTTTCCATTGCTAAAACGAAATCACCTAAATACTTAGCTTTTACATTGTTTAATTGCTTTAAGGTAACATCAATAGTTCTAATGTTTTTCAATTCTTTTAACGTTTCAACAACTGCACTATCAGTAACAGCATTTCTAACACTCGTAGAAGAGGTAAAAGTAGCTTGAGTATCTTTATCAGCTCTTAGTGAAGAACGCGCGCCATAAGTCCACCCATGCGCTTCTCTTAAGTTTAAGTTTAACATACTGTTAAAGCTCCCACCATATATTTTGTTAGCAATTAATACTGCATGATAATCAGCATCATTCATTTTAAGATCAACAGTATTTACCACAGCAATTTCTGATTGAACTGCATCTGGCATGTCAATAAAATTTACTTGAGTAAACTGAACATTTTTAACAACAGGTATAGAAATAGATGGAGCTAAACCTTTTCTCCAGTTACTGAAGTGTTCTGTAACTACTTCTTTTACATCTTTATACTTTACATCTCCGATAATAACTAAGTACGCATTATCTGGTACAAAGTAATTCTGGTAAAATTTACTTACATCAGCTAAAGTAACATTGTTAACAGTTTCTTTAGAAATGTACTCGCCATATGGGTGGTTTTTACCGTAAACTAAAAAGTCTTTTACTCTATTAGCTACAGCTTTAACATTTTTTTCTTCAGACTTAATTCCTTCAAGAGCTTTTTCTTTTTCTTTGTCAAATTCTACCTGAGTGAAGTTTGGGTTAATTGCTGCGTCAGCCATTAAAGTAACCAAACGGTTAAAGTATTTTGATAATCCACTAGCAAACCCTCCGTGAGCACCTAAGTCAAGGTTAGCTCCCATATAGTCTACTTCTTCGTTAAAAGCATCTTTAGTAATTGTTTTAGACCCTTTTCCTAACATTGCTCCTGTTAATTCAGAAACTCCCGCTTTGTCTCCGTCCAAAACTGGTGGGTTATCTAAACGTAAGTTTAAAGAAACTCTTGGTAACTTGTGATTTTCAACTACCATAACTTTTAATCCGTTAGATAGTATGAACGATTGCGGCTTACCAATATTTATTTTAGGAGCTGGTCCCGGTGTTGGTTGCTTTGATCTGTCTATTTGTCCGTGCATAGTTGTTATACCCATAAAAACTAATGCTATTAGTGATAATATTTTTGTTTTCATCTGTGCTTATTTTTTCTTTTCTTCTTTTTTAGGAAGGTATTCTAATAACGCTCTTTGATTTGGATTCAAATACTTTTTAGCAACGTTTCTAATTTCTTCTCTAGTGATAGATTTATAAATTTCAATTTCATTATTAATTAAATTGATATCACCATATAACATGTAGTATCTAGCTAAAGAGTTGGCAATACCTTCAATACTAGCATTGGCATTTACAAACTGATTTTCGTATTTGTTTTGTAATTTCTCGAATTCTCTTTCAGTAATTAGCTCTGTTTGCATTTTTAAAACTTCCTCATCGATTTCTTTTACTAAGTCTTCTAGCTTAGTTTCTCCTAATGGTAAACCATACGTTAAATACATTCCGTAGTCCTCTTGACTAACACTAAATGCACCTACTTGTAAAGCCATTTTTTTCTCATCAACTAATTTCTTGTATAGTCTAGAACTTTTACCATCACTTAAAACTGTAGAAACCATGTTTAATACATACGCATCTCTAGTTTTCATAGATGGAGTTCTGTATGCAGAAACTATTGCAGGAATTTGAATATTAGAATCGTTGTAAGTTCCTTTAATTTCTTTCGTTATAGGAGCCTCTTCAATATTTACTCTGGTTATAGCTTTTCCTTTAGGAATGCTTCCAAAGTAATCTTTAATCATTTTTTTAGTTTTCTTGATATTTAAGTCACCAGCTACAACTAATACTGCGTTATTAGGAATGTAGAATTTTTTATTGAACGCTTGAAACTCTTCTAAAGTAGAAGCATCTAAATGATCCATTGATCCGATAGTAGCCCAACGGTATGGGTGTTTAGTAAAGATTAATTTTTTTACTTCCGCCATGAAACTACCGTAAGGTTGGTTGTCAACACGTAATCTTTTTTCTTCTTTTACAACTTCATTTTGAGTATCAACTCCAGTTTGATCAATTACTGGGTGTAACATTCTTTCAGACTCCATCCATAATCCTAATTCTAAATTATTAGAAGGGAATACTTCATAGTAATAAGTTCTGTCATCAGTAGTATTGGCATTATTGCTTCCTCCGTTAGAAGATACAATTTCAAACCACTTTCCTTTTTCGATGTTTTTAGTACCTTCAAATAATAAGTGCTCAAAAAAGTGAGCGAATCCTGTACGCTCAGGGTTTTCGTCTTTTGCACCTACGTGGTACATTACAGCTGTCGTTACAACTGGTGCTGCGTTGTCTTGGTGTAAAACTACATGCAAACCGTTGTCTAGGTCATACTCTTCAAAAGTTACTTTTTGCGCCATAATAGATACAGGTAAAAGTAATGAAGCGAGATAAATGATGCTTTTCTTCATTAGAATTTTAATTAAATTTTAAAAGTTATAGGGTTTGACGCCTAAATTGTTTTTTTGTTACAGAAAACTGAATGTAAATATAAGCTTTTTAACTAAGTGGCTTAAGATGTTTGTTTAAAGAACTGTTTATCTTTTGTGAATACAATTGTGAATGATTATCTTCGTTTTTGTATGAAAAGAATTTTTTGTTTTATAGCGTTAATTTATGGTCTTGGACTCTTTTCACAGGAGGATACTACTGAAACTAAAATTGACGATCCTAAGTATAGAGAAGATCAATTTTATGTTGGGATATCGTATAATTTTTTGGAAAACAAGCCGTCAGGTATGTCTCAACAAGGACTTTCTGGAGGATTGCATTTAGGGTTTATTAGAGATTTCCCCATAAACGAGCAACGAAATATTGCTTTTGGAGTTGGGCTTGGCTATTCGAATAATTCTTATAATCACAACCTGTATATTAAAGAAGAAAATGGTTCAGTTACATATCAAGTGCTTGATAATAATATTATTGGATTTAGTAAGAATAAATTAAATATTCATGTAGTAGAAATCCCTATTCAGTTTAGATGGAGAACATCTACTGCAGAAAGTTATAAATTCTGGAGAGTTTATACTGGAGTGAAAATTGGATATGTATTTAATAGTATTGTAAAATATAAAGGTGGTCTAGGTGATTTTAAACAAAATAATACGCCACACTTAAATAGAGTTAGAACAACCGCAGATATTAGTTTTGGTTGGGGGACTTGGAATTTTCATGTAGCATATAGTTTAAATAGTCTTTTTTCTGATCAAGCAACAATAAACGGGGCAGCAATAGATATTACAGAAATTAAGTTTGGGTTACTATTTTATCTTTTCTAAACCACCAGTGAGGTTCTTTTAATTGGTATTACTCTTAACAGAATACTCAATTAAATCCAGTACGCCATCATCATGAACTGTGGTGAAAAACCAGCTACAAAACCAATAATTAATTGAAGTGTATTGTGTGCTTTTAAGTGCAATCTTGAAGTGGCTACTAATCCGTTAATTAAAATTAAAAAACCAATTCCTATAATTAAGTTTAATTGTAAGTGAATACTCAGTGCTATAACGAACATTGTTAATCCGCTTATTGCCGCAGAGTGTAAACTTGCTTTGTAATTTAGGCAACTTAAAATTAAAAATGTAATGCTTGTGAAACTAATACCAGCGAAGAAATAATGGAGTTCAAGGTCCATACTTTCTGTAAATACATATTTAGTAATGTATAAGTTCAATACAACGGCTATTAAGTATGGAAATCTTCGTTCTTTTACTTTTTTAAGCATTAAAGAGGAAGCGTATTTCATTTTCTTTAGAACCCTAAATATTAAGAGCGGGATTACAATAGTTAGTATAAAAAGTTGGAAGGCTCTATTTTGAATATACTCTTCAGTGTAATAATTATAGTTTAGGCTATAAAAAACACATACTCCAAAAAAAGGAAGGAATATAGGGTGAAAAATATAGGATGTATAGGTTAATACTTTATTCAAAACTATATCTTTTTTCTTAAACGAGCTACAGGAATATCTAACTGCTCTCTATATTTCGCAATAGTTCTTCTTGCAATAGGGTATCCTTTTTCTTTTAAAAGTTTAGCTAGTTTTTCATCAGTTAAAGGTTTTTTCTTGTCTTCTGCATCGACTACATTTTCTAGTATTTTTTTAATTTCTCTAGTAGAAACGTCTTCTCCTTTATCATTTTTCATTGATTCAGAAAAGAATTCTTTAATCAATTTAGTTCCATAAGGAGTGTCAACATATTTACTATTAGCAACTCTAGATACGGTTGAGATATCCATATTTATTTCATCAGCAATATCTTTAAGAATCATCGGTCTTAAATCCATTTCATCACCGCTTAATAAAAACGCTTCCTGATAATACATTATTGCAGACATGGTAACAAATAATGTTTGCTGACGTTGTTTGATAGCGTCAATAAACCATTTTGCAGCATCTAATTTTTGTTTTATAAACTGAACGGCATCTTTTTGTGACTTAGTCTTGTTTTTGGCTTCCTTGTAGCCTTTTAGCATATTGCTGTATTCGTTAGAAATATGCAGCTCAGGTGCATTACGGCCATTTAGCGTTAGTTCCAATTTCCCATCTATTATTTTGATGCTAAAATCGGGTACAACATGTTCGGTAATTCGATTGTTCCCTGAATAACCTCCTCCTGGTTTAGGATTCAGTTTTTCTATTTCAAGAATAACATCTTTTAAATCTTCTTCGGAGATGTTGAATTTCTTAAGTAATTTTTTATAATGCTTTTTTGCAAACTGATCAAATGCTTCATCAATGATGCTTATAGCCATCTCTACTGCTTTTTCTTTAGGCTTTTGTTTTAACTGAAGCAGAAGGCATTCCTGTAAACTTCTTGCGCCTACTCCGGTTGGCTCTAGTGTTTGAACTACATTTAGCACTTTTAGTACTTCTTCATCAGTGGTATACACACCTTGGGTGAATGCTAAATCGTCAACGATATCAGATATTTCTCTTCTTATATATCCGTTTCCATTAATACTCCCAACTAAGAATTCAGCAATTAAGTATTCTTGATCGTTTAATCGGAATGTGTTTAGCTGATTCGTTAAGTGTTGGGTAAAAGTTATTCCTGCAGCATAAGGCATACTTTTATCTTCATCATCTGCGCTATAGTTGTTTGCTTGCAGTCTATAATTAGGTATTTCATCATCACTTAAATACTCATCAATGTTGATGTCGTCAGTATTTATAGTGTCATCATCGTAAGAATCATCATACTCATCGTTTTGAAACTCATCCTCGTTATCATCTTCTTTTCCGTTATCTAAAGCAGGATTTTCCTCTAACTCTTGTTTGATTCGTTGTTCAAAAGCTTGTGTAGGCAATTGAATTAACTTCATCAACTGAATTTGTTGTGGAGATAATTTTTGTGATAATTTAAACTGTAAGAACTGTTTTAGCATATGGTAAAGATAAAAAAACCTACAAGGTTTTAAAATCTTGTAGGTTAGTTTTATAAATTATTTACACTAGTGGATTAAAAGGCTGCGTTTTGTGGTGTTCTTGGGAAAGGAATTACATCTCTAATGTTGCTCATTCCTGTAGCGAACATCACTAAGCGTTCAAATCCTAGTCCGAAACCAGAATGCACAGCAGTACCGTATTTACGTAAATCAGTGTACCAAGATAACTCTTCAGCATCAATATTTAAAGCTTTCATTTTCTCCAATAATACATCTAAACGTTCTTCACGTTGTGCCCCACCAACCATTTCGCCAATACCAGGGAATAAAATATCCATGGCACGTACCGTTTTTCCATCATCATTTAAGCGCATGTAAAATGCTTTAATGTTTGCTGGGTAATCAAATAGTATCACAGGGCATTTAAAGTGTTTTTCAACAAGGAAACGTTCATGTTCACTTTGTAAATCAGCTCCCCATTCTTCAATAATGTAATTGAATTTTTTCTTTTTATTTGGTTTGCAATTTCTTAATATCTCAATAGCTTCAGTATAACTGACACGTTTAAAGTTATTATCGGCAACAAAATGTAATTTTTCAGTCAATGACATTTCGCTACGATCTTTTTGAGGTTTTGTTTTTTCCTCATCTAATAAACGTTGGTCTAAGAATGCTAAATCTTCTTTGTTGTTTTCTAGAACGTAAGTAATAATCGATTTCAAAAAATCTTCAGCTAAATCCATATTTCCAGCTAAATCCATAAAGGCAACTTCAGGTTCAATCATCCAAAATTCGGATAAATGACGTGAAGTATTAGAGTTTTCAGCTCTAAATGTTGGTCCGAAAGTATATACTTTCCCTAAGGACATTGCATAGGTTTCCGCTTCTAATTGTCCAGAAACTGTTAAGTTGGTTTCTTTGCCGAAAAAATCCTTGCTATAATCAACCGACCCATCTTCGTTTAATGGTGGGTTTTTAAGATCTAAACCAGTTACTTGAAACATCTCTCCAGCTCCTTCAGCATCACTACCAGTAATAATAGGAGTGTGCATGTGGTAAAACCCTTTTTGATTGAAATACTGGTGTATTGCAAATGATAATGATGATCGCAAACGCATAACAGCACTAAATGTATTGGTACGAGTTCTTAAATGCGCATTTTCTCTTAAGAATTCAAAGCTGTGTTTTTTAGGTTGAATAGGGTAGGTTTCTGGATCAGAATCTCCTAAGATTTCGATAGTTTTAACTTCCATTTCAACTTTCTGACCTTTACCTTGGCTTTCAATAAGTGTACCTGTTAAGGCAACTGCAGCTCCGGTAGTGATTCTTTTTAAGGTTTCTTCGTCAGTATTTTCAAAATCAACAACACATTGTATGTTGTTAATTGTTGACCCGTCATTTAGAGCAATAAATCTTTTTGCTCTAAATGTTCTTACCCATCCTTTAAGGGTTATTTCTTGTAAAAGTTGTTCTCCTTTTAATAGTTCTGAAACTGATGTTGATTTCATATATTAATATCTATTATTTTTTGTTTTGCAGACTAAACTCGCGAATTGATATTTTTGGTTAAAATATAACTATAGAGCTCGTTTCGTCTATTATTTTTTTTAATTCCTAATGTAATTCTTTGCAAATCACAACGTCATACGGATGATGAGTGCAAAGATAATTTTTTATGTGTTTAAAAAAACTTTATTTTCAGCTTCAAGCATCACTAAATATAGTGATATAAAAATACCCAATTAAGGTGAGGTTATAGTCTATAATGATATTGTAATTTGCACCCAGCTTATATTAGTAACCATATAGGTTTATGAAGTAAGTTTTTTTGGGGTAAGAACCGTTAGTTCGCTAACGGTTTTTTTATGCATCTAAGTCTTCTTCTGGAATAGGGTTAAAACTAGGTTCTTTTAATGTTTTCTTATTCGCAATACTTCTTTCTAATGATAATAGCAATGAAGGTAAAAGTAATAAGTTCGCTAACATTGCTAGTAATAATGTTACTGATACTAATCCTCCTAAGGCAACGGTTCCTCCAAAACTAGAGATGGTAAATACTGAGAAGCCAAAAAACAATACTATTGAGGTATAAAACATACTAACGCCAGTTTCTCTTAATGCAGCATATACCGATTTTCGTATTTTCCAGTTATTCACTTGTAGTTCTTGTCGGTATTTGGCTAAAAAATGAATGGTGTCATCTACTGATATTCCAAAGGCAATACTAAATACTAATATGGTTGACGGTTTTATTGGCACTCCTAAAAAGCCCATTAATCCGGCCGTAATAACTAGTGGCAGAAGGTTAGGGATTAATGAAACTACAATCATTCTGAACGATCTAAACATATATGCCATAAATAATGAAATGATAACTATAGCTAAGCCTAATGATAAAAATAAATTATCTCTTAAATACTTAGTTCCTTTTTGGAAAACTAAAGCTTTACCGGTCATGATTACCTCGTAGCGATCTTCAGGGAATATTTTGGTTATTTTTAGTTTAAGTTGTTTTTCAATAGCTTCCATTCTGTCGGTACTAATGTCCTTCATAAAGGTGGTTATTCGGGCGTATTGACCAGTGCTATCAACAAAGCTTTTCATTAAATCATTCTCTGTATCAGCATTTTTAGCATAAGACAAAATAAAGTTTTTTTCTTGAGAGGTTGGAAGCTGGTAGTATTTCGGATTACCATTATAGTAAGCTTGTTTGGTGTATTTAACTAAGCCAACTATTGACATTGGTTTTGATAATTCAGGTATTTCATTAATTGCTTCTTCCAGTTTGTCCATGCGTTTCAGGGTGGCTAATTTCATAACGCCTTTCTTTCGCTTGGTGTCTATCATGAATTCTACAGGCATGATACCGTCAAATTCTTTTTCAAAAAAGCGAATATCTCTAAAGAAATCAGTGTTTTGTGGCATGTCCTCTATTAGACTCCCTGTAACTTTTATATTAAAGATGCCAATCATACTTGCGATAAGTAAGATTAATGATCCGGTATAAATTGTAATTCGCTTGTATTTTACCATGTGAACCATCCAATTTACAAATCCATCAATCCACTTTTTGTTTAAGTGGTTTAAGTGTTTTTGTTTTGGTAATGGCATAAAACTGTATATGATCGGAATTAACAAGAGTGAAAGGATGAAAATTGATAATATGCTTAGTGAGGCTACAGTACCAAACTCACTTAATAAATCACTTTTAGTTAAAATAAAAGTTGCAAACCCAGCTGCAGTGGTAACGTTTGTCATTAGTGTTGCATTACCGATTTTGGTAATAACTCGTTGTAAAGACTTTGCTTGATTACCGTGTTTTTTAACTTCTGATTGGTATTTGTTTATCAAGAATATGCAATTCGGAATTCCAATAACAATAATTAATGGCGGTATAATGGCTGTTAATACAGTGATTTCATATTGAAGCAGCCCCAATAGTCCGAAGGTCCACATAACTCCAACTACAACAGTAAATAATGAAATAAAAGTAGCTCTGAAAGATTTAAAGAATAAAAAGAAAATAAATCCTGTTACAAATAAAGCTGCTAATATGAAATAAGCTATTTCGCTAATTATGGTATTAGAGTTCAGTGTTCGGATATATGGCATTCCTGAAACTCTAACTTTTAAGTTGTATTTTTTGTTGAATGCTTCAATTTTAGGAACAAGAAACTGCTCTATTAATTCTTTTCTAGCAGGTTTGTTTATAATATCTTTATTAACGTATATAAGTGTTCGGAAAGTATTGGTTTCCGAGTTATATAGTATTTTTTCATAAAAAGGGAGATTGTGGTAAAGCGTCTTTTTTAAATCATCAAGTTCTTTTTGTGTTTTTATTTCTTTAGGAACTAAAGGTTTTAAGTCAAATTTTTTCTTTTTGTCATTTCTAACAAGGTTTTGTATTTCACCAACTCCAATTACATTTGTAATATGCTCATGAGTGTTTAATTCTTGCCCTAGATTATTCCATGCGTTGAATTTTTCGGGCGTAAAAAAAGAATCATCCTGTATACCGATGATGATTAAATTACCTTCATCTCCAAATTTATCTACAAATTTAAAGTATTCTTTGTTTATAGCATGGTCGACAGGCAGTAAGTTTGCTTCAGTATAGGTGAAGCGCATGTTTTTAAACTGGCTAGCTAATCCTATTGTTACAATAGTTATTAGAATTAGGATTAAAATCCTGTTTTTCAATATGATTCGAGCAATTGCTGCCCAAAAACCAACACTAAATAGTTTTGTCATAATAGATTATAAAAAGATGACAAAGGTATTAAAAAAGTATTCAGTATTCAGTAGCAGTTTGCAGTAAAATACATCATATGTTATTTCTGTACCAAGTGTTTTTTTTAACGTAAAACACGGATGTTTTTATTGATTTTTTAATAGAAGTATCGCGTAAAAAAAAGACCTCACAGGTTTCAAAAACCTGTGAGGTCTGCTGGTTGTACCAACTTTATAATTATCATAAACTTATACCGTCATGATATCTTTTTCTTTTGCGGCATAAATTTCATCGATTTTTTTAACAGCTTCGTCAGTTAATGTTTGAATAGATGCTTCAGCATTTTCTTTCATATCATCAGAAGGGTCTTCTAATTTTTTAATTTCATGATTAGCGTCTTTCCTGTTGTTTCTAATAACAACTTTAGCGTCATCTGTTTCTCCTTTGGCTTGTTTTGCTAACTCACGTCTTCTTTCTTCGGTTGGAGCAGGTACGTTTATGATAATGGTTTCACCATTGTTCATTGGGTTGAAGCCTAAGTTTGCTTTCATTATTGCTTTTTCGATTTCTTGCAATAAATTTTTCTCCCAAGGTTGTACAGTAATAGTTCTTGCGTCAGGTGTGTTTACGTTCGCTACTTGTGATAAAATAGTAGCAGTACCGTAATAATCAATTTTTACGCTACTTAACATTGCAGGAGATGCTTTTCCAGCTCTAATAATACGCAATTGTTTTTCTACATGGATTATTGCATTGTCCATTCCTTCTTTTGCGCTGTCTATAATGAAGTTAATTTCTTCCATAAATTAAATTTTAACCTCTGTTGGAGGTGAATCGTTATAGTTTAATTCTGCTTGTGGGTTAATTGCCCCAAGGATTGACTAGAACGAAAATGTTTTTTTATTGTTTATTACCGCTAAACTTTCGTAAAGGTAGTTAATTTTTTAAACCAATAACTAAGCCAAATATAAAACTAGTTAGTTACTTTAGTTCCTATCTGCTCGCCTGAAACTACTTTTAAAAGGTTTCCTCTTGTGTTCATGTCAAAAACAATAATAGGCAGGTTGTTTTCTTGACTTAGTGTAAAGGCAGTCATGTCCATTACTTTTAATCCTTTTTTGATTACATCTTTAAATGTAATGAGATCAAATTTCACTGCATCAGGATTCTTTTCTGGGTCTTCGCTGTAGATACCGTCTACACGAGTTCCTTTTAAAATCACATCAGCACCTATTTCAATAGCACGCAATACTGCTGCTGAGTCAGTGGTGAAATAAGGGTTTCCTGTTCCAGAGCCGAAAATTACAACTCTACCTTTTTCAAGATGTCTCGTTGCTTTTCTTTTAATATATGGTTCTGCAATAGCTTCTATTTTTATTGCGGTTTGTAATCGTGTTTGCACATCGGCATCTTCCAATGCGCTTTGTAGTGCTAAACCGTTTATTACAGTAGCAAGCATTCCCATGTAATCACCTTGAACACGGTCTATTCCGTTACTTGCTCCGGCAACACCTCTGAAGATGTTTCCTCCGCCTATAACGATAGCTACTTCCACACCTTTGTCTACTAATTCTTTTATTTCTTGAGCATATTCTGCTAGTCTTTTTGGGTCAATACCGTATTGACGTTCTCCCATTAAAGCTTCTCCTGATAGTTTTAAAAGTATTCTTTTGTAGTACATAGTTGTGAATGATTTGTGCAAATATACATTTGTTGAGGACTATGTCAAGCGATTGAAGGTTATTTTATTGTCATGCTATAAATAGTAATCCATTAATGTTTGGAAAAAGAAAAGGACAGCTATGCTGTTGGATTAAATAACAAATATTTTTTGACGAATAATAACCTAAATACCTTCATACTTTTTTAATTTGTATTAGTTGTAAAATAACCGCCATTTCGTGCGTAGTCGAGATGTTTTTAAGTTTAAATAGCGCTCGACTGCGCTCGAACAGACAATCCTTAATACTCATTTTCTTTAGAGTCTGTTTTTAAAGAATTTTTAGCTATGTAAATAAATGCTGACCTCTAAAGACTAATTTATCTTTTAATAAAAAGTAAACTGCAGTTTTTGAAAGTGATTTAACCTTTAAATACCAGGTTTGTAAAAGAGTGTCTTTGCTTTGTTGATATTGTTGTATAAAAAAAGCCTCTCATTTCTGAAAGGGTTCAATATATTATAAAAGAGTATGTACTTATGCTAAAGTTACTCTTTCAAAAGCAGTAACTGAAACGTCACCATATGTTTTCACATATTCAGCAACATTTTGTTTTGCTTCTTTAATAAATTCTTGATCTAATAAACATTGCTCTTGGTCAAGAGTAGTGTTGTCAGAGATAAAACGTTCCATTTTTCCTGGAAGAATTTTGTCCCATATTTTTTCTGGTTTACCTTCAGCAGCTAATTGTTCTTTAGCAGTAACTTCTGCTTGAGCAATAACTTCGTCAGATAATTGAGACATAGAAATGTATAGAGGTACGTTTTTAAGAGTTTTACCTAAACGTCCTAACTCAATATTTTCTTTTTCAATAACAGCAATTCTAGCTTCAGTTTCTGATGCTACGAATTCAGGATCGAAATCTTTGTAAGATAAAGTACTTGCTCCCATTGCGGCAGCTTGCATAGCTAAATCTTTACCTAATACAGCAGCATTATCTACAGCAGCAGATAAACCTACGATAGAAGCGATTTTGTTTCCAACGTGAATGTATGATCCTACAAAAGGAGCACTTAATTTTTTATATCCACCAATTTCAATTTTCTCACCTATTACTCCAGTTTGTTCTATTAACTTTTCAGCAACAGTCATTCCGTTGTAATCAGCAGCTAAGAAATCTTCTTTTGTATCATAAGATAACGCTAAGTTAGCGAAATCCTTTGCTAAGTTTATGAAGTCTTTGTTCATAGCAACAAAGTCAGTTTCACAGTTTAAACAAACAACTACACCAGCAGTTGAATCGTCATTAACTACAGCAATAACAGCTCCTTCAGAAGAATCTCTGTCAGCTCTTTTTGCAGCAACTTTTTGACCTTTTTTACGCAAAATATCTAATGCTTTGTCGAAATCTCCTTCAGCCTCAACTAATGATTTTTTACAATCCATCATTCCAGCACCAGTAGCATCTCTTAATTTTTTTACGTCAGCAGCAGTAATTTTCATCGTGTATGTGTTTAAAATTAAGTAGCCTGACTTTTGGTATAAAGTCAGGCTACTTTAAATACTAGTTTATTATTTTTCTTCTGTTGGAGTTTCTGTTTTTGCTTCAGGAGCAGCAACTTCAGTAGTTTTAGCTTCAGCTTTTGGAGCTTCTGCTTTTTCAACTTCTTTTGTGTCTTCGGCTTTTTTAGAATCTTTCTCAGCTTTTCTTTCTGATAATCCTTCTGCAACAGATTCAGTAACATGAGTTAAAATCTTGCTGATAGATTTAGATGCATCATCGTTTGCTGGTATTACAAAATCAACCTGTCTTGGGTCAGAATTTGTATCAACCATTGCAAAGATTGGAATGTTTAATTTCTGTGCTTCTTTAATAGCGATGTGCTCTCTTTTAATATCAACAACAAAAAGTGCTCCAGGTAAACGAGTCATATCAGAAATAGAACCTAAATTCTTTTCTAATTTAGCTCTTAAACGATCAACCTGTAAACGTTCTTTTTTAGATAAAGTCATGAAAGTACCGTCTTTCTTCATTCTATCAATAGTAGACATTTTCTTAACTGCCTTACGGATAGTAACAAAGTTAGTTAGCATTCCACCAGGCCATCTTTCTGTAATATAAGGCATATTTACAGCACCTGCTTTTTCAGCTACGATATCTTTTGCTTGTTTTTTGGTAGCTACGAATAAAATCTTTCTACCAGATGCAGCAATTTTTTGTAAAGCATTTCCAGCTTCTTCAATTTTTGCAGCAGTTTTGTATAAGTTTATAATGTGAATTCCATTACGCTCCATATAAATATACGGTGCCATATTTGGATCCCATTTACGAGTCATGTGTCCGAAATGTACACCTGCCTCAAGTAAGTCTTTTACTTCTATGTTATTTGCCATTTTGTAATAGTTTACGTTCTTCGTTGTAGTAGCAATAATTACGCGTAATCATTTAGATGCTAAACTAACTCTTTGGTTTACCCAAAGCAACGACAACAAGTTTTTTAAATTTTGATAATACTGAATAAATCCAGTACAATCCCCAATCAAGTTGAGGATAGGTATTAACGTTTAGAGAATTGGAACTTCTTACGTGCCTTCTTCTGACCGAATTTCTTACGTTCAACCATTCTTGGATCTCTAGTTAATAAACCTTCTGGCTTCAAGATACCTCTATTTTCTTCGTTCAACTCACACATTGCGCGCGAAATTGCTAAACGAATAGCTTCAGCTTGACCAGTGATACCACCACCATAAACATTTACTTTGATGTCAAAGTTTTCCAAGTTCTCTGTTAACATTAGAGGTTGTTTAACTTTGTACTGTAAAGTTCCTGTAGGGAAGTAAGTACTCATTTCTTTTTTGTTTACTGTAATTTTACCGCTTCCGTCAGAAAGGTAAATTCTTGCTACAGCAGTTTTTCTACGACCAATTTTGTGTATAACTTCCATTATAAGTAATCGTTAAGGTTAATAGTCTTTGGTTTTTGAGCTTCTTGATTGTGCTCAGGACCTACATAGACTTTTAAGTTACGGAATAAAGCGCTTCCTAATTTGTTTTTAGGTAACATTCCTTTTACTGATTTTTCCACTAAACGAGCAGGGTTTTTCCCAAACAACTCAGTAGCAGTTAATGATTTTTGACCTCCAGGGTAACCTGTGTGACGGATGTAACTTTTGTCCGTCCATTTTTTACCTGTTAAGATGATTTTTTCTGCGTTGATAACAATTACGTTATCACCACAATCAACATGAGGTGTGTAGTTAGGNTTGAATTTTCCTCTAATAAGTTTTGCAACCACAGAAGACATTCTACCTAACGTTTGACCTTCAGCATCAACTAAAACCCATTCCTTATTAACGGTGTTTTTGTTTGCTGAAATAGTTTTGTAGCTTAATGTATCCACACTAATTCTTTTTAATTATTAAACATTCCTTACTCTCGAAAGAGTTTGCAAAAGTACATTAAATATTTTGGTTAACAAAACTCTTTGAAAATGAATTTTTTAAAAGGGAGAAGAGCAATGATTTGGTGTTTGTTTTTTGGGGAGATTTTAATTGAATCAGACGTAACTTAATGAAAAAGTGACTGATTTAACTTGATGTAAAGATACAAATCTTTATGTTTATTTTATGAAATGTATGTAAAATAAAAAGCACTGCAATGGTGCAGTGCTTTTTGGGTTTAAAATTAAATAAGGGGTAATTTATATTTTAATAATTTTTTTTATTGCGGTGTTTTTACCAGATTTTACATGTAAAAAGTAAACCCCGCTAGGGAAGGCAGAAATATTCACGTTATTATTGAAGACCTTTAATATGATGGTTTTACCTGAAATGTCAATCAAGTTAGCTTCTTTAATTGTGTTTTTACTATTAATATGGATTACATCCTTTGCTGGATTTGGGTAATAACTTACCTTCATAGTGTTTGAGAAGTCATTAATAGAGAGTACTTGTTGTCCTGCATTGATAGATTCGTTTGCAGTTGTGTTATATGCATAATCTAAAAGGGTTATAACTCCTGAAGCAGAATTTACTCTGAGCCATCCGTAATGAGTGTTTGCTCCTAGCTTAAGTTTAACGCCAACATAAGAAATGCCTTCAGGGAATTCATCTCCTGGGTTTTGCCACATAGCGTTTATGTAAGCATCACCTTGTGCCTCGAAGCTTCCTGTATTGTTTACCGTGAATCCGTTAGTAAGTGGTTTAATGATGTCCCATCCATATCCGCCTGCTAAACTACCATACCCAATGAAATTGAAGTCAGTTGAATTGAAAAATGTTCCTACAGTGCCATCTCCTTGTTCATCTAGCGTAAATTCGGGTATTGTATCATTGTTAAAATCGATGCCTATTCCTGTAAAAGAATTTGGAGTAAATGTAAAGTCCGCAATATCGTTATAGGTTATTTGCGAATGTGCTGAGTTAATAGTTACTAGTGTAATCAGTAAAAGGGTGATTTTTTTCATAATCATAAATAAATTTGAGTTATTGTTTTACAAATTTATACAAGTGATTGTTTTTTCAATATTTTATACTACTCTATGAGTTCTGTTTCACTACTCTTTTATTACTTAAAAATGTATTATTCGTTTTGTTTATAAGTCATTAAGGGTGTTGCTTAAGCTTTGTGTAGTTTCTAAGTTCATTTTTTTTCGAATGCGATATCTTTTGTTTTCAATACTCCTTATGGAGAGATTTAATAGGTTAGAAATGTCTTTGTTTTTTAAATTTAGGTAAATCAAAGAGCATAAATGTTGTTCTTCCTTGGTCAGGTTAGGGTAGTTTTTTGTTAGGTTAAATAGATATTCATCATTTATTTTTCCCAGATAATTTTTAAGTTCCTTTTTGTTGTTGCTTATCATTTTATACGATTGTAAATCGGTAAGCAATTTTGTGATTTCTTCTTTACTTTTTTTATCGGTAATTCGGATAAGTGTATCCTTTATTTTTTCTGAAAAGGAAGTCACATACTCTTGACTAGTAGCAATGTTTAGCGCCATTTTTTCAATTTTATTTTTATTGAAATCTAGTTTGTCAATTATTTCAGTTTTTTCATCACTTAGTGTTTTAATTCGATAATGTGATTTTTTAATTAATAAATAAGTGACTAATCCTAGTAATACTAGGGATATAAGAAGTACGGTGGTTTTTAGGTTATTAATGGTTTTTTCTCTTTCTAGGTTTGTTATTTTATTTTCTTGAAGGGTAGTGTCAGTTTTGTGTTTTTCTAATTCGTTAGCCGCATTAATATTAGCTATTTTTAAAAGAGTAGTTGAGTTCGCTATAGAATCATTGTATTTTTGTTGTAATGTTAAGTGGGTGTATGCTTTTTTATATTGCTTTTTTTCTTTGTATATATTTGAATAAAATTTATGTAAACTAGAGAGAAGCTCTAAATTAGAGGCTTGTTTTAGAATTATTTCACTTTTTTTATTAGAAATTAATGCTTTGTCATAGTTATTTAACTCAATTTGGGCTTCAGCAATGTTTTGAAGTAGCATAATTTGAATAGTTTTGCTAGACTTTTTGTTAAGTAAATTTAAAGCTTGGTTGTAGTAGTCGATTGCTTTTTCAGGAATGTCAAGTTTTTCCAAATAGATATTCCCTAAAGTCATTAGTGCATTTGCTTTCGATCTGTTGTCAAAACCTTTGTCAGTACTTAAATTTTTAAGTGTATTAATGGCTTTCTCAAGAGGTCCTATTTTACTTTGTATAACTGCAATATTCCCTAAGGCTAAATTTTTTCGTTTGTGTTTTCTTGTTTTTTTAAATACTTCGTAAGCTTTGGTGTGAAATTCTAAACTACTCTGTAGGTTTCCAGTTCTTAACTGAATTTTCCCTAAACCTTGATAATAATCTCCAATGTGAATTTTTAGTTTTTTGCTTTGGGCAATTTGTAATGCCTTTATGTAATATTCATATGATTTATCATATGCTTCGATAATGGAATAGAGGTCACCTAATGCTGCAGCATTAAGCATAATGGTAAGAGTATCTTTTTCAGAAGAAATATTCGTTTCTAATAAAGAGATTTTTTTATCAACTGATATTGAGCTGGATTTAATCTTGTCAATTACTTTAATTGCATCGTTGGTTTGTGCATAGTTAATAGTAGCAAAAGCAAAATAGATTATAAGGATGAAAATTCTATTCATATAATAAAACTAATTGAGTCTTTAAATGTAGGGGTTTTAAGACTAAAAAAAAAGAGCATCATAAATTTATGATGCTCCTCTTAAGTATACGTAATAGATTGATTATTGCTCTTTATAAGCTTCTAATAAATTCATAGTTGCTTTAATCAAGTCTTTTGTTTCTAGTAATAAACTAAAGTATAATGTCGTGTTTTTCGGACTGCTTTCTTCAGTTCTTGTTCTAGCAACTTGTTTCTTGATACGTTCGTTTACTTTGTCAAGCAACTGTTGCTTCTCATCAAGTATCGTATTGATGTTTTCAAAATCACGCTCAGAAAAAGTGCTTTTGATTTTACCGAACAATGTTTTTAATTGTTGTTCAGTTTCTTTTAGGTCTTTAATCTGATTGAAGCGTAATTTTAAATGATTGTTGTTAACGTGCTTATGACTCGCTTTAGAAATGTATTCTAAAGATTGTGACATGTCTTGCAGGTTTCCAATTACATTGATATAGAAGTCACTTGCTCCAATACTTGATTCGTCTAAGTTTTTAATGAAATAGAAGATGTTGTCTTTTAAAGCTTCAACTTCGTCATTCAGTTTTTTAACTCCTTTTTTACTCTTTTTAAGACCTTCTAAATCTTGTTTCGCTAAACTGTCAATAGTGTTCGTGTAAATTTTAGAAGTTCTACTTACAACTGCTCTAATGTTGTCAGCGCTCTCTTCTACAACCCCTTGTACTGAGCTACTTTCCGCTTGAACAATTGAATCTTCTTCTTTTTCAGACCTTGCTTTTTTACGATGTATAAGCATGTTTCTAGTTAACAAAATTGCAGTTACTAGTAATAAAAGTGGGACCATTACTTTAACATTCCAAGAAATTAAGAATGCAACAACGGCAGCAGCGAAAAATGCGCTAAATGCAGTTAGAAACCAACCACCAATTACATTTAGTACTCCGGCTACACGGTAAACAGCACTTTCAGCTCCCCAAGCTCTATCGGCTAAAGAAGTACCCATAGCAACCATAAATGTTACATAGGTAGTTGATAGAGGTAATTTGTATGATGTTGCAATTGAAATTAGAATACCTGCAACCATAAGGTTAACTGATGCTCTAACCATGTCAAAAGCTGGTAGCTCATAAGTTTTGTCTTTTGAAAGCGCAATTACAGGCTTTTCAAATTGAGTGTCAATTCTTTTTGATAACGCATCTGGTGTAATAGCAGAAAAAGTTTTTGATAAAAAGATAGCGCCTCTTACAACCCCCCTAGATACAAAGTTAGGTTGGAAACGTTCTTTTGTTTCCCCTTGACTAGATAGGTTTAAGGATGTTTTTAAAACTTCTTTTGATTTTGATGATAACCATAAAGTAGCTACCATAACGGCACTTGCTAAAAATAACCAAAGTGTTGGAGTTTCAACTTTTTTCCCTAAGGCATCCATTGCAAATTCTGTTGCTGGAATACGAAGTCCATCAACCCCTATAGATGCGTTCCAAGCTTCAAAAGATTGCCAACCTGCTATTGGTACACCAATAAAGTTTACTAAGTCATTCCCTGCAAAGGCTAATGCTAAAGAGAACGTACCAATGATAATGATTAATTTATAGATGTTTTGATTGAAATACTTCATAAAAACATAAGAGAACCCAGTCCAGAACACAAAAAATGCTGTAACTAATTCTAGTACATATGATTCTAAGAATTTTCTAATTGTTAATCCGTTAGTGAAATCAAAGCTTTGTTTTGCAATGTCAGCTCCTTTAATCCCTTTCATCAATATGAAATATACTAATGCTGTTAAGGCTATACCTCCAAACAATGCGCCAACCCAAGTGGCTTTCTTTTCAAAATGGAACGATAATAATATTCTTGAAATGTATTGTACCAAAGCACCTATAGAAAAGGCGACGAATACGGAGAGTAATATACCTCCAATAATTTGTTTCGCTTTTTCAGTGTTTATGTAGTTAAATAAGTCTGAATAACTTTGTGTATCATCGCCACTAATTTTTATTAAAGCAATGCAAACGGCTGCTCCTAATAAGTTAAATACAATAGAAACAGTAGTAGATGTAGGCATTCCTAGGGTATTGAATATATCAAGGAGTAGTATATCAGTAATCATTACTGCCATGAAAATAATCATGATTTCATCAAACATAAAATTGCCTGGGACAAAAATTCCTTTACGAGCAACTTCCATCATTCCACTTGAAAATAATGCTCCACAAGCAATACC
>JABSPO010000270.1 GCA_013214625.1 Flavobacteriaceae bacterium
AGTTGAAAGACTTAGGACTGAACGTAACGGAAATGACTTGGAGGCAATATGATAACGCTCTTGGACGTTTTCATGGTATAGATGCTTTAGCAGCTACTGAACCACACAGAACTCCGTATCATTTTGCTGGGAATAATCCTATACTTTTTAGTGACCCTAGTGGGTTGAAGAGAGTGGCTCCACAAGAGTATGATAACTTAGGTAATAATTACAGTAGCTTAATGGGTGGTAGAGGTGAAACTCATTGGTCAGAAAGTGTAGGTATTGGTGGGGTTTATGGAAGTTTAGGAGGAGGAGGTGGTGGTTCTTCTAGTTCTAGTTCTAGCAGTAATGGTGGATATAGTGGAGCAGGTTCATTAGCTTTAATGAGTGCTATTGTAGGTGTACATAATAGTACAGGTCAAACATCTTTCAATAATATTGGTGATGGATGGTTTATGGGTAATAATGGTAGCGTAGTTGGTGCTTATGGAACAAGTTTCACAGCTAGTGAATGGGCAAGCTATGATATGCAAGGAACTAAAGGTTTATCTGAACAAACGGTTTATGGTAATAGTAATGGTGAAATAACTAATGCTTGGACTGCTTTACTTAATATAGAGAGAGAAGTGAATGCTAATTTGGCTAAGAATAATGTATTTAAATTTAAAGTGAGGAGTAATACTAGAATGTTAGATCAGAATAATGATAACAGACTTGATGCCGCTGAATTTGAATTATATCCAAGTGGGGCAAGAATAATTATACCCTCTAAATGGAGACCTACTAAATATCATAACAAGCATGGGTATAATGCTTTTACAGGACCTGCTATTGATGAAGTTGCAAATAGGGTAACCACACACGTATTGACTAAAGCATTTAATAGCTTAATAGGAAAGATAGGAGGGTCCTTTTTTAGTACACAAAGCCTTAATGGTGTTGTTGGTGAAGAAATGAATCAACCACTTAGGGGGGCAGCTCTTAGAAGACAAGATAGTTTAACTATCTTAAATGAAATGAATGATTATATTGAATATACACATTAAATACCGATGAAACAATTAGCACTTTTTATTTTAATAATGTTAACGTCATTATATTTCATAAACGAAATTAATAGTGACATATTGAGTATAATTGCTACAGTAATATTATACTCAACGATGATATATCTAATTCAGAAAGACAATTTAAATGTTTTCTTTAACTTAGATTATAAATTCACAGAACAAACGTTACCTAAAATATTAATAGTATTTATATGTGCTATAGGTCTTATATTAATAAACTTATTTTTTACGATTGCTATTTATATAGAAATTTTGGGGAATAACTTACCTTCAATTAAGGAAAAAGAGGTTAGTCTTCTAGTAATTTCTGGGATTTTTGTATATTCAATTATTGAGGAACTTCTGTTTAGGAAAGCCTTAATAGACTATTTTAAAGGTAAATATAGTACTACCAAGAGTTTAATGTTTTCATCACTACTATTTGCTTTCATGCATATTTTTACAGACAGTAGTTTATTAATAACATTTATAGCTGGGCTTGTTTTTGGATACGTTTATTTAAAATTCAACAATGTTTTATTTTCAATATTAGCTCATTTAATTGTAAATTTTTCAATTTTATTTTTCTCAACGAACATTATAAAATATGGAATTTTACTTAATGACATAGGAGCTCCTTTTTACCTGTTTTTTATTATAGGTGTTTTGTTTTTATTAATTTTTAAAAGACTTGTTGATAAATATAACAGGCACAAACCGTTAAACCCTGCAGATTGACATTTGCAATGGCAATTGATTGCTAAGTAAGAAGTATTAAAATAAGTATAAAGCCACCTTTAACGAGGTGGTTTTTTTATGTTTTAAAGTGAGTTAATGGCAGAAATAAACATTCATAAATTATAGTATATTTTTAAATTTTTTAGTAATTTTATATTGTAATTTTTAAATGTTTCTTCAACGTAAGAAAATACCAGTATTAAAAAGCACCTGAAGTATAGTAGGGTGCTTTTTTGTGTTTTAAAGTAAGTTAATTTTTATCCAGATGGCGCGGATTTGCAATAAAAAAAAGAAAGTGTGATAGTGCGGAAATATTTTCCGTGCCGAGTATGAATGAGGAGCAACCACCATTTCAAACTACAACAACAGGTGACGACCAATATTGGTTTTTGTAGGAAACTAAAGAGTTTGTGAATAAAACAACAAGGGAGGTTACTTAACACGTAGCTTCTCTTTGTTTTTTAGGGGTGTTTTAGCAGGTTGGAAGTTGTTTGTGGAATTGTGCCTGATTGATGGTGTAGGCTGTTAGGATGGGGTTATTATGATTATTGGTGCAGGAAATGATATGAAATCACACTAAGTTGTTTAAAGGGAGAGCTGTTAATAAATATAATGATGTATATAGATATAGTATTTGGAGAAAAGAAGAAGAATAAAAAGTAGAATATGAAAAAAATAATTTACATAATAGTACTATTAATTTCTGTTAATTGTAAATCACAAAACGGAAATAAAAATTCGGGAAATAACGATTCCATTAGTGTGAATGGGATAGAGAAATTAAGTTCTAATAAAAATTATTTGAAACAATCAGATTACGAAACTTTTATTCGAAATTATCCTAATCAGCAAATAATGATTACCGAGATGTTGATTTTTAAAGAGAATAAGTATTATTTTGATAACGCAAAAAAATATTTAAATGAATCATTAGTTTTATTAGAAAAGGACGATGTTTGTCTTAATTGTAAAGGGTTTATAATTAGCTTAATGCATGGGTTAGATATTGAAGATTACATGTTTTTTTGTAATAAGGTGCTAGATTTATATGAAAATGACATTATTGACGATTTAGTATTTCTTAGTATCTACCTATTTGAGGAGAATTTCAAAAAAAACTTCTATAATAATAGAAATAATAAAGAATTAAAAAAGTTTGCCCATAAGTTTTATAATTCATCTAAAATTTCACAAGATCAAAAGGATTACTTACGTAAATACTTAATTAGGTAATGGGGTAACTAAAATAATATGAAAAACATGAAAAGAATTATTACAGCTATTTTAGTTATTTGTTTAATTTCTTGTAAGAAAGAGAGACGAATTGACAATACAGGATCAAACCAAAAACAGTCTGACACTTTAGTTAAATACTATAAAAACGGGAGTATTAAAGAAAAAGGACTAATGAAGAATGGCTTAAAAGTTGGTTGGTGGACGTATTATGACTCTCGAGGAGTTTTATGGCAAAAGGATGAGTATAAAACTATTTATAATAAAGAATTTACGAATCAAACCATATCTTATGACGGAGCAGGTAACATAGATTATGATAAGAGTTGGTTTTTTAAAATAAA
>JABSPO010000271.1 GCA_013214625.1 Flavobacteriaceae bacterium
CAAGTTGTGAAATTGGGCATAACGTTTAGCTATGAATAGTACGGGGCAGAAAATCCGCGGATTTTCGTGTTGACACAAGCTATAAGCTTTTTGTTTTTTAAAACTCAAATATTAAAAGTTTGGCGATTATGTAAATATACATTTACATAATCGATTAAATATCAAAAACTGAATTATTTATAGGTGTTGTTGTTATGCGTTTTTATTTATCCGAGTAAATATCCTCTAACTGACCTAAAGGTGGTGGAGGTGGAGCTGGGAGGTCTTTTATTCGTTGGCTAAACCATATTCTTGTATCTCTATTATTAGTTATTTTTTCGAAATCATCAGTAAGTATGTCTAATGTATTGTATAAATTATTCAAGTCTTTCTTCCAATAAGATATTTCAAAAAGAAGTTTCTTTGGATTTTCACAAAGCATTGGATCTTTACCATTGTTTTCAACATCTCTATTTATGATATTATACAAACTGTCTAAAGGGTATACTTTATAAGCTTTATAAATTGAGTCATTATGAATCCTAATTGTGTTTTTTCGTTTTGTAAGTATACAAGCATATTTTTCCCAACAAGGGTTTTGAAAATAAATTGTTTTTATTGTGTTTTCTTTGTTTATAGTTATTTTTGCAATGCTATCATTACAAGAAACATTTCCTGTCCAGTTAAGTAGTTCTCTAAAGTTTTTAAATTTATTTGGTTGTAATTCAATACTCAGACTATCACTATTAGATTTCCATTTTCCAAATTCAATTGAAGTCAATTGTTTTTCATTATTGTTGCATCCAACTATGAAAAAAACAGATAAGATATTGAGTAAGTATTTAAGCTTAGCTTCCATTTTTAATGCATTACGGTTAGTATAGAAACGTAGGGCATTAGATTGGCACTTTTGTTCCGAATTGGCACTTAGTCAAATATAAATATTTTTATTTTATTTTTTCTCGTAAACGCCAAATTTTATATTTGGTGAACTTTGTAATCAAGAAAGGACGTTTGGTTTAGTACCAAACACCCTATGTTTTATATACATTTTTAGCAATGGACTATTCTGGTGGCAGATGTTTTTCTAAAAAATCGTACACTAAATTAAATTGTTTTAATGGCTCAATGTGCCCTCCATTTAATATTATATGTTCCTTGTAAAATTTAAAATTGTTTTCCTTTAGTCTTTCTATTATTCTATTTGACATAGTTGCCGCAGGCCATTGGTCATCATCTTTACCTGACAGAATCAAAATAGGACCATTTATATTTTCTACTTGAATCTCTGCTTTTTTCACAGCATCTTCATCTTGAAGCATTAAACTATGTGCAGTGTACAATTCTCCTTTTATTGCAGGTGAGATTGTATTCAATCCTGCAGGCACGTATAAGACTTCCTTGTTTTTGTACGTCCAAGAAGAAGTATTTGCCGACCAAGTAATAGCAGGAAAGCTCACATTGGAAGTAGACATTGCAATAACTGCATTAAAATGATTGAATCTACTAGCTAGATTTAATACTAATTCTCCACCACGTGAACTTCCTATAAGTGCTATTTTGGATTCATCTATTTTTGAATTTTTGGAGATTCTCATTATAGTGTCTGAAATTGCGTCTAATGAAATTCTATCAAGATTTCTTGGTGTTCCCTCAGCATTGAAATACCCTATAGCCAAAATCGCATAGCCTTTTTGAATGAGACTGTCCCTTTTGGTTTTCATATGATTTCTATGCCAATCAATAGCACCTTCTGCGCCTCCAAAAACTACAATCAAAGGTTGATTGTCTGAATCTCCTAAATACAATATTGTTTCTACAACTCCGTGTTGTTTTGAAAGAGCTGGTACATAGGTGAATAGATAAACAACTCCTGTTATTAGCACTAATACGATAATTAATAAAATACTTTTAATTTTTTTCTTCATATTGATATACAATTAAGAGCAAAATTACAGAATTAAATTGTCACAACTTTTGACCTATATCAAATAATCATTTTTCAGCACGGATTCTACTTAATGTTTCTTGAGTGATTCCCAAATAAGAAGCAACCATTCCTAAAGGAATGCGATGATAAATGGCGGAATAAGTTTTTTGAAAATGATTATATCTTTCTTTAGCAGATGTAAATCGCATAGAGGTAATTCGTTCCATTAAATGCCCAAAAACACTCCCCATTGATAAACGAGCGTAACGCTCCATTTCTGGGAAATTGTCAAAAAGATACACAAGGTCGTTTACGTTTATAAGATATGCTTCTGTATTTTCAATTGCATCAATATAATAGATGTCTTTTTTTCTTTGCATAAAACTTTTGGGTGAATTTACCCATTCATCTATTCCACAAAAATATTCACTAATCTCCTTTCCATCTTTTAAAAAATAGGTTCGTAAAATTCCTTTATTGATGAAATAACTTTCTGTACATATTTGATTTGCATTTAAAACCGTTTCTCCTTTTTTGAAAACGATATGTTTTAATCGTTTTTCAAGTTCGGATTTTAGGTTTTCTGAAAGGGGGATGAATGTTTCAAAGTGTTCAAATATGCTTTCTGTTATTTCAATATTTTTCAATGATTACGGTTTTTTTGAGCTTGTGGCTAACGTTTAGCTCGTATGTTTGTTTAGAGTTAATATTAGGAGGTATTTTAATAACTTTAGTAAATATAATAAACATAAATCAAAATAGGAGGGATAGAAGCGTTTAGCTAGATACAATTTTCACTAATTGATATCGGATCATAGAGAAACCCCCTTCTGTTTTTTAGATGTTCACAGCAATGAAAATGGACATCATTGTTTTAGTAATGATAAAAAGGGTTTTAAAAAGATATTAGCAATGTATGGTGATTCTGGTAGTTATGTTATGGAAGCTACAGGTTGTTATCATCAGTTATTGGCTATTTACTTATATGATTTAGGAGTCTTGGTAAGTGTTGTAAATCCATTGATTATAAAACGATTTACTCAAATGAAATTACAGAATTTAAAGACGGATAAAAATGATTCAAAAATGATCTGTTTTTATGGTGAAGAACAAGCTTTAGAGCTATGGAATCCACCATCTAAGTATATATTCCAAGTTGTAAACGAATTTATGGAGTTGTAAGTCTTTATTTAAAGCAACGTACAGCTCTATTGAATACACTTCATAGTTTGTTCTTCATCTGGAATAACCAAAGGTAAATTGGTGCGTAGCTTGATGCGTCAATTACGTTATTTGAAAAAGGAAATAGATTTACTGGAGCTAGAGGTTGAAAAAGCAATAAAAGAAAATGATTCAGAGCTCTATACAAATATAAAAAGTATCCCTGGAATAGGTTCGAAAACTGCTATGTTATTGTTAATTTACACCAATGG
>JABSPO010000272.1 GCA_013214625.1 Flavobacteriaceae bacterium
AGTCATAGCAATACGTAGAAGAAAATCGAGAAGACCTATCAGGGAAATCAAGCAAGATCCGCACAGAATTAATGAGCGAATTAGAGTTCCTGAGGTTAGGTTAGTTGGGGAAAATGTTGAAGTTGGTGTTTATCCAACAAGAAAAGCATTGGATATCGCTAACGAATTAGAATTAGATTTAGTAGAGATTTCTCCTAAAGCTGACCCACCTGTTTGTAAAATAATGGAATATAAAAAATTCCTTTACGAACAGAAGAAACGTGAAAAAATTCTTAAAGCAAAAGCAACGAAAGTTGTAATTAAGGAAATTCGTTTCGGTCCTCAAACTGATGATCATGATTATGAGTTTAAAAAGAAACATGCTATTAAATTCCTTAGTGATGGGGCTAAATTAAAAGCATATGTTTTCTTTAAAGGACGATCTATCATCTATAAAGATCAAGGGCAAATTTTATTATTAAAATTAGCTCAGGAACTGGAAGAGTATGGTAAAGTAGAACAAATGCCTAAACTGGAAGGTAAACGTATGACAATGTTCTTGTCACCAAAGAAAAAATAACAGTTGGAAAAACTGATTTAACAATAAAGCGAGATAATTAAAACCTTAGGAATTATGCCTAAAATGAAAACCAAATCTAGTGCCAAGAAACGATTTAAAGTTACTGGTTCTGGAAAGATTAAAAGAAAACATGCCTTTAAAAGTCATATCTTAACAAAGAAGTCTAAAAAGCGTAAGTTAGCTTTAACTCATGATGCATTAGTGCACAAAAATGATATGAGAAGTATCAAAACTCAATTACGTTTAAAGTAATTGTTTTATAGTTTGTAGTAATACAAACTGGTTAAAATCAATTTAATAACCCTGTAGTTGGGCCATTTGATTAACGATTGTAAATTTTTAATTTACGAGTTAAAAAAATAAAAGTGTCGGTTATCGACCGCCTGCTACAAAAACAAAAATTAAAATTATGCCTAGATCAGTAAACGCTGTTGCTCGTAGAGCCAGAAGAAAAAAAGTATTGAAGCAAGCCAAAGGTTACTTTGGTAGAAGAAAGAACGTTTGGACAGTTGCTAAAAATGCGGTTGACAAAGCTATGAGTTACGCTTATAGAGACCGTAGAAATAAGAAAAGAACTTTCCGTAGACTTTGGATACAACGTATTAATGCAGGAACAAGACAATACGGAATGTCATATTCTGTATTTATGGGAAAAGTAAAAGCTAATAACATCGAATTAAACCGTAAGGTTTTAGCTGATTTAGCAATGAACCACCCAGTTGCTTTTAAAGCAATTGTTGACAAAGTAAAATAAAAACGTTTAACATATTTATCTCGCTTAAAAAGCCATCTATTTTAGATGGCTTTTTTTATTTTGTATGAGTATCAGAAAATGATATTTTAAAATTAGTCCCAGATTTTTCTCTTAAAGACTCTATAGTACCATTTAACTGCCTCACAAATGTTTTTATTAACGTTACACCAGTTGAACTTACTACATCTGATAACACGCAGCTCTTAGACCCAACCCCATTATCACCAATAACTAACTCATATCTTGAATCAACATCACTAACCTTTTTCAACTCAACAAATAACTCACCACTATCCACATTACTGAAAGCATGTTTCAAAGAATTTGAAACCAATTCATTTATAATTAAACTTAATGGTAGCAAAGTATCTATTGACATTTTTACAGGTTCAATATCAAACTTAGAAACAATTCTTTTATCCAAATTATAACTATGAATTAAATCTCTAATCAATAACCTAAAATGTTCGTTAACATCAATATACCTTAAGTCTTTGGTGTTATATATCTTTTCATGTAATCTTGCCATAGCAATAACCCTACTCTGAGTTAATTTAAACATTAACTTAACATTTTCATCATCTATTCCTCTAGCCTGTATGCGAAGTAAACTATTTACTACTTGTAAATTATTTTTCACTCGATGATGTATTTCTTTTAGCAATACAGTTTTTTCCTCATTACGCTTTGCTATTTCTATTTTTGATTTATATACTAAGTCATTATTTTTACTCATTAACCTACCAAACACCCCCCCTAACAATATTATTAAGAACAATAGAAAGAAATAATTAAACGTATTATTAGCACTCTCAGGTACATAATTAATGAATTTATAATCAGACATCCCAATTAAGTAAAGAGACGATACTGCTGCAGTAATAATAACAAACCACAGGTTACCATAAAAAACATTAGTAGCATAGCCCGAAAAAATAATTAACACTAAAAAAGTTGAAAAAGGACTATCAACTCCTCCACTATACAAACATGTTACATAAGTTACTAAGAAGGCTAAAAATGACATGATATTATACGTTACAACAAGCCTTTTATGTTTGAAAAAAATCGCAAGATTTAAAAGGTTAGCTAAGGAATATATAAGCAGTGCATAAAAAATAACCCCTTTAATATCTAGATAATAATAACATAATAACGCGCAGAGAAAAGTCATTATTGAACAAGTAAGGGCTACTTTTATTGTCAATACAGTTTTCTTACCAAAATTATTTTTCAAAAAGGAAGACTGTAACATTTCTTTATAGTTTATTTTAATAATTTACAGTGAGCTAATTATTTTTTAACGAAATTGTTTAACACACATAAATCATTAAACTGTACTACTAAAGGTAGAAAAAAAAAACTTACCACAAAACAAGTCTTTTATTTAAAGTAAAAATAAAATTTAGTAGAAAACACAAAAACTATTTAATACCGTTATTTATAAATGATATTTCAAAACGAGCCCCTTTAGGTTTATTTAGAAAAACAATAACTCCATTTAACTGCCTAACAAAAGTTTTTATTAAAGTAAGACCAGTAGAATTTTCTGATTCAGATAAAATGTTTTTTTGCATACCTTTACCGTTATCACTATAAATCAACTGACATTCAACCCCTTTTTTAGTGAATAATTCAACTACTACTTCACCAGATTCCATTTCGCAAAAAGCATGCTTTAATGAATTTGAAACCAACTCATTTATAATCAAACTTAATGGCAACAAGGTATCTATTGACATGTTTATAGCTTCAATATTAAGCTTTGTTATAATTTTTTTATCTAAATTAATACTGCTAATTAAATCATTTATCAATAATTCAAAATGCTCGCTAATATCAATGTTTTTTAAATCTTTAGTGTTATATATTTTCTCATGCAATCTAGCCATAGCAACTACTCTACTTTGTGCTGCACTAAACATCAATTTAACTTTTTCATCTTTTACACCTCTTGCTTGTATACGCAATAAACTATTAACTACTTGTAAGTTATTTT
>JABSPO010000273.1 GCA_013214625.1 Flavobacteriaceae bacterium
ATATCAAATAAGTTATTAACATCAAACTGTCCAATAAGTGCTACAGCTGTTGCAATAATTGCAAATACTGCAAGTGCACTAATCACCATCATTGATTTAAGCGCTTCTCCTACTCCATATAAATGAATAGCAATAAAAACAGCATAAAACAATGCATATACTAAGGGCCCATTAATACCTAATAAAGATTCAACCGCAGAACCTATAAAAATAACAATAGCTGCAGGTGCTAGTGCATACTCAATTAGTATGGCAAAACCAGTTAAATATCCTCCAGCTGGTCCCATAACTTGCCTAGCAAAACTATATCCGCCACCAGCTGCTGGAATTGCAGCTGACATCTCAGCCAAAGACAGTACCAGACAAATATACATTATTGCCATTAAAACAGCAGCAATAGCAAAACCACCCCATCCTGCTTCTGCAATACCGAAGTTCCAGCCTGCAAAATCTCCTGAAATTACATAGGAAATTCCTAAACCTGCTAACAACATCCAACCTGCTGTTCCTTTTTTCAACTGTCTTTTAGCCAAATATTCTTGATCAATATGATTTGTACTCATTTCATTCCTTTATTTAATTAAAATTATCTTGAACATTACATTCAAAGCCGCCCTTATTTTGCAATATTTTTCTCCTTTTATATGTTTATTTTTCTAAATTTTTTAGCCAATTAGAAATTTCTAATAAACGGTAAAGATCATTGTTATAAAAATCTTTTTTATTTAAAATCTCTTTTTTCATGTTTGTTATTTCCGTGTTATACGCTTCATTATTCTTAAAATAAGCACTTTGTATTAATTTTTCTTCTAAGCGCTCAAAGGTTGATAACATTTGTTTGACATCAAATTCAGGGTGATATTGAACACCAACAAAAGTACCACCCTTATAGTTAATTTCCAAAGCTTGAACAGGACAAAATTCATTAAAAGCCAATAAAGTACTGTTTAAAGGAAGTTCTTCTATATAATCTTTATGCACACAAAAGGAAGATATAGGCTCAGTCTTATTTTTAAATAAATAATGTTCTTTACCCTCTTTTGTTAATGTCAATTTTTTCATAATTCCTATTTCATACCCTGCTTCAAAACTTGCAACTTTTCCACCAGCTGCAACCACAGCTATTTGTAAGCCCCAACAAGATCCATACATAGGGACTTTTGCTTCAAAAGCGTTTTTACATAATTGTATTTGAGGCTGTACTAAATTGGGTGTTTCATTAACACTAAGTCCAGAACCCGTCCATAAAATCCCATCATACTTTTGTAAATCTTTTATACTTATTTGTTCAAAATCATTTCTGGTTGGATAAAGCGCATCTATTTGATATTCACCAATAATTTCTATGGATTTTGTAAATAAAGGAACATAAGAAAGACCCTTGAATTTTTGAATATTTAAAGAGTCTTTATCCGTATTACCTTCAATAATTAATAGTTTTTTCATTAATAATCTTTTAACAAATCGTAATTACCGCTATGTGCTGCTTTAAACAAAACAGTTAAGTCTTCTATTTCAAGTTTTTTAGCATTCGAGGCAGTAGATGGATCAGCATAAGCTAAAACGCCAATTTCATCTGCTCGATCATCACTAATTTTTGCTTCACTTAAATTGGAAGGAATTCCCAAGGTTTGTCGTAAATCAATTATATAAGCAATAAAACTATCTAAAGATGGATTTTCAATATCTAAAAAGACACATAACTTTTTCATTTTATCTTGTATAGCTGATTTATTTTGTCTTAATGCATAGGGTAAAATAATAGAGTTTGCTAAACCATGAGGGGTATTAAATAAACCTCCTAGTTGATGAGCAATTGAATGAACAGAACCCAAACCTTTTTGAAAAGCAGTAGCTCCCATCATTGCAGCTACGAGCATATTGGCTCTTGCATTTTCATTGTTTCCATTTTCATAAGCAGGCACTAAATTGTTTTTAATTAAAGAAATAGCCTCAAGTGCAATTCCATCTGCCATAGGATGAAAACCGGGTGCAAAATAGGCTTCAAGAGAATGAACTAAAGCATCTATCCCTGTCCAAGCAGTAATATGTTTTGGTAAACCATAGGTTAAATTAGGATCTAAAATAACCAAAGAAGGAAGCATTAAAGGATGAAAAATAATCTTTTTCGCATGCGTTTCACTGTTGGTAATGACGCTTGCTCGTCCTACTTCAGATCCAGTACCTGAAGTCGTAGGTATTGCAATAATAGGAGCAATTCCTTCTATGTTTGCACGTAAAAAATTATCTCCTACATCTTCAAAATCCCAAATACTTAAGCTTTGCCCTGACATAAAAGCAATTGTTTTACCTGCATCTAAAGCAGATCCTCCACCAAAAGCGATTACGCCATCACAGGCATTCTCATTAAATACTTTAACCCCATCTTCTACATTCTTAGCACTTGGATTACTTTGAACATCTGAAAAAAGTGTAAATGCAATTTTTTCATTGTTTAAAGGATTTTTCAAATCTTCAATAATAGGAAGATTAACCAAAGCTTCATCGGTAACAATTAATGGATTTTTTATATTTAAATGTTCACATGCTTTTACAATATCTTTTGTTCTTTCATGCCCAAACCATATAGATGTAGGATAATTCCAATTTGTTGCTTTTCTTTTAGACATTTTATTTCCTTATAATTTTTGTTTTTTGTTTTAAACTATAAGCTTTGCTTATAGTTTAAAATGAATAGATTTTAATCTGGTTACTGAGTCATATACATAAGCAGACAAGGAAACTCCTCGTCCCGTATTTTTAACACCAGTCCACGCCAAAGCAGGATCTAAATAATCACATCTGTTTAGAAAAACAGTGCCCGTTTCTATTTTCTTTGATAATTCTTTTGACTCTTGTACATTTGAAGACCAAATAGATGCTGTAAGTCCAAAATCACTGTCATTCATTAAATCAATTGCTTCTTCATCATTTGTTACTTTCATAATGCCAATAACAGGACCAAAACTTTCTTCTTTCATTACACTCATAGTATGATTTACATCAACCAATACATGAGGAGATAAATAAGGTGTTCCTTCTTTAGAGTTTTCAAATAAACTCTCACTAACTAAAGATTTAGCACCCTTACTTAAAGCATCTTTTATTTGTTCTCTTACATAAGTACTCGCACTTGTTTTAACCATTGGGCCTAAATTAGTTTCTTTATCTAAAGGGTTCCCTAATTTATATGTTTTTGTAATTTATAGAAATTGTTTTACAAAAGCATCATATACATCCTCATGTACATAAATT
>JABSPO010000274.1 GCA_013214625.1 Flavobacteriaceae bacterium
TTGGTTTTTTTTTTTTGGCTAAAAACCGCCTTTTTCGGCCATACTTTTCGACTTTTGTTTGCTCTTTTTCGCCTAAATTTGTCTAGAAATTGTAAAATTTTGGCCTCTAATTTGTGTCCGAGCTCTATATAAAAAAGCTAGAACTTTTATTGCCTTTAAACTTTATATCTCTAGCTAAAAGAGAAAAAGTAAAAAAAGCTAGACATTTTACCTAGCTAAAAACTTGCCCTTTCTGCTACGGGTTTGTAAGCAATAGGCGAGAATATGTTTCTTTTTGTATCCTATTTGATATAGATCTGTTTCATTTTACAATTGAGTTGAATGTTGAATACTGTCTTTGAATCTTTGAGTCTTTTAATGATAGTTTTGATATTCCAATATATCTACACAGAAGCACATGTACCTTTATCAGAGATGTTTTTATATTTTACGTAATGACAATTTCATAAAAACAACATTCATAAACATAGCCCTTACATCAAAATTATTTGGAACTTCCAAGATAAACACAAAATATTTATTTATGTGAAGGAGGAAGCCAAATATGTATGTTGTTTGTGCCATGTTATGAAAGGTTAATAATCACAATACATCGTTTCATATCATAGTTGTTTACACTATATAATTATTTATTCATTATTTCCCAAAATTACATCAATTTCATAATCGTTAGGTTGTTGATGCATCCATTGATAAGAAGCTTCAAGAGAAAACCGAGCACAGCACGACTGATTTATATGCTACACCATTCTTTATCACTCAAGACAGTGATGGAAAAGTTGTGGTTTCACATCATGTTCCATTTACCAACACACAAGTTTATAAAGAGTATTATTCCAAGTTGGACAGTAACATAGATATATGCGAGAAAGTAGTTGATTCTGAAGTAAAAAAAGAGGTATGTTTAGTTTTAACATGATTAATTTGGATTAATTTGTAACTTCAATAGGAAACTATGGTCAGTGGCATGATTAAAGTGAGAATAATATAATTTGTATTAGCTAATTGATACAAACAACGAGTTCCTCCTTGCCAAGTATTTGTTGTTTTCATTACATAAAGAATATCATTCAGAAAAATGCTCATATAGCCTTTTAGCTTCAACATTTGAATATCTTTTTATTTAATGGCATTTATATATCTTATTACTGTCTTGTGTTGTTTTATATATTTAGATTGGCAACGCTTCAACAGATGTCATATCTACGGTCCCTCATGGAGGAAATATTAGCAAGTTGAGTGACACAGTAGTTTCAAAGGTTCATGATAATGAACACAATTATGTTCCTTTAGAGTCCAGTGGAATTTTCATGTCAGAAAACCAGCAAACCTTGCCGAATGTGGTTAATTATGGAAAGGAATGGCAGTCTGAAACAACAGAGCAGGTACACCTTTTGAGAATAAGTTTTTTGTCAAGTGCAACAAGTTTGATAGTATTAGTTGTGTGTCTTAAGATTCTTATTGACTTATATTGGACGAGAGTCGGGCGGAGATATTGCGATCAGCTCCGTCACACCTGTTTGGACATGGACTTAGCCCAATTTGGAAATCATACCGACCCTAACTCTATTTTAACCCTATTGTTATATTGAATGTAAGTAAATGTTATTCTTTTTAGAACCTTGATATGTTGTACAAACGAATTCTTAAATTTTATTTTTTATAAATAAATTATATTCGCGCCAAGGGCCAAAAAGGACAAATATTACTTTAAGAAAAAGTAAATTTACAAAGTTTCACCACAATTATAAGAGCTTCCGCGTAATACTTGACTAGTATGGTGTATGAGATGCGTATACAACATTTCTATCGATTGGTGAACAAAGGATGGAAGTAAAAGGAAAGTTTGGTCTAACAGGGTAAAATTACTAGCATACCTTATAAATCTTTGAAATTTCCCATACTCTACTCATCACATTACGCTACTCATCCTAAAATCTCATAAAAACATTAACGTTTAGAACAAACAAATTATTTTGAGAAAAAATACATTGTTGTGCAAGAGTATAAAGCAGTTTTTTCGCTTCTGATTGTTTATTGTTTCAGCCTAACCATACACGAATTATCTTATATAACTGGGGGTTACTCTTATTAGGGATATTAAAGATTTTATTAAGAATTTAGGCAAGAACTGTACAAAATATCAACCTTAAATTGCCTGGCGCACGGCTAGAAATATCTGTTTTTTGTCAATTTTAATTTTCGAGATGTTGGATATTAGACAAAATTTTGATAAAATGCTTTGTCTGAAAAAATACTATAAAATTTAGGTCGAACAATGGATTTTAGTTTTTTTTGTTGTTGCATTTTTTACCGTTTTTTTGCACAAAAGTTTTACTTTAAAAACGGGTCCTGAAAAAGTGATTAATTCCAATGATGTATCAAACGTTTGGTAACTCACAAAACTCACCACGCACGAAGCAAAAGAAGAACTCGTTATCTCAAATCTTTGTACAGAAGTGCCATCAAATTCCGAAACCTTCGTTTGGTATTTAAACCAAACAAATCGAAACATTTTTGATGATTTTATAGTAATATGAAAATGGTCTCCGATGAACGAGGTTTTGGATAAAATGTGTGGTTATCAGTAATACTAAGTCCAGCTAAAGTACTAGCTCAAACAGTTGTCGTGTGTATCTGTCTGTCTGGCCCGGGTCACGTGAACTTCTAAGGAGTTTCAAAAAAGGCGTATTGCGGATTTTGATGAAGGTTGATACAGTACATATCATATGATTCAAAATATAGAGTAATTTTGTGTGAATGCGGTTTCTGTCTGGGCGTAGTAACCATTTCTTGTGGTTACGTGTCTGTACTCCCGTTGTAGCTACATTTTGCCACTTACATGTATTAATAATTTAATGCTGGTGTTAAAATTCAACTACCCTATTTGAATGTACCAATTAAAATTAAGAATGTACCAATCTAAGTCTTGTCAATGGTTTAGAATGTTTAAAAGCTCAGTTTGTGATGGCATAGGTTTCATATCTTGATAACACTGCTTGACTTCCTCGTTACTTTAATGATGTTAGCAAAAGTCTGAATAGTCTCGAATTTCTTTCACTGGCAGTTGGTACTTACAGAAAAGTTTAAAGTAAAGTTTAAAATAAAAATGACCCGGACCGAAGCCAGGATAACTAACAGGGTAAATACAAAAGTTTTTTAAATAATGAATTTGTGCCAATATGTGGGAAGAATTTTCAATATTTTTTACTGGTTAGATCTGT
>JABSPO010000275.1 GCA_013214625.1 Flavobacteriaceae bacterium
TCAAAGGAAATTGTTGGTTTTAATGTATAGTTTATGGAAAAGTAATAGTTATTACGATGGAGAATTTGAAATAAAAAAAGCGGCAAGAAAACAAATTCTTACCGCACAGGATAGTCATAAAAATGAATTAGTGACTTCCTAAAATTTTTATATAAAAAGCTTGTTTTTTGACACAGTACCTATGAATAGTACGGGGCAGAAAATTCACAGATTTTCGTGTCGACACAAGCCATAAGCTTTTATATTTTGATTTTAGTTTGTCGTTTTATAAAAGTCAAATTAAAAGATTTGGCGACTATGTAAATATACACAAGCTTTAGTTTTTGGACACCAAAACCCGTATTATTTATAGGTTTTGTTAGCGTCAGTTTTTTATAATAGGGCTTCCACAGCACTTTTAGGGGAAGGGAAATGAGTTGCAATTCTAGGATCCATAAGATTTGAGTCAAATCCAGTTTCTTCATCTGAGAGTAAGTCAGTAATCGAAATTAATTTTTCACTATATTCTTTTCCACCAATTTTTGTCAATGACCAAATAGCAATTACTTTTTCGAAGTTTTCATTTTTTTGATCCTTAATGTACTCAAATAAAAAGTCTTTCGTGTAATTCTTTTTAGATGTGGAAAGTAATTGCAATGCTGAGACTCTTGAGTGAAAATTATCACAGTTAATAAATTTTTTAAGTCTGTTTAATTCTATTGGTAGATCTAACAGATATGCGGTTTCTAAAGCAGCATGTTGCAAGAAAAATGTTGAAATTTCTTCTTCATCAAAACTTGCTGGAGCTTTATCTATATTTTCATTAATGAATTGGGATACATTTTTTTCATCAAATTTTGAGGTCTTATAATAATTCCATATTTCGGTATATGTTTTCTCGTATAGTTCTTGAGAAACTAATGTTTGATGATAACTGTGTCTATACGTGGCAAAAACATTTTTATCAGCGTCCATTACAGCAAAACCAGAAGTAGGAGTGGGGATAGCGTAATTTCCATCATCTCTTTTTGTAAGTAAAAAGTAAATCGTTTGACCTTTTTTAAAATCTAAATGAACTCCGTGACCTGAAGCACTACTCAATTTTAGTAAAGAAAAACTATTTATTAAAATTTCGCCAGATATATTTTGTGTTCCAAATGATTTAATTATTTCTATTTTGGTTCCAATTCCCTCAATGTTGCTCAGAACATTTGCTAACACAAAATAGTCTGCTTTTTGAATTATTTCCTTTTGCCAAGGTTCATTCCAAGTTTCTGCAAAAAGGTTTGTCTGGGTAGTTAACGTAAGTGTTAGGAATACTAATATTTTAATTAATTTCATTTTTTATATTGGTGCTAACGCTTAGCTATGAATAGTACGGTGCAGAAAATCCGCAGATTTTCGTGTCGGCACAAGCCATAAGCTTTTAGATTTTGTTTTTAATTTTGTCGTTTTATAAAAGCCAAATTAAAAGATTTGGCGATAATGTAAATATACAGAAGCTCTAGGTTTTTAACACCAAAACCCGTATTATTTATAGGTTTTGTTAGCAAACGTTTTTATTAATCACCATCTCCAGATAAAAAAGGAGAGAGGAAGTATTTATTGTTTTCGTCATTAAAACTCCCATATCTAACTGTTGTATCTTGAGAACTAATGGTAAACCATGAACCTCCGTTTATGGAGAGGTTAAAATCTGTCTCGTTCTGATTTAATATTGCGTAATAGTTACATGGTAAATGATCAAATAAATGATGCCATTCAGGTCCGTTTATTGATTTAGAAGACTTTATGATTTCTCTAATATCCTTTTTGGATAATTTCCAGTCCTTGCAAATTTTAATGTTGCTTGAAGAAGAAGGATAGTTATTATCTTTATTAATTTTTGTAATCTTGAATGATTCATTTGAATCGAAAACTATTTTTTCTATCTCATCACATTCTTCTCCCCAGCACTCTACACAAGGTTGATTTATAACTTTAAAGTTACTTGAATCTTTGGTTGAAATAAATAATAAATCTTTATCGAAATCAACTGGTTCATAAATTGTTTTCCAATAACCAATACCACTTTCATAGTCAACATAGGAAAAGTAAAATGGTTGGTCATCGTTACTTAATATATTTACAGTAGAGAATAAATAAATATCCTTTAAATTTCTTTCTATTGAAGTTATTAAATATTTGTCTATTTCATGTCCACCATGGACTATCAATGTGTCACCAACAATTTGTTGTCTTCTATTTTCAGCATCGCAAGGATTGAAAATGGTGTAACCACTATCTCTTTCGGTAAGCATGAACCAATCCTTTTGAAAATCATTCGAAAGGATTATTTTTTCAAACTTATCATAGTTTTTCGATTTGCATCCAATTAATAATGCTACGATAATTATGGTAATAGTTTCTTTCACTTTTTCAATGTTTGCTAACGGTTAGTATATGGCAAGTAGGGCAGTAGAAAGCGATAAACTTTCAGGTTTGCTCTGAGCCACATTTTTATATTTTGTTTTTAATTTTGTCGTTTTAAAAAAGCCAAATTAAAAGATTTGGCGATAAATGTAAATGTACACAAGCTTTCAAATTTACACAACAAACCCGTATTATTTTATAGGTGTTGTTATGTGCTGGTTTTAATTTCGAGCACTTTGTTTAGTATTTTAGTTATTTTTCCAAATCCGATTATTCTAGCTCCTTCGCGAAATTCAAATTCTGTTCCGACTTCTAATTTGTTTTCATAAAAGTAAGTTGAATTCATCATGATTTGAGTTAAAACAGTTTCGCCAGGTTTCACAGTATCGGTTCCGATGAAGAATTGGTGTCCTGAAGTCTGCATTTCGGTAAACTCAAATTTGAGCTGTGGGCGATAGCCTGAATTAGCAGGTGTTCTTCGCCCACCTTTTTCAGTCGTTTTATATTTTAATTCTGCAATGAAGTCAAATTTGTTATTCATTATTTCTTTTAATTCAGATATTTATTTCGGTAATTCTTCCGTTTTTGAAAATCGCACCAACATATCCGTCATTTAAATTTGAATCAAATGATAACTCATAGCTAATCTCGTTTTTTAGCCAAGGATTTATGCATGCTAAATGAAAGTCAGACATACTTTGATTTTTAAACTTATCGTTTAGTTCTAAGTTATTATTTATCAATTCAGTAATTTGATTATTTATAACATCTATTTCGTTAATTATGTATTTAACAGTTTCTATCTGATTATTATATGGACCATTTGA
>JABSPO010000276.1 GCA_013214625.1 Flavobacteriaceae bacterium
ATTAGGTTTCGATATTGTATTAGTGATGAATTTAGTAAAGGACGCCAGGTAGATTATGTTTTAGGAAACTGGACTACTGAAGAGAACGACAAGCTTACTGAGCGTCTAGACAAATCTATTGAAATTATAAAATCATTTGGTCTTGGCGGCATGAACAACACCATGAATAGCTTTAATGGAAAATAGGTATTATCACTAATAATTTTTTATCTTTATCACTTAATTTTTAGTGATCAAAAAGCACCCTAGAATTCTATTATGAAAACATTTCATTCTATTGAATCTTTTACTCCAAAAAACCCAACAGTATTAACTATTGGAACTTTTGACGGCATACATATTGGGCATAAAAAAATATTAGATCGACTTATTCACACCGCTAAAAATCAGCAGTTAGAATCATTAGTATTGACCTTTTTTCCTCACCCAAGAATGGTGTTGCAAAAAGACTCGAATATTAAACTAATTCACACGATTGATGAACGTGCCGATATCCTAAACAATTTAGGACTTGACAACCTCATTATTCAACCTTTTTCAAAAGAATTCTCTCGTCTTTCAGCAACAGAATTTGTACGTGACATCCTGGTACACCAACTTAATGTAAAACACATTATTGTTGGTTACGACCATCGGTTTGGTCGTAACAGAACTGCTAATATTGACAACCTAAAAGAATTTGGAGAAATTTACGGTTTTACGGTTGAAGAGATCTCAGCCCAAGATATTAATACCGTATCAGTAAGTTCTACAAAAATAAGAAAAGCATTAAAAGAAGGCAACTTACAAACAGCAAACTCATATCTCGGCACTGAATTTCAATTAAGAGGAACTGTTACCAGAGGAAAAGGAATTGGAAAAACAATACACTTCCCCACTGCAAATATTAGCATTGCTGAGGAATATAAAATGATTCCCAAAAACGGAGTCTATATTGCCAAAGCAACTGTAGAGAATAGCACTTATTTAGGAATGATGAATATCGGCAATAATCCTACTGTTAATGGAACTGCACAAAGTATTGAAATTCATTTATTTAATTTCAATAAAGATATTTATCATAAAGAAATTTCTATATCCATTTTAAAACGAATTAGAGACGAGCAGAAATTTGATTCTATTGAGGTACTACAATCTCAATTAAAAAAAGACAAAGAAGAAGCTTTAAATTATTTTGAAAGCAATGAATAAGTTTTTATTCAAACAAATAGACAATTCCTCTTTAATCGTATTTCGAATCATATTCGGACTCTTAATTTTTTTAGAATCCGTAGGTGCAATCTTTACTGGATGGGTAAAACGAACACTTATTGACCCAGAATTTACCTTTACCGTAATTGGCTTTGAATGGCTACAACCTTTACCAGGGAACGGAATGTATTTTTATTACCTGATCATGGGTATATGCGGTTTTTTTGTAATGATCGGTTACAAATACCGATGGAGCATGATTGGCTTCACATTACTCTGGACGGTAACGTATTTAATGCAAAAAGCATCCTATAATAATCATTATTATTTGCTGATTTTAATTTCATCATTTATGTGTATTGTTCCAGCAAATAAATATTTATCTGTTGACGCTAAGCTCAAGCCAGAAATCACATCTTATAAAATGCCTAATTGGGCAAAATGGATTTTCATTGCTCAAATGGCACTAGTATACACCTATGGGGCTATTGCTAAACTATACCCTGACTGGCTAAACACCTCAGTCATGAAGCAATTAATGATGGCTAAAGAGCATTACTATGTTGTAGGCGATCTTTTACAACAAACCTGGGTGCATTCTATTTTAGCTTATGGGGGAATTGCTTTTGACGGACTCATCATACCTTTATTGTTATTTAAACCCACTAGAAAACTAGCCTTTATCGCCGGAATTTTCTTTCACATGTTTAATGCAATCGTTTTTCAAGTAGGGATATTTCCGTTTTTGTCACTCGCATTTTGCTTATTCTTTTTTGAAGCAAAAACAATCCATAATATCTTCTTAAAACGAAAACCTTATTATACTTCTGATGAAGTTATCATTCCAAAAACAGCATCGACACTTAAGCCTATACTATTCATGTATTTTTGTATTCAATTGTTTCTTCCAATTCGCCATTGGTTTATACCAGGTGATGTTTTACGTACCGAAGAAGGACATCGTTTAAGTTGGCGCATGATGTTACGTACAAAATCAGGACGCATCAGCTACAAAGTGGTCGACAAAGAAACAGGAAAAGCAATATTCATACAACATTACAAATTAGTTAGCCCAAAACAAGCTAGACTACTAGCAACCAAACCAGACGTTATATGGCAATTCATTCAACATTTAAAAAAGAAATATGAAGCCGAAGGAAAGTCTGTTGAAATTTATGCGATTAATAGTAAAATTAGCGTAAATGGCGGAAAACACACTCCGTTCATCGACCCAAAAATAGATCTTACAACCGTTGAATGGAACACCTTTACTCACAGTGATTGGATTTTAGACCAAAGGTCAGAATTAAAGACCTTCACTACCGAAAAGTAATCACCTATTAATAAGCGCTTATTCTTTTTAACCCTACCTACTCTCTTTGAAATTTCAATGTCCACACAAATAAAGCAAGCCTTTTTAGGCTTCTTTATTATACTGTCCCAATAGCCGTAGAAAAAACAATTTAGTCAGTTTATAGCTTCCGAACTTCACTAACACTTCAAATAACTATAATCAATACCTCTCATCTCAAGAAGAGGGGTTTTTAAGCCACATCTTAGAAATAAAGGAATTGATGTTTTTTAAGCTATCCCTTAAATACATAAACACAATCGCCCTAAACAACGCCAAAGAACCACTTTTAAAGCGCCTTAATCAATTCTACAACAACTAACACAATTAAAAAAAGAGCTTGTCTAACAAGCAAAAACAAACGACAAACAACTACTCTAACCCAAGTTACTGGTTTGAAGATTTAAAGCCAAATCATGGAGCTAGAGAAGAGAAAAAAAAATCATTAAAAAAAGTGCTTTAATTAACCATAAAATAGCAAAGTGTGTATTAACTAACCCATCAAGTATAGAGATAAATATTACACATTTATAATAATTTAAATTTATTGATAATCTTTTTTAAATAGGTTTCTACTAGTAATAGTTATGCTCTTTAAATTTGAATAATCAAACTTTTTTAAAACACCGGAAACCGTAAAATGAATATATTATTCTAATAATATAT
>JABSPO010000277.1 GCA_013214625.1 Flavobacteriaceae bacterium
TCAATACCATCATTGTTTATATCTCCCAAGGTCCCAACAAAACTTAGGAAATTACCACCATTATTATCTATGCTAAATCCATCAGTTCCATCTAAAGCTAATAAATCAACCAATGGCGCAAAAGAGGTTCCTTTTCCAAAAAGTATATAACTTATAGCAGGATCTGTTGAATCCCAGTTTCCAATTAAAATATCATTAAAACCATCATTATTAATATCCCCAGCACCACCTACTTTAAAAGAAGGAATGGTGCCTGGAAAAGTACTAGTTCTGAATCCGTTAATACCATCTAACCAAGAAGCACCTATTGATGCGGGAAAATTAGTTGAACGACCAAATACAATCCATGATTGTCCTGAAGAATCAGGACGCCCAATAATAAAATCGTTAATAGCATCACCGTTTACATCACCCAAGCTAGCTATTTGATTAGCTCCTGTATTTATTAAAAAGCCATTAGTACTGGTAATGTCATTAATAGTTATTAGTGCAGGAAAAGTAGTTGTACCATATATAACAATAGCTGTTGTACTACTAGAGCCAATGATTAAATCATCTATTCCATCACCATTAATATCACCAGGCCCCGTTATTGTTGAACCTCGCCTTTTATTATAAGCAATGCCTTCTACAGCAAATCCATTGGTACCATCAAGCATATCCACGTCAAACGGAGTAGGGAATGGGGTGCTAGATCCAAAAATAATATAGGCAGCTCCTGCTAGTTCATTACCATTTATAGTCGCATTTCCTGATCCAATTGCAATATCTTGCAGACCATCATTATTCACGTCTCCAATAAATTGGCTTTCTGCTCCAAATTGTAAACTTGTTGGTAAGCCTGGAATAGCAAAACCGTTTGATCCATTTAATGTGGAGAGATTCAAATTAGCAGGGTATAATTGATTTTGAGCATGTCCATTATAATAGCAATTGCAATATACAAGTACTATCAATACATACTTAATGATTTTTAGGTAGTTTTTTTTATTTTTCATTTTACGATTTAGGTTTAAATAACAAACTTAAATCTTTAAAAATACTTAAACAACTGATATCTGTTATCAAAATGTTAAAGGTAATAGTGTATAAACAAATGTAAATCGAGTATTAATAATTATAATTTAAATAATATAATATACAAATTTTAACATCTGATTTAAGATAATTGATTAGTAATGAAACATGGCAAATGTATAGAAATTACCTCGCAGAGTAATTTTATACTCTTTTGACAAATTAGCAGAAATAGCGAAAAAATTATAAGGGATATTTCCTCGAACACGAAAATTTTAATTACAACTAAAAGATAGTTTTTTTGGAGTAGGAAGCTTTGGTAAATTTACTTTTACATAATTACTCTTTTTGATTCTTATATTTAGACTAACTGTATCCAAGAACGTTCTAAAGCCGATTTTTCTGTCGATATAAAACACCTGGGGTGTTATTATATCTGCAATTATTTAAAATACTATCGCATACGCAATTTTACTCATAATGTGTTTGAACTATAATGTTCTGTGTCTCGCTAGTCCTGTTCTTCAAACGGGAAATTTTGCTTTGATAAAGCAACGTTATCTTTCAATAAGTTTTTTAAGAAAATTCATTTCCTAAAATTGCTTTTACGAATGGAAATGGAACACTTTTTACTCGAAATGAGATTCATGAATTCAAATTCAATAAAATAAGAATGAATAAACGACGAAGGGAGGGGAGTTTTATGTGTGTGGAGTTGATCACAATTTATATACTTCTTTAAATATTTCCTACAGGAATTTCATGCTTACCTATTAAAACAAATCTTACAGTATATTGCGTTATTTTTTGCAATGGTACTGATGGTGATTAATTTAGTATCAGTCCGAATCTATTAAGAGGCACGAAAGTTAAAGTTTTCTCAATTTTTACTCAAAGTGGCAAAAGATTGTGAAAATAGATTAACTTTGTACCGACTGGTCTAATACAGTAAATATTAAGATATAAAAAAAGTATTAACAGAGCGGTATAAAAGTATTCATTTAGGTTTGGGTACAACTATTAAACATTAAAATGACTAAAGAAAAAGCATTAGCGGCAGGATTAGAACTTTTTTCACAAAAAGGATACAGTAATGTAGGTTTGGCTGAGATTTTAAAAACAGCTGAAATTCCTAAAGGGTCGTTCTATCATCATTTTAAAAGCAAAGAGGCATTTGCTATTCAAGTTTTGGAACGCTATTCAAACTGTGGTTTAGTAAATTTTAAATCGGTTTTACTAGAACAAAAAGGATTATCACCAAAAGAACGCATCAAAACATTTTATAGTGATCGAGCTAATGAGTTTGAACAAAAACAATTTGTAAAAGGGTGTCTACTAGGCGATAGTTGTTCGGAAGGTGGCGTGAGCGAAGAATTTAAAGCATTTGTAGGTGAACAATTAGAAGAATGGCAATTAACCATTGAACGCTGTTTGGAAGAAGGCAAAGAAAACAATCAAATTTCAAAAACATTGGATACGCGAATGATGGCTTCTGTTATTTTAAATGGTTGGGAAGGTGCCATTTCTAGAATGAAATTGAGCAAAAGCAGACAGCCTTTAGATGATTTTATGCAAAGCCTTGATTTATTAATCTAAAAAAATTTCAACAAAGACTAAACCGACCAGTCTAATAATTAACGAAAAATTAATAATTATGAAAACAACATTAAGAGAATTTCCTTTAGAGGATATTCAAAATCCAAGTCAAGAAGTAAAACAATCATTATAATGGTATAAAGATGTGTTTGGATTCGTTCCAAATTTAGGAAAACTATTAGCGAACGCACCAGCAACATTAGCGTCTTACGTAGATGCACAAAAATATTTGAGTAGTATAGGTACTTTAAGTTCGGAAGAAAACAACATTGTACAAATGACCATTGCTATAGAAAACCAATGTTAGTATTGTGTTGGTGGACATACCATAGCAGGTTAAATGCTTTTTGGAAACAAAGCCGAAGATATAGAGTCATTACGAAATGAAGTGTCCTTGTCAAGCGATAAATTCAATGCATTACAAGCCTTTACTAAAACACTATATAGTACCAAAGGGCGTGTATCTGATGAAGATCTCGATGCCTTTTTTGCAGCCGGTTATACTAAGCCCCAGGCATTAGATGTGATTACAAATATTTCAGCCAAAGTCATTTCAAATTTCGCGAATCAATTGGCAATAAATATT
>JABSPO010000278.1 GCA_013214625.1 Flavobacteriaceae bacterium
TTTCTTTTGGTACACTGAGTGTTCCATCTCTAAAAGTTATATGTCCTAATGTTACTTCACCTTTTTGTTCATCTACAAACGGACTAGACATGTTAGTCGCATATCTAAGTTCTCTTTGCTCACCTTTAGCTGAATCATACCATAATAACGGATGTCTTCTAGTGTGTTTAGCAGGAATAGTAAACGTTAAAGGTTCTTTATTTCCACTTAGTATATAAGTTCTATCTTTTACTTCCCAGTCATCTTTTTTAACTGGTTTTATAGTTTTAGGTTTAGGCGCAACAGCGACTTTTTCTACAACTATTTCTTCTTGTTGTTTCTTTTTTGTCATAATATAATATAATTAAATAGTTAAAAGGTATATGGGCGCCGAAGCGCCCTAACCTTTATCAATAGTTACACTCCTTTGAATAATACAAAGTTGTTAGCAGCTTGAGTTACTAAACATCTTTCTGAAAGGAAGTTTACTTCCATTGCATCAAGATCACTAGTAAATGCACCACCAACAGAACCTGTTAACCAAGACTTCATTCTTCTATCATCAGTTTGTGAAGCTCTATATCTTACATGTAAGAAAGGTCTTCGGATGTTAGTTCCTAAAATTTGGTCATAAACAGTTGTAGTACCAGCTGGAATTAAAACTCCTTCAATTGAGTTTGGTCCTACCATCGCACCTCTTGTAGAAGCATCGTTTAAGTATTTCCAATCTGTTTTATAGAAGTCATATGAACCTCTTCTGAAACCGCTGAAACCTAAGTTTAAAGCCATTTCTTCAGAGTTTTCAAATAATCCATAAGCAGTACCACCTGAAGATCCAGATGAAATAGCAGCAAGCATATCATCAAAATCAAGAGCAGTTTGTCTGTCTAAGAATAACATGTTCTCTTCAATTGCACCCTGAGTGTCTAAGTTTCTAAGGATGTCATCAAAATCACTGATACCTGTAGCTGCAGAGAAACCAACTTGTACATTACCTCTATCTTCGATAGCTGCAAATAAACCTTGTGTTCCTTTTAAATTTGCAATAGGAGAAACAGCTGCATCAACTAATTCACCTTCTACACACATCATTTCTAAGTAGTCCTCAAATCTTAATCTAGTTTCAGACTCAGCTTTTAGATACCATAAGTATCCTCCAGTTCCGTCTTCAGTTGAAACTTCAACCCAACCGATCTGTGCAGTATCAGAACCATTTACTACGTATTTGTTTCTGATGATTACAGGTAGGTTAGAGAATTGAGTAAACTGTGGGTCAACACTGATATAACCATTTGGAGCAGTAGCAGCATCGTAGTTAGGAGTAGTAGATCCTTTTCTATACTCAGAACCATATACGAATACTTTTACAACACCAACTAGTCCAGCACCTGCTAAGTTAGCAGCTGTATAAACTTGTACAGTAATTGTACCAGCAGCACCAGGAGTACTAGCAGTAACAAGACATTTTGCTTCGTTACCGAAGTCGTCCATTACTACAACAGTAGAGTTAACAGAAATAACATTAAAGACTCCTGCAACCGCACCTGGGTTAAGTGTAATAACACCTGTAGCGCTAACAAACGTACAGTTGTCATATGCAATATGTAATCTATTTTGTTCAGACCAGATTACTTGGTCACTTGTCATTGGAAGCTCCGCCCCAACCATTCTTAAGAATCCAGATAAAGTTCTGTTACCATATCTTTCAACTTCAGCTTCATAGATCTCTGGTAAATACTGTTGAGCAAATGATGTAAAATCAGCTGCAGCAGGATCAGTCCACTGTAAATAGTTAGTTTGTAAGACTTCTTGAGTTTGACTAGGTATAATCGAGCCAAACTGGGGATTTAAAGCCATAATTTTAAATTTTAATTATTAAATGTTCTCTTTTTGATTTTTAGTTTTGACGAATCTGCTCCACTAATGGCTTTTACCTTAAAACCTCCTACATAAACATCCCCGCTGGCAACTTGCCTTGGCGCATCTGTACTTGGATTTTTAGATTGCTTAATCATGTCTTGGACACCGTCTGCTTTACCTTGCTCATAAAAATGAGACGCTAGTTTATCAGCATTCATCGCAGCATATAAAGCTTTATGATAACCGGCAGTATCTATTATTTTACCTTCTTTGTCTAAAAATCTACTCACAAAGTTGTTAATATCAGACTGTTTTTCCGCTATTGTCACAGGGTCTTTTATTTTGTATCTAAACTTTTTATCTCCAACGTTATATTCAAAACCTTCAAATTCGTTGTTTAATATTTGGTTAGTACGTTCTTTAAAATCTGCCTGAGACAGCTTTATTTCTTCTTGCTGTTTATTATAACGATTGAAAAAATCCATAGCTTTTTGTTGCTCTTGAGTAACTCCAGGTCTGTTTTTTATTTCAGCATAATATTTAGTTTTTCTAACTTCTAAATCTTTTTTAGCTGAAGCAACAGCTTCCTTGTAAGCTAGTTTTTTCTTTCGTATTTCTTTTGGATCATCTATATCTTCTTCATATTGATAATCTTCCATGATTAAATCAATATCTTCTTTGTCTAGATGAGGTTTTGTTTTTCTTAAATATTCATGTAAGAGTTGATCATTGCTTAATTTTGAATAATCTTTATTTAACTCTACATAGTCCTCAACTGTACCACCTGTTTCATTCATAAATGTAACTAATTTTTCTACATTTTCAGGTAGCTTTGGTGTTTCAATTAATTGAGGTTTTTCTTTTACTTGTTCTTTTGGTTTAACTTCTTCAGTTATCTCTTCAATTACTTGGAGTGGAGAATCTTCTTTATCATTTGTATCGCTGACCCGTACTTCTTTGTCCACTTCTCTGCTAGTTTCGGGTTTGTCGCCCACAGGTATCTCCTCTGTTTTTCGCTCTTGAACGGCATTGTCTTCTTTTTTAGTTAAATCAATTTTAGGAGTTTCAACCTTTTCTTCCACAGGTTTTTTAATCTCCATTTTTACAGGTTCTTTACTAGTTTTACCTAAGTCTTTAACCTTTCGTTTAGGTATATTTTTACCTTTTAAAGTAAATTCACCTTCTTGTTTAGCCTCGACGGCTGCTTGTTTTGCCATAATAAAATATAATTAAATAATTAATACTAAACCCCAGTATCCATGTTCATAATATCTTTAACTGCTTTTTGTTCTTCAAAATCTATAGGTAAAGAATTATTTTTTCTTTGCGAAATCATTT
>JABSPO010000279.1 GCA_013214625.1 Flavobacteriaceae bacterium
CCAAGTACTCATCTTAAATTGCTGATTTGCTAGTGATTCTTGGCCAACTTTGTGTTGGCCAAAACCAGGTGTTTGTCAACACCACCAAACTATTATTTGATTGAAAACTTATATTTAATAAACTATTTTTAAATCGTATTTTTTTTATATTATAAAAAGTATAGTTGCTGAGAAAAGCACATTTTATATTTTTCTACAAAACGTCTTGGGCGCAGCATTTTTTGTACGTACGGGCGGGTAGCTTTTTTGTTGGTTCCAGTGATTTTTTTGTTTTCTCTGAGCCCGAGTAAAATATCTACAATTTATTTCGAAGTATGTTTCAAATTTCCACAGACTATTTTTCCAAATAGTATTTTCCGAAAATTAATGGGCTGGTTGGCTAAGTTTGTAAGTTATATTTAGACAAAAATTGATAAAATGTATCGGATAAAATGTATCGCGTCAGGTGTATTCTGAGAGAAAATCCGAAAGTCTCAAGTTGATACCTAAATTCCAGTTTTTTAAGTTGGAAAATATAGATTTTGGTTTACTTTAATACGGCTGGTCGTCAAGGAGGGTGTGATCCGTCGTATTTGGTGCAAAAAATAGTACAGCCATCAGTCCACGAAAAATTGTGTGTCTGTGTGAGTGAGTGGTTTTTCAGTATGATCATCGTCTATGAGGAGGTGGGTGGTATTTCAATACGGCTGGTCGTTTAATTGGTGGGGCGGTCCGTCGCATGAGGTGCAAAATATAAAAATATTTTTCAATCACACCCATGAATTCTCTTGTATACCAGGGTCTAAGTTTGACCAAAGTATGATTTTGTACTTGAAACAAGGGCGTATTTTTTTGGTATTTTGAATTTTAAAAAACATTGCTCAATTTCAGGCGCATTGTACACAAAATATCGAGATCACACAAAGTGTATTTTCAGATTTGATATAAAAATGTCAGTTTAGTGTTCAAAATACTGTGAATTAGAAGTAATCTTTGGGTTATATTAATGTTGGAGGGATCGGCCTTATTTTTCATCGAAAACATAAAGTAATATGGGTGAGGATACGTCTTGTTTTATTTAAATTTTAAAAATTTAGGGATGGAGTCGTTTAGTAGGGGCATTGTACGGGTGGTTCAGAAAAATATATTTGACTAGGGGATGTGGTTAACTTTCGTCGACACTAGAAGGGTGTTGGTGGGAGAGGTCAAGAAATTAAATTGTTAATTTCTATAGTTTTTCCCCAAATAAGATGTAAAAAAATGACTCTAGGGGTGAGTGGGTGGGTGGGTGAAATTGTTTTAAGTTTTTAAAAAATTTTAAACAAAGTTCAAATTGTGTTTTTTTCACGCAGTAGGCGAAAATTTGTGACTTTTGATCACATAAAACGTTTTTTCTTGTACAAAAATGTTGATTTAGATGTATGATTATCATTAAATAACAATAATTTTTCACTTATATGAGTGCTAGAATGGACTTATTTTTACTCTAAAATCTCAAAGAGTGAGGGGGGTCTCGGTCTCATACTAGGAAACTTACGGTATGACAAAGTTTTACATTTTTCCACTAGTAAATCCAAGAGTTGATTTAAACTATTAAAAACAATCATTTTCATGTCAACATAGTCTGGCCATGAAGGAATTAATTTGTTTCGACACACCCACTCGTAGATTGAGGGTTACAATTTATCAATAAAATATTCAGTTCGATATCATACGTTGTTATACTGTAAACATTCTAGTATAAGAGTACACAACCCCTATCTATAGTTTAAGTCCGACAACGTCATCCGAATACTTTAGTAAAACTGAAAAATAAGCCCTCTTACCCTGGTATATGACCATCACTCACCCACCTAAGGTCAAAATTATTACTTTTCGACAGTATTTTATTTTCCTCAAAAATATTTATGTACAATAAAATATCTTAGGATGTCTTAACTGAACTGAACACAAGCTGTGTGTGATTGATTATATCTCAAGTTTTCGCCTATTCTGCATGTAACAACCAGACATTTTTTTCAAAAATTTAAAATACTTAAAAAATATTCACGTTCTATTGTAAGACATCACCCACCCACCATAATATTTAAAAAGTTAATGCAAGTAAGACGACCCTGGTCTTATACTAGGAAGTTTACGGGATAGGAATTTCTCAGGGTTACTACCGTGCAACGTAAACGAAGTTTAAACACTCTTGATTGTTCCGAACACAGTGCCCTCCAACCCTACCACCTTTGTACACAAAATGTTAACAGTGAAAATCTGGACACTGTTGTCGTATTAATTTCAGGCGATTTTTAGTAGGTTTTAAAACTTCAAAACTGTCTGAAAAATTACATTATTTTATTTTTGACTTGAAAAACTATGTTTTGAGGCGCATTTTCACCAGAAAATTAAAATTATCGCAGTTATGTTTTCCATAAATTAAAATCTAACTGACCACTCTCCCGTGAAACACAGTGTGCACAATCCGGGTTTCAGCCCCACTCAACCCGTGCGACAGGACGTGATGCGAAAATTAGATTTATTTGACGTATAAAACAAAACACAGCACTCCTTAACTTATAGGTCAAGAAAATTGGTTTGCTACCTGATGTCATTTTTGTTAAGTTTTGTTTATTTTAATAATCCTAGGATGTCACAGAACACTCTTGAGTGGACTGTAGGATGTTTGAGATTTTGTATAATTTAGATGCAATTCATAATGCCGATAATTTTTTTCAAAAAATACGTGCGTACACATGACCGACTAATCAACCAACCACAGTCTCAAGTTATAACGCATAAGTAATACGATCTATCGCCACAGGCGAATATCATCTGAATACCACAGTCTAAGCACCCACCCCACCGTGTGTAAACAACTTAAAAGCTTCGAATTAACTTGTGTTGAGTCCACCTTTTGGAAATCCAGCGAGTAAAATCCAATTATTATAGCTCTTTCTGGAGAAAAAATGAGATATAGTTTAATACTCACAGCTAAAGCCCTAGCGATAGGCAGATCACCGGGCGAAGTATATGATATGTCAGATAGCACACACGGTACAGTGTCATTTTTTATGCATTCGACCATACCTTGGGTAATACGCCGTATCCCGTTCCGAATTGCGCAGCTAAGCCCCAATGGG
>JABSPO010000028.1 GCA_013214625.1 Flavobacteriaceae bacterium
TGTTGAACAGATTCTAACTTAAAAAAAACTTCATCTGCTACACTATATGCACTGTCATTTATATAAATATCTTTTTTCATTTTTCACTGTTTTTTAGATACACAAAGAACTATTATTATCAACTAAAAAAACAGTATGACGACTACTATAACACTACTATAGTAGGCGTTTATTATTGAATTAAAGCAGTAAATACATATCCTACTTCAATTTATTACTATACTTATTTTTATTTATAGAACATAAAAAAGCTTTTCTATTTCATTACATATACCACTTATATTCTAAACAAATTAAAATAACCTATCGCGCTATAGATAAATTAAATTAAACTTTACATCTAAGCTGTTTTTCTATGTGTATATTTGCAACAGAAAAAATAATAATCAATTTAAAAACATATAACATGGCTGTATTAGTAGGAAAAAAAGCACCTCAATTCAACGCACAAGCAGTAATTAACGGAAATCAATTTGCTGAAAACTTTTCATTAGAGCAATACTTAGGTAAAAAAGAAGTAATCTTATTCTTTTACCCAAAAGATTTTACGTTCGTTTGCCCAACTGAATTACATGCTTTCCAAGAAAAATTAGCTGATTTCGAATCAAGAAATGTAGCTGTTGTTGGAGTATCTACCGATACTGAACAATCTCACTACGGATGGTTACAAGTAGAAAAAGGTCAAGGTGGAATTAAAGGTATTACGTATCCTTTAGTTGCTGATACCAACAAAACTATTTCTGCTAATTTTGATGTATTAGCTGGTGATATGTATTACAACGAAGAAGGATTAATGGTTGCTGAAGGAGAATTAATTGCTTATAGAGGATTATTTTTAATCGATAAAAAAGGAATTGTACGTCACCAATTAGTAAACGACTTACCATTAGGAAGAAACGTTGATGAAGCATTACGTATGGTAGATGCTTTACAATTTTTTGAAGCTAACGGAGAAGTTTGTCCAGCAAACTGGAGTAAAGGAAAAGACGGTATGCAAGCTAACCACGCTGCAACTGCTGAATACTTAGCACAAAACTAAGACAATCTATCTTAATATATTTCTAAAAGCTGTCTGAAAAGACAGCTTTTTTATATTAACTCCGCTAGAAAATTGAATTTTATTAAATATTTATCTATCAGAGTACTTTAATTAATTTACTTCTATAATTATTCACTTTTCTCTAAAATTCTTTCGATAATCAATAGATTTTGACGTACTTTGAAACACAAAATCAACTACCTTGGTGCAAGCATACGAGGTTTCAATAATCAATATCATTTTCGTTCGGGGTAAGCCTCGGGTAATTAACCCCACTAGTGGGATAAAACTAACAATTATGGCAACTGTAACTTTAAAAGGAAATAAAATAAATACATCAGGGAATTTACCAAAAGTTGGTAGTCAAGCTCCAAATTTCACATTAGTAAAAACCGATTTATCTACTGCTAGGTTATCTGACTATAAAGGTAAAGCAGTAGTATTAAATATTTTCCCTAGTATCGATACTGGAACTTGTGCACAATCGGTAAGAGAATTTAATAAAGAACTAAATGAAATAGATGACATAACTGTTTTATGTATTTCAAGAGATTTACCTTTTGCACAAGCACGTTTTTGTGGTGCGGAAGGACTAGAGAATGTTATTAACTTATCTGACTTCAGAGATAATAGTTTCGGAAAAGCATATGGTTTAGACTTTATTGATGGGCCATTAGAAGGATTACATTCAAGAGCTATTGTTGTAATTGATGAAAATGGAATCATTACACATACTGAACAAGTAGGCGAAATTGTTGATGAACCAAATTATAAAGCTGCTTTTGAAGCACTTTAATCGCAAATTACGCTAAAGTAGATGATAACACAAAACGATAATTTTATTCTTGGTAGAATGAAAGGAGCAAAATATGCACTTAAAGGTGCTATTATTTTACTCCGCACCGAAGCAAGTATACAAGTGCAGTTCATTATTGCAAGTATATTAACAATTGCTGGTTTCTATTATGAAATTTCTGCTACCGAATGGATGTTACAAGTATTTTCAATTGGACTAATAATGAGTATTGAAGGGTTAAACACTGCTGTTGAAGAAATTGCTGACTTTATTCACCCTGAATTTCATAATAAAATTGGACTTATTAAAGATCTTGCCGCTGGTGCTGTTCTTATTGCAGCTATAACAGCAACAATAGTAGGTTTCATTATCTACGTTCCAAAAATAATTGCAGCGTAAACCTTTATTCTAGCATGGCAAAAAGAAAAGAAAAGAAAAGTAAGCTTCCTAAAATTAGTTCACCAAATATTACTTTTAATAAGCAACAAAAAACCATTCTTGGTAGTTTTTTATTCCTTTTAGGAATACTCATTTGTATTGCATTTGTTTCATACCTTTTTTCTTGGAAAGTAGATCAAAGTGAAATAGGGCAATTGACTCGATCAACAAACACTGAAAATGTTACCAATATATTTGGTGCTACAATTTCACATTTTTTCATCTACAAAGGCTTTGGTGTTGCTTCTATCCTATTCGCTATATTAATTAGTTTGTCAGGGATAACAATCTTATTAAACACCAGTATAGAAGCTCTAAAAAAAAGATGGTTTTGGGGAGTTCTTATTGCCATATGGATTTCAGTATTCTTAGGTTTTTTCAATACTTCTATTCTTAGCGGAACTATTGGTTTTGAAACCAATGATTTTTTACAAGATTATTTAGGTAAAATAGGAACAGCTATTTTATTATTATTTTTCTTTATAACCTATTTAATTACTCGATTTAAAATAACAACCGATGTTATTAGTTCTTATCTAAATAGCACTAAAAAAGAGACTGACACTACTGATCCGCAAGAAGAAATTATCCAAAACAACAATTCTATTACAGAAGATTCTGATGAAGCAATAATTTCTGAATTCGTCAACGAAAATACAGTTTCTACAGAAATACCTTTATCCAAAGAAGATCCTGTAGAAACAGAAAAACCAGTTAAAGAACTAATTCTTGAAACTGAAGTTCCAAAAAAAGAAATCATTATCAATGGTTCTGCTACTGATGATTTATCTATGAAGGTTGAAGTAATGGAAGAAGAAAAAACTCTTACTGACAATCTATCCGATAAATTAGTCGCTGATTTTGGAGAATTTGATCCAACGCTAGAGCTGAGTAACTACAAGTTTCCAACAATTGATTTATTAAAAGATTATACTGGAGGAAAAGGAATTACTATAAATCAAGAAGAATTAGAAAACAATAAGAACCAAATTGTTACTACACTAAGAAATTATAAAATTGAAATTGCAAGCATTAAAGCAACTGTTGGTCCAACAGTAACTTTATATGAAATTATCCCTGAAGCAGGTGTTCGTATATCAAAAATAAAAAACCTAGAAGATGATATTGCACTGTCATTGGCCGCGTTAGGTATTAGAATTATTGCACCAATGCCTGGTAAAGGTACAGTAGGTATTGAAGTTCCTAATAAAAACCCTCAAATGGTTTCAATGCGCTCTGCAATTGCATCTAAGAATTTTCAAGAAGCAGAAATGCAGTTGCCTATTGCGTTTGGTAAAACCATTAGTAATGAAACATTCGTTGTCGATTTAGCTAAAATGCCCCACTTATTAATGGCAGGTGCTACTGGTCAAGGTAAATCCGTAGGATTAAACTGTATTTTAGCCTCACTACTATATAAAAAACACCCTGCAGAAGTTAAGTTTGTTTTAGTAGATCCTAAAAAGGTAGAATTAACCTTATTCAATAAAATTGAACGTCACTATTTAGCAAAATTACCTGACAGTGAAGAAGCAATCATTACCGACAACTCAAAAGTAATCAATACATTAAACTCATTATGTATTGAAATGGACAATAGGTATGAAATGCTAAAAAATGCCTATTGTAGAAATATTGTTGAGTATAATAAAAAATTTAAAGAACGTAAATTAAACCCTAATGACGGGCATAAATTTCTACCATATATTGTTTTAGTAGTAGATGAATTTGCTGATTTAATTATGACTGCTGGTAAGGAAGTAGAAACCCCTATAGCACGTTTAGCACAATTAGCTAGAGCAATTGGTATTCACTTAATAATTGCCACACAGAGACCTTCGGTAAACGTAATTACTGGTATGATAAAAGCTAACTTTCCTGCACGTGTTGCTTTTAGAGTAATGACAGGTATCGATTCTAAAACTATTTTAGATACCGGAGGTGCAAATCAATTAATTGGTCGTGGAGACATGTTATACACCCAAGGAAATGAAGTAATTCGTGTACAATGTGCCTTTGTTGACACACCTGAAATTGAAAAAATAACTGATTTTATTGGCTCTCAAAAAGCATATCCTGATGCATATTTACTGCCAGAATATACAGGAGAAGAGGGTGGCACGAATCTTGATAATAATATTTCAGAGCGTGACAAACTATTTAGAGAAGCTGCTGAAGTTTTGGTTACAGCACAACAAGGATCAGCCTCATTATTACAACGTAAATTAAAATTAGGGTACAATAGAGCAGGTAGATTAATTGATCAATTAGAGGCCGCTGGAATAGTTGGTCCTTTTGAAGGCAGTAAAGCAAGACAAGTTTTAGTGACCGATTTAATAGCACTTGATCAATTATTAGCAAACGAATAAATCAATATGCTCTGTACAGGCACAGAGAGATCTGAATTAACAATAATAGTTGTAGATCGAGGGTAATTCTCGGTGAATTAAACCCAATGGTGGGATAAAAAAACATTATGAAAAAATATTTAGCAATTTGTTTAGTAACTTTGATTAGTCTATCAGGGTTTTCTCAAAATTCTGAGAAGGCAAAAAAATACTTAAATGAAGTATCTAATAAAATAAAAAGTTATAAAAACATTAGCATAGATTTTAAATACAGTTTAAATAATGAAGCTGAAAATATAGAGCAGAGTTATAAAGGAACTGTTTATTTAAAAAAAGAACAATACCTACTAAACTTATTGGGAGTTACTAGTTTATTTGACGGTCAAAAATTATATACTATTAATAGTGAAGATGAAGAAATCACTATAACTAATGCTTCTGATGAAGAAGACAACATGAATACACCTTCAAAAATGTTATCTTTTTTTAAAGAAGGTTTCACTTATGTTTGGGATAAAAAACTACCTATAAAAGGACGCTATATACAGTACATAAAGCTAACGCCAATAGACACAAATTCAGAAAACAAGTATATCCTTTTAGGTATAGATGCAAATACAAAAAACATTTATAACACAATATATTCTGGGAAAAATGGTACCGTTACAACTTTAACTGTTAATAGTTTTAAAACAAATCAACCTATTTCAGAAAGTTTATTTATTTTTGACAGAAATAAATACAACGATTACTATTTTAACGAGTAAGGCATTTTGAAAATACTAGACCGATACATTTTAACTACGTTTTTAAAAACCTTTTTTAGCGTTTTTACTATACTTATATTCATTTTTATATTACAATCAGTCTGGCTGTTTGTAAAGGAATTAGCTGGAAAAGATTTAGACTTAATAATTGTTTTTAAATTTCTAGTTTACTTACTTCCTACCCTAGTACCACTCATACTTCCGTTAACTATATTACTAACATCAATAATGATATTCGGTAATTTTTCTGAGAATTATGAATTTGCAGCAATGAAATCAGCTGGAATGTCATTACAACGAGCTATGAGAGGGGTATCAATTTTTATACTACTCTTAAGTATCACTACATTCTTTTTTGCAAATAACGTTGTGCCTTGGGGAGAATATAAATCCCGGAATTTAAGAAGGCAAATCGCCGTTCAATCTCCAGCTATGGCTATTGCAGAAGGTCAGTTTAATTCTATCGGTGATAAAATTACAATTAAAGTAGATAGAAAATATGGGGACAAAAATAATTTACTAGAAAACGTTATTGTATTCATTACGGAACAGAATAAAAACACCACTGTTATAAAAGCCAAAACAGGAGAGATAGCTTCAAACAGAGAATCAAATACCTTACAATTAATATTATACGACGGTAATTATTATAATGATATTCATACTAAAGATCCTATAAAAAAGAAAAAAAGACCACACGCGAAAAGTTACTTTAAAAAATACACTAAAAATTTCGACTTATCAAAGCTTAATCATAGTGAAACTGTAGCAAAAGTAGTCACTTACAGAATGTTAAAAATTAACGAACTAATCCCTACGATTGATTCATTAGAACAAAAAATTACTTCAGAAAAAAATAAAGATCTCAACAACCTATACAATGGTTATCAGTTACATAAAATTAAAAAATCAAAAATTAAAAAGAAAATAAATATTGATTCTTCATCAATTAGTGAAAAAATATTAAAAAACATTCCTCCTAAAAGAAGCGCTATAGCACTCCAAAAAATAAAAAATAAATTAAATACTGACTTTTCATCTATTAGTCAAAAAACAATAAAAGCTGATTCACTTTTCAATAATAAAAACAGTATTAAAAACAAGCAAATAACAAACAATACGCTACTTGTATTTACGGGTGATTTAATCGCTCTTTTTAATAATAATCAAAAAAAAGAAATCTATCAGTTTGCTAGTACTAATAGTAAAAATTCATATACCCAAATAGAAAACCGTGAAAAATTACTCAAATTTAAAACTTCAAATTTAAATTTACATAAAATTTCATTTCATAAAAAATTTGCACTTGCTATCTCTTGTTTTATTCTATTTTTTATAGGAGCTCCATTAGGTGCAATTATACGTAAAGGAGGAATGGGCTTACCAATGGTATTAGCAATCCTTTTATTTTTAACCTATTATTTTATTGGTATTTTTGCAGAAAACAGTGCTGAAAAAGGGATGCTACCAACATTTATAGGAGCATGGTTATCGACAATAATCCTACTCCCTTTAGGTATTATATTAACTAGAAATGCTACTTCTGACAAAGGAGTTTTTAATTCTGATGGAATTACTGTTTTCTTTAGTGCTATTTGGAATAAAATATCAAAAAACAAAAAAGGAGATTCTAATCTTACTTAACTACAACTAAAAATGAAAACAACAAATAACAACTCAACAATTAAACTTGACAATATACATGATGCCATTGATGATATCAGACAAGGAAAAGTAATTATTGTTGTTGATGATGAAGACAGAGAAAATGAAGGTGATTTTTTAGCTGCAGCTGAAAAAATCACTCCTGAAATGGTTAATTTTATGGCTACCCACGGTAGAGGGTTAATTTGCGCACCTCTTACCGAAAAAAGATGTGACGAACTGAAGTTGAATATGATGACTAGCAATAGTTCTGATCCTATGGAAACCGCGTTTACAATCTCGGTAGATTTAAATGGCAAAGGAGTTACAACTGGTATTTCAGCAAGCGATAGAGCGCTAACTATTCAGGCTTTAGTAAAAGAAGATACTAAACCACATGATTTAAACAGGCCTGGACATATTTTCCCGTTAAAAGCAAAAGAAGGTGGTGTATTGCGTAGAACTGGGCATACAGAAGCCGCTATTGACTTTGCTCGTTTAGCCGGCTTAAAACCAGCTGGAGTGATTGTAGAAATTATGAATAGTGATGGATCAATGGCTCGTTTACCTCAATTAATAGAAGTAGCAAAAAAGTTTGGTCTAAAAATTGTTTCTATTGAAGACTTAGTTGCCTACAGAATGGAACACGATTCATTGATTGAAAAAAAGGAAGACTTTGAAATACAAACTCGTTTTGGAACCTATAGATTACGAGCTTATAAACAAACTACCAATAATCAAGTACACTTAGCCCTAACAAAAGGAACTTGGACAGAAGATGAAGCCGTTACCGTTCGTGTTACCTCTACTCTAGTAAATAATGATATTTTAGATACGTTAACTTTTAATACTGATAAAAAACTAGAGGGAATTTTTAATTTAATAAATAAATCCGAAAAAGGTGCATATGTATTCATCAATCAAGAAAGTCCTTCACTAAATTTATTAAGTAGACTCAAAAAATTAAAATCTAATCAATCAGAAGGTAATATTAGAGCACCTAGAATTAAAATGGATATTAAAGATTTTGGTATCGGAGCTCAGATTTTACATGATTTAGACATTCATAAATTAAACCTTATATCTAACACCAATCAACATGAAAAACGTGTTGGTATGATTGGATACGGGCTAGAAATTGTAGATTATACTAGCTATGAATAAATAAAAAACTTATCACATAAAAAAAGGAACGCAATGCGTTCCTTTTTTTATATTCTAATGAATCAATATTCTCGGTGCAGGCACACGAGGTATGATTAACACAATAGCATTTTTTCTTCAAAGTGTCTCGATAGCTATCGGGACGAGGAATTAAACCCACTGGTGGGTTTAATAATAATAATGTGCAATTATTTGTAACTCATCACTACTTCCAGAGCCTAAATACATTTTTGCGGCACCTGATCCTACAGTAGACCCTACAGCAATTTGACCTGCAAACATTGCATAATAAGTTCCCGGTCCTAACTTTACATAATCTGACCCAGTATTTTGAAAATTTTCATGCTCACCATGTTTACCATGGCCGTTATTATAAAATTGCCCATTAATTGCTAATAAGCCTCCAATTTCAGTACACCCCCCTGCATTTGATGCAATACACCAAGGTCCTGAATTAATAAAATTTCCATCCACATCCACTAAGATATTTTCATATAGTCCAGTACCAACATTAAGTTTCTTAAAATACAAGCCTGTTTGAATAATTCTTGCTCTATTATCGCTAATTCTACTCGAAGAATTTATTTCAACAGACCAAGAGATCGAGTAGTTCACTTCAACAATTGCGTTTTTAGTCAATGTGAAAATTGAACCTGGAATATCATTTTGAACCCCAGTTGCTGTATATCCATTTCCTCCTCCTGTTTGTAAAATTTGATTATTTGATGCCCCATTAGTATTATTACCATCTACCAAATAATTTTCAACATCTAATAGTAATTCTATGGTCTCTAAAGAGCTACCTAAAACCAAATCGCCATTTGCATTTGCATATACTCGTGTAGAGGAACCTATTCCTAAATTATCCACATTATTTGTAGTATTCAAACCTTCAATTCTAACACTTTCAGTTGCACCTGCAACATGCACCTCTTGTACTGGTGTTGTTGTATTTATTCCTACTTGTGCAAATGCACAAATAGTAGACAATAAGTATATATATATAATTTTTTTCATGATTCCTCCTTTTAATTATACACCCTTATTTTTAAATAATCTTTTGTTCCTCCAAATCCTACACTTGTATAACTCAATGCAGAATCATTTACAACCCCATAAAAGATTATACTATGATTTCCTGGTGGTAAATTTAAATACCCCTGGCTATTCATATACGGATAACCAATTGTTCCTCCTGAATAAGTCGAATACATCTGTGCTTTTTGCCCATATTTTTTCGCCATTTCACCTGCAGAAAGTCCATCGGAATTTAAATCAATTCTAAAATATGTAAATATCGTTGAAGTCTCGCCTCCAACGGTGTACGCGGTTGGTGGGCCTGCCTGCATATCAGTACCTGCAATTAATACCGTTATACCATATTTAACTTCTATTAAAGCGGCTTGTGGTATTGCTAATGGTATCGAAATGATTTGCCCTTCAGCGGTTGAAACACCTATTGGGTTATTAACAACAGTACCTGAACCATTAAATCCTAATGGATTATAAGGATCGTCTGGTATAAAATCCGGTATATCGAGTAAGAAGTTTAATGGCTCTACGCCACCTGAACCAAAACCTGAATCTAATGTTAAATCGCCATTACCATCTACAAAAACAGGCGCTATTTTAACTCCATCATTAAATGTTGCACTATTTACTGAGTTTAATTTTTCAATTCTGATTGTTGATGTTGTACCTGCAATGTGTAATTCCTCTTGAGGATTTGTAGTTCCAATACCGACTTGTCCAAAAGCAATCGTACTTGCTAATAAAAAAATGTATTTAATGTTTTTCATTATAACTCAATTTAGGTAGGTTAGTGTAATCTAAAAAAGATAGAATCGTTACCGGTTGCAAATTCAACATAAGTTGACTGAACATTGGCTAAACCTGTTGGAGGACCACCAGACCCTTTAGTATTTGATGAAACCTCACCAAAAAAACTAACTGTATAGGATCCTGCTGCAGGCAATATAATATAACAAGTACTTGCATTGAACATAGAACCAGGGACACTATTTACCGAACCACTATAGTAGCATTTTGAAGCGGGACCATATCTTCTTGTTAAACCAGAAACCTTAAAGTAGGTAGATATCCTTCTTGCTACTCGATCTGTAATAATTGTTTTTGCAGAATCTTCATATACATCAAAGCTTAAATTATATTTTACCTCTAATATTGTAGGTCTATTTATTGCAATTGTATAAGATGTAATTTGTGTTTCCTCTTTACCATCTGCATCTGTAGTTAATAACGTTACAGAAGAACCCGGTAATACAGTATTATCTAAAGCATCAGAATCTTCACTATTATACAGTGGCACTAATTCTAGAGTAAAGTCACCTTTATCATCAACATATAATGGAAAAGTATTATTTGTGAGATCACCATCACCATCAACATCACCTCCATTATAAACATTATTTGCTTCATTTAAACTTTCTACACGTAATGAACCCGTTGGGGATGCAATATGTAATTTTTGTTGTGGAGAAGTCGTTCCTATACCAACTCCTTGTTGAGCATAAACGAATGGTGAAAAAATTAATAGTATGTAAAAAAACTTCATACTCTATATGTTTGGTAGGGTTACTATGTAATAAATATATAATAATAATCTTACCAAACAATATTTATAATAGTAAATTAACTAAAAAAACTCATAATCACTAACAATTTCGGATTAAAAGTGTTAAAAAAGCGATATAAAACAAGTTTAAATGGGTAACGTTTTTCAATTCCTTATTAATCACCACAGAAACCCTAGAAATAGAATTCTATAACAAGCTGAAATAAAGGTGTTTATCACGGAATGTGTTTTCAAAATTCCTGGATTATTTTTACATAAAAAACAAATCCTTAAATTACTAAACACCTCTCTCACTCAAAAGTAATTAATAGCATCTAAATTTAAATGCTTTATTAGGCACTCATTAATGAGTTTTAAAAATGATAAAAAAAAACCGCCAATAAGGCGGTTTTAAATATATGTGTATATGTTACTACTTCAAAAGCTTATCAATAAACTGAAAGTGATAACGCGTATCTCTACTTGAATTATAACTTTTTATTTTATCAATAACTTGACCTTTATGATTTACAGCAATAATAATAGGTAGAGATCTAACTCCATATTTTGAATTCAATACTTTGTTTGCTACTTCTTGATCCGGGGTAATCAAGTCTTTATTTCTGGGGAAGTCAACCATTAACAATACAAAATTTTTAGATTTTGTTATAAATTTATCTGAATAGAAAAAATCTTTTTTTAACATTTTACACGGAGCACACCAATCACTACCAGTAAATAACATTAAAATAGGCTTTTTACTTTTTTTAGATTTAGTTTTTGCAATTTCAAAATCCGTTTCCCAATTTAACCTTGTATCATGCTCTTGGGCATAAAACAACGTACTAACAAACAATAACACTATCATTAAAACACTCTTCATCTCCACCTTTTTATTAATTCATTATTTAATATACACTACAATAACCTTACCAAAATTATATTGTAATCACATTCGTTTCAATAGACTTTCTAACCTTCTTAAATTTTGAAAACATATCCTCCTCAGCCCTGTAACCAATTGGCAATACTAATACCGAAGAAAGCCCCATATTTTTCAAATTTAATAGTTCATCATACTTCTCTGGCACAAAACCTTCCATTGGACAAGAGTCAATTTTCTCTAAAGCACAAACTGTCAGTAAATTACCTAAAGTTATATACGCCTGCTTTGTTGCCCATTCTTTTATTTCAGTTTCTTTTTTACTTGAAAAATCAGCTATTAAAAATGATCTAAAAGAATCTATTATCTCATCAGAAATTCCTCTAATACTCTTTTCATTTTCAAAATGTGCTCTAATATACGCTTCATCAACGGTATTCTCAATACAAATAATCAATACATGAGATGCCTGAGCAACTTGTTCCTGATTAAATGAATAGGGTACTAACTCTTTTTGGAACTCCTTATTACTAACAACTACTAACTTAACAGGTTGCAATCCGTATGAAGTTGCAGTAAGTGTAAACGCTTCTTTTAATATTGCTAACTTATCGTCTGACACATGTTTTTTTGTATCAAACTTTTTAGTAGCATAACGCCATTTAAGGCTGTCTATTATATTCATATTACTATCTTTACCACAAAAATAAGTAAGTAATAGCTTTTTACCTCCTTATTTAATATAACTTTAATCCCAACAGTGGGTTTAATTTTCTGAACGGTTTACGCTAACGTAAATAATACTGTTAATTGTTAGTTTACACGTTTAAACCAAAAGTATTGCTTTATAAAACAAACTTAATTACTAATAGTGGTTAATAATAAACACAATTCACATGACAATTGATGAACGAATAAAACTTTCGGAAACAAGAATTTTTAAAGCTGTATTTCCTAACACCACAAATCACTACGGAACATTATTTGGGGGAACTGCTTTACAACTTATGGATGAAGCTTCATTTATATGTGCTACTAGATTTAGCCGTAAAAGAATGGTAACCATATCATCAGACAAAATAGATTTTGAAAAATCAATTCCTGAAGGAAGTATTATTGAATTAGTTGCTAAAGTTATTAAAGTAGGCACTACTAGTTGTAAAATTAAAGTAGACATCTATACTGAAAGAATGTATTCTAACGAAAGAGAGTTGGCTGTAACAGGTCATTTTACTTTTGTAGCTGTAAATGAATACAAAACTCCCATACCAGTAATATAATGGAGCGCCTAGAAATTACAGTTCATGGAAAAGTACAAGGTGTATGGTTTAGAAAATTCACTCATAAAAAAGCAAAAGAACTAGGATTACATGGCTATGTAACTAATCAAAATAACGGAACTGTTTTCATTGAAGCTACAGGAGAAAAAAAAGAACTAGATATTTTTATACATTGGCTCGAAAACAAAGGATCTCCTTTATCCAAAGTTACAAGTGTTGCTATTATCAAATTGAATACTGAAAAGCAATTCAATTCATTTGAAATTAAACGATAAAAAAAACAGCTACTTAATATTAATAGTAGCTGTTTTTTTATCACTTAATCATTTTATACTTTATCCAAATAACACTTCTTTATCCAATACAAAGTTCTGGATAAAAGCAATTGATTTTTGAATATCGTTATGTAATAATCTATCTACCTCTACAAAAGGAACTTCTTTACGATACGCTTCAATCATACTCTCAATAAATGGGGACGATTTTAACGGTCGTCTAAACTCTATTGCCTGAGTAGCATTTAATAATTCAATCGCTAAAATACGCTCTACATTATCTATTACTGTTTTACATTTTACAGCGCCATTTGCCCCCATACTTACATGATCTTCTTGTCCGTTACTTGATACAATAGAATCAATACTAGATGGAGTACATAACTGCTTATTCGCACTTGCAATACTAGCTGCTGTGTATTGCGGAATCATGAATCCTGAATTCAATCCTGGTTCTTTTACCAAAAACGCAGGTAAATCTCTTAATCCTGATATAAGCTGATAAGTTCTACGTTCAGAAATACTTCCTAACTCAGCCATTGCAATAGCTAAATAATCAGCTCCTAATGCTAAGGGTTGTCCATGGAAATTTCCTGCAGAAATAATCATATCCTCTTCAATAAAAATATTCGGATTATCAGTTACCGAGTTAATTTCAGTTTCAAAGGTTTTCTTTACAAATGCTAAAGTATCTTTTGATGCTCCATGTACTTGTGGCATACATCTGAATGAATATGGATCTTGCACTGCTTTTCCTTCTTGCTCAATCAATTCACTATCTTCTAAAAACGAAAGAATACGCGCTGCCGTTTGCAACTGACCGTTATGTGGACGAATGATATGAGAATATGCTAAAAATGGTGACTTATTACCATTAAATCCTTCTAAAGATATTGTTCCTATCGCATCAGCAAAGTATGATAATTTATATGCTTTTAATAAATTATATACTCCATAAGCACTCATAAACTGAGTTCCGTTTAACAATGCTAATCCTTCTTTAGATTGTAATTTTATTTTAGTCCAACCAAATTTTTTAAATAAAACTGAAGATGATATTTCTTCCCCTTTATATACAACAGTCCCCTCACCTATTAATGGCAAAGCTAAATGAGCCAGCGGTGCTAAATCTCCTGAAGCCCCTAATGAACCTTGCGTATAAATTACTGGGTAAACCCCTTCATTAAACATTGTAATTAAACGCTCAGCAGTAACTAGCTGTACTCCTGAATGTCCATAACTTAAACTTTGAATTTTAAGCAACAACATTAATTTTACTATTTCCTGAGGAACTCTATCGCCGGTACCACAAGAATGTGACATTACAAGGTTCTCCTGCAATAGTGTTAAGTTTTCTTTATCAATTTTAACATCACATAAAGAACCGAAACCAGTATTGATACCATAAATCGGGGCAGATTCACGCTCCATTTTATCATCTAAATAAGCTCTACACTTCTGAATGTTTTCAATAGCCTCTTCTGATAAAGCAATTTTTTTTCCTTCTAATAGTATTGTCTGTATGTCAGATAAACTCAAATGACTTGTACCAATGTAATGTATCATATTCTCAGTTCTTTGATTTGGACACCAAAAATCGGATTTGCTTGACTGATTTCCAAACATTATTATACGTAATTCTAAAAACTTAGCAGATTTTCTCGTATTTTTAAGCTTTCGAAAAAAAAACTGTAATATTCTGACAACTATAACGTCAAACAAATTATTAATAACCAAATAAAAATAAGATGAAAAAAATTGTTTTCGCTTTAGCAACATTAGCTATTGTTTCTTGTAAAAAAGAAGAGGTAAAACCAGTAGACTACACATTATTCACTGGGAAAATCACAAATAAAAACAGTGATAAATTAGAAGTTCGTCAAGGCCCTAAAGTTATTCAAGAGATAAAAGTTGACGAGAACGGTGTTTTTGCAGACACTATCCGTTTGAATGATGGTAAATATAATATTTTTGACGGTACTGAATATGCTGAAGTATTTTTCACAAAAGGAAAGCATTTAGCAATGACATTAGATGCTGAAAAATTTGACGAAAGTATTGCATTTACAGGTGAAGGATCTGGTGCAAGCAATTACTTTTCAGACCTAACAAGACTTCAAGCTAATTTAGATTATGAATCTATAATTTCAGGTGATCAAGCTGATTTTGATACTGGATTTGGTAAGTTTGAAACTGAGTACAATACACTCTTAAAAAACGCTACTGGTTTAGATAGTTTAACTATAGACCAACAAACAAAAGGAATTACTGGTATGAAAGGTCAGTTAGTACAAATGTTTGCTGCTAAAAACAAAATGAAAGAATTGATTGGAACACCATCACCTTCATTTGAAAACTATGAAAATATTAAAGGTGGAAAAACATCATTAGCTGATTTAAAAGGTAAATATGTATATATCGATCTTTGGGCAACTTGGTGTGGACCTTGTAAAAAAGAAATCCCTGCTTTAAAAGAAGTTGAAGCAAAATATCATGGTAAAAACATCGAATTTGTAAGTATTTCTCTTGATAACGGTAGAGGTTACAAAGGTGAAACTAAAGAAGCTAAAGCAATTGCTGCTAACGAAGGTTGGAAAAAAATGATTGCAGAAAAAGAAATGACTGGAGTTCAGTTATTTGCTGATAACGGATTTGCTTCTACATTTGCTAAAGAATATGGTGTAAACTCTATTCCAAGGTTTTTATTATTAGATCCTAAAGGAAATATTATTGATGCTGATGCTCCTAGACCATCAAGCCCTAAATTAATTGAAGTACTTACTGCACAAGGACTTTAATAACAGGTCTAGCATAATATTTAAAAGCGATTCTTAACCGAATCGCTTTTTTTTGTTCACAACTTAGTTGATAACTAGCGTGATACGTTTTATTTATCAATTGTAATAATTTGTAATTTAGGGTAAACCAATACTTTATAAATTATGAATAACAGAACAAATGATTTATTAAAGATTAGATTAGGTGTAAAGACTACTACACTTAACAACAATATGTCGGCAGGTGAATATTTTCAAAACGCTACTTTACGACCGTCTATTCAATTTCAAAAAGAGTTGCTTATTGAAAGTTTTAAAAATTACGTTAAAAAACACAAAAACGTATTTTACAGTCTTTCTACTGATAAGAAACTGCATTATATTGAAAATGCAATTCAACGAGACATTAAGTTTCGAAATTCATTAAAAGGGATGATTATTGGTGTATTTTCCCTAGAAGAATACAAACAATACATTCAAGATTCCTCTGCTTTAAATAAGCGCATGATGAACTTAGTTATTGAAAGATTGAAAGACAATATTTTATTATTAGAATACCCGGAAGATTTATCAAAAGCTGGTTAATACCTACTAAAACACATCCTTAGAAATGAGAAAAACCTCCTCTCCATTAAGGGAGAGGATTAAGGTGAGGGTGATTTTTACATGATGAGATTCTGAAATAAATTCAGAATGACGTATTCTAGTTATTATCCTCACCTAAAAGTGATTCCCCATTTAAATTTGTAGTTAATACTTCGCTCATATAATCAAAAAATGGGCGAAGTGTTACAAATACACTAACCACTTCATCTACAAATTTTTCAGAAGTCATTTCTGTATCTGTAAATGATTTCATTACATAAAATTGTTTTTTTCTAATCAACTTAATGGCTTCATTACTTTTATCAAACCCTTTNGGAGCTGTCTTCACTCCTTCTCCTTGAATACCGTTAGGAAACATTTTTTTAAACGTTTTCTCTGATAAAATTTCATTTATTTCAGAAGCATCTAATTCTAATTCTTTTCTGATTCGTAATAAATCTGCAGGGTTTGGTCCGTAAAACCCTCCGCCAACTGCACAATTACCTGGTTCTAAATTTAAAAAATACCCGCCACGTAATCTTTCTGATGATCTTTTAAAACTTCCTGCAAAACGGGCTTTATATGGCGTTTTATCCTTTGAAAAACGAACATCCCTATATATGCGCATCATTTTATACGCTTCAATATCATCAGTTGTATTTAACTTCTCTAATACCGCTTGAAAAAATAACTTTGTATTATTTTCATGTTCTTTAAATTCTGGTTTATGTTCCGCAAACCACTCTCTATTATTATTTTTTGCTAAAGTTTTCAGAAAAGTGTTAGTAGATTTTGAAATTTGTGCCATAATGGAATATAAGTATTAGGTATTAAAAATAAGAAAATTTACAGGATCACAAATCTAATTTTAATAATATAAATTATTATGTGAACGAACCTGTTTATAGCTCTCATTCTTAATCGTTTATTATTGGACAAGAGAGATTCTGAATGAAGTTAAAAAAGAGTCTGCTATAAATTTCAAAACAATGGAAAACTACTAACTACTCAGTAACTCTTTTGCATGATTTAGAGCAGTTTCAGTAAGCTCCTTACCTCCTATCATTTCAGCAATTTCATTTACTCTTTCATCGTGAGATAAATATTTTAAGTTAGATCTTGTTTTTCCATCAACATCTTCCTTATACACTTTATAATGACTCGAACCTTTACTCGCTATTTGAGATAAATGTGTGATACTAAACACTTGCATATTTTCACTCATATACTGCATTAGCATTCCCATTTTATGAGCAACATCTCCAGATACTCCGGTATCTATCTCATCAAACATTATTGTTGGTAAATGTTTGTACTTAGATAAAATGGCTTTTATTGCCAGCATTATTCTGGATAATTCTCCACCGGAAGCGGCTTTTTTAAGTTCATTAAAATTACCTCCTTTATTGGCAGTAAATAGAAATGACAACACATCATTACCGTTCGTTAAAAAATCAGCTTCTTGAGTTACAGATATTTCAAATTTGGCATTTTCCATCCCTAAGTTGGTCAATATTTTCTCTAACTGTTTGATTAATTTTGGTATTGCAATGCTTCGCTTTTCATGCAATTGATTTGCCGATGAAACCACAATAGTTTCCTTATCTGCAACTAACTCTTTTTTAACTGCTATTGTTTCATCTAAATTAGCAACAATACCAACTTTATCGTCTAATTCATTTTGAATCACCAACAGCTCCTCAACTAAAGCAACCTTATGTTTCTGAAATAAGCTCTGCAATTTGTTTAAGATTCCTGTAACTACTATCAGTCGTTCAGGATTAGCTTCAACATTCTGTTGCCCATTTTCTATTTCACCAAAAACATCTTCCAACTCAATATGAACAGATTCTACACGTTCAAATAAAGTTTTATAATTAGTTGAAAAATCAGCAATACTACGCAATACAGATTTTAATTCTGTTAACGAATTTAATGCACCTACTTCCTCATTAGAGCACAGTTGATTTGCATGCGATAATTGCTGCACAATAGTATCAACATTACTCAATTGCTCTAACTCTTCTTCTAAAGCTTCCTGATCAAGTTTTTCTAATTGTACATCCAATAATTCATTTAGTAAAAACGAATTGTAATCATGTGATTCGTTAGATGTTTTTTGCAATTCATATAAATCCTCTAATTCACGATATTCCTTTTTATATGCGTCTAAAGCTTTTTTATATTTTGATAAATTAGTTTCATTATTAGCTAAAGCATCAATCACTTCAAATTGAAATGAATTATCTGTTAATAGCCCTGTTTGATGCTGTGAATGAATATCAATTAATTGCTCACTAATATTTTTTAAAACCTGTAAGGATACCGGAGAATCATTTATAAAGGCTCGTGATTTACCCGAAGGAAGTATCTCCCTCCTGATAATTGTATTAGTCTCGTAATCTAGTTCTGATTTCTTAAATAGCTTTTCAAGTTTATAATTAGCAATATCAAACTCAGCTTCAACAATACATTTTTTATCCGTATCATTTATTACAGATAAATCGGCTCTTTTCCCTAAAATCAATCCCAAACCACCTAATAAAATAGATTTTCCCGCACCAGTTTCTCCAGTGATAATTGAAAATTTATCTGTAAAAGAAACCTCTAAGGAATCTATTAGAGCAAAGTTTTTTATAGATAGGTTAGTTAACACTCTTTATTATTTTTTGAGCTTGTTTTTATTTTAATGAATATTTATAAAAACAGATTAATAATAAGGTCTCGACTGCGCTCGACCAGACAAAAAAAATAATACCTCATCAAGCGCAGTCGAGAGGTCATTTAAATAGCTATCTCAAATCAATATCCTCGGCGCAAGCACACAGATTAATGATTTAACGCAAAGCATTTTTCGTTCGAGGCAAGCCTCGGAGAATTAACCCCATAGGTGGATTAAGTTTTCTTTATAAAAACCTAATACTTAATATTACTCCATTTAGAAGAGTTGTTTGGTGAAACTCGATTTAATAAATCTACCAAATCAGTAATTTTTACATTTTGTCCTCCACTAAATATTTGTTCAATTTCATCCGCTTTTGCATCAAAAAACGTACGTTGGAGAAAAGAATTTGCACGACGTGCATGCATTTTTTTAAATTGGTTTAGGGCCAATATAATACGTTCTTTTGCTTTTCTCTGATTGGAATTCATTTCATCTAATGCAGTTCTATGATACGCATATAATACGTTTCTATACTCTATGTAAGAAGGTGATAATAACTGATCCATCAACTGATATCTTGTCTGATTTCCGTCTACTGGAGCCCATCCTTTATACCCACTTGACTGTGCAACGCTTAATATATTTTTTGCTTGACTATAATATTCTGTCCCTCCTTTTTTCACAAAGGTATCTGCATCCATACCTAATATTACATAAACATAATAAGATATTACGGAAATTAAGTTTGACTGAAAATGATTAGGGTTTAATGTTAAATTTTGAAATTCAACATAATTAAAATTAAAGTCCTTGTCATTAAAATTAAATATTGGCGTACTATAAGTTGAATTATATACTGGTCTAGAAGACTGTACTTGTAAACTAGCTTTAAAGGTATCTACACTAAATTCAGTTACAGTAATTACCATACCACAATTTATACGTTCCTGTGGAGAAATTATTTTATTCGTCCAAGTAGTTTTGTTTATAAAATCATTTAATGAACGTTCTAAAGTTTTAAATATTTGTTGGTTTTGTTTACCCGTTTGCTCAGCATTAATAACCAAAGTACAGTTTAACTCCTGTGCACTGATAGCGTAACTACAAAACAATAAACATAAAACTGCTACTAACTTATTCATGTGATTTTATATTTTATTCAAAAGATACTTAATTATATCATTTGCGACTTCTTTTTTAGATTTTAATTCAAAAGAAGTTAATGATCCATCTTTATCAATAAT
>JABSPO010000280.1 GCA_013214625.1 Flavobacteriaceae bacterium
TGTTTGATTTATATTTTTCTGAAAACTGTCAGTACCATTGTCATCTATTGGAGTAGGACTGTTTTGGATTTTCTGTGAATTTTTTCGTTTTTTCTTTTTCTTTTGTTTCATTCTACCTTTCTTTTTATCTACTACAATGTATTTTTGATCAGGGTTATTTAAAGTTTGAGATGTTATTACAACAGACTCATCACTTTTAGAGCTCATTTCTTTTCTTTTCTTTTTGATATGATCTGTATCATACCATCCTTTTTTATAAGCTATTTTATGATTGTTGTCTGCAGGAGGTATTTGCAATGTAGCACCTCTTCTTATTAAAGAAGGATTTTCTATGTTATTAAGCATCTGTAGTTTTTCTACAGTTGTGTTATTTTTCTTTGCTATACCATATAACGTATCTCCAGATTGTATTGTGTAATTTTTATTTTTAACTTCTTTAACTGCTGAAGGTAATTTGATTTCTTGATTAGGTCTTATTAATCTAGGGTTTTTTATGTTGTTTAACTTTTGAAGTTCTTCAGTAGTTGTGTTATTGTTTTTAGCAATTACACTTAAACTATCACCTTTTTGCACTTTGTATGTTGTAGGTTCAGGTTGTTTTAAAACTCCGTGACCTGGTTTAGGTGAAGCTTGCATAAAACGTCTTAGTTGTTCTGGAAACATAGCTAAAGGATCTTGCTCTACATATCCTTCAGGTTTATACACTTCTTCTTCATAAAGCTCAAATGCATCTGGTAACATCATAGCAGGCATTTTAAAAACTGTAGATTCTTGCTCTATTTGTTTTTGTTCTCCACCAAGTTGCTTTTGATTTTTAGATTGCCAATTTAATAATGCTTGTTTTGTTTCATTTCCAAACACTCCATCAAACTTACCATCTTCTTTAATTGATCCAGGTAATTTATATCCTCTATTTGAAAGTTCTCTTTGTAAAGCTAATGTGTCAAAATTCTTTTCATCTACATTTAATTCAGAAAGTTCTTTATCTGAATAGTACATTTTTTTTCTTTCACCATCTCCATAATCATGCATCATGTTACCATAAACTATGTTATAGCCAATTCTATCACCTCTTCTAATGTCAGATTCTTGATAAGTTCTAAAATCATCAACGTTTAATCCTTCTTGATTTTCAACTAAAAAATTGTATCTACCTGTATCTAATGATATAAACTCTGCATCTGGATGTTTTTTTAAAAACTCCTGGGATTTTTCTTTAACTTCAGAAACGTTATTTTTATATAAAAATAATTGTTCTCCACTTGAAGGTGAATGTAAAATAACTTTACCATCTACACCACTATTATAAATTGGTTTACCATCTCTAGTAAATGTAGCATCTAAATTTTTAGCGTATTTTTTAAGGTCACTCCACGATTCAGCAGAAAGATTTGACTCTTTTAATATTTCAGCAATTTTATAATCTCTATATTCAAAAAATCTTCTTGAATGTGAATCCCAAAAAGGTCTTTCTTTACCTTTATAAAAGTTATTTAAAGCTTCTTCTGAAAGATCAATTTGTTTAATTTTATCTTTTATATTATTATAGTTTGCTATAATAGCTTTTTTTTCTTTGCTTAATGCATCTTTTTTATCATACCTACCACCGTATCTAATAGGAACAACTATATCATCATTATTAAAACTTGTAATTTTTCCAGTTTTTAATTTGTTGTTTACTATTCCATAATAAAGTTGAGTTTCATTATCAAGTTTTACTTTTTCTCCTTGTGCATCATATCTTTCAGTTATGTTGTTTTTAAAATTATAAGCTGGGTAAGCTGTTGGTTCATCTTCTACAAAATCTCCGCCTAATATAATGTTACCTTCTGTTGCTTCATTAGTTCTTTGAAAATATAACTTTCCCTCATTTAATTTAATGTCACGTTTTTCTCTTACTACATTGTCTTTAGAATTATTTATTTTATTATTTAAATAAGTTTTAGGTATAAAGCTTGAGCTAAATTTACTAACTTCATAAGGGTTTTCATTTGCGCGATCAGTAGTATATCTTTTATTATTCCAAATAAATTCTTTTTCTCCTGCTTTTGAAGCAGAACTAAAAGCTTTATTAAAATCTGATTCATTAGAATAATCTGCAACACCCCAGTTTTTTGGGTTTAGTTTAGTTAAAATACTTGTTTCTGTATTAACTTCCTTACCTTGCTGAGCCATAGGTGTTTCAAATACCATATTACCAGGAAACGTATAATCATGACCAGGCATCATTAGTTTAGAGTTTCCTAGATTATCTGTACCCATTACAGGAAAATCTACACCTTTCATTGTAATATTTCCTGAAGGAATAATGTTAAATGGATTGTTTACATCAGGACTGTTTCTTTTATAACCTTCAGTTGAAAAAACACCTGTTACATATGTAAACATTTCATTAGGTCCTCCAGGCAAACCGATACTTTTTTTATGCTTTATTTTCTTCATTATCTATTTGATAAAAGTAGTTTCGTATTTTGTAATTTTAGAAGCATTTTTCTATTATGAGATCTTAATCTTCTAAGTACAACTTTATTATAATAGTGTCTAAACTTTTTTCTTTCATGTTCAGACTTAAGATAATCTATGTTGTTTTCATTTAAATTTCTAATGTAACCATTTAATTCTGTAGTAAATATACGTTGTTCTGAGTTTGTAAACTCACCTCTATCATTAGTAACATCCCAAAATTGATTAAACCTATATTTTTGTTCTTCTTTAGAATAGAGTATATCTATACTGTCAGGATTAATAATAGGATAATTAATTTTAGTAAAAGGATCTTCTTTAGGATCTAAGTTTAACTTTAACAATCCTGAGATTTGTTCTGTATTATGTATAATAGCTTGATCAAAATTAAAGTCTAAATCATGCCATCTGTCATCACCACAACCGTGTATTAAGTCTCCTTTATACACATAAGTTTCTAATTGGTATTCAATACTTCTTACAGTATTAACTTGCTGCCCTGAATTTTGAACAACCTCAATTTCCCAAGGATAATCAACACCATAATAATTAGCGTATAAATCACATCTGTAATTATGTCTCCAAATTGAACCACCTATGTAATTAGCTTTTATTGTTTTTAAACCAAAGTAATTA
>JABSPO010000281.1 GCA_013214625.1 Flavobacteriaceae bacterium
CTGGCGGAAGTAATGAAGGTGTTCGTAAAAGATTACAAGGTTTAGGAATTACTGATATCTATCTTGGAACACATCAGAAAATATTACAATATGAAGAGTATTGCTCTAAAAAGAACATTACTCCTGAACAAGTTTTGTATATGGGAGATGACATCCCAGACATACCTGTAATGCAACAAGTAGCGCTGGCCACTTGTCCGCAAGATGCTGCTCCCGAAGTTAAGGATGTATCAGAATATATTTCTCCAATAAACGGAGGGAAAGGTTGTGGTAGAGATGTTATTGAGCAAGTAATGCGTGTACAAGGAAAATGGATGACGCAATTTGAAGCCAAATACGATTGATCCTTTTACTAAAAGGATGATAAATATAAATTCAAAAAGGCGATTGTTGTTCATAATCGCCTTTTTTAATTTATTATTTATACACACATCAACTCTTCAGATGGTCCAAAAAACTCATAATTTATATTCGATTCCTCAACATCTAACTCATTAAGAACTTTTATCGCATTAGCCATAAATGGTGTTGGTCCACAAAAGTAAAACACACTTTCAGAATCCACTCCTATATCCTTAAGAATATTAGCCGTTAGATATCCTGAAAAATCATAATCATCACCTTGTATATCAGTAACTAATGGTTCATTATAAACAATTACTGATTTTGATTTAGAAGTTAGATTTTCTTGTATTTCTTTTTTAAAGGCATGTGTTTCACTATTTAAAGCGCATTGAATGAAAACGACTTCTCTTTTTGAATCTTTTAATATACTCTTATACATACTCATTAATGGTGTAATCCCTACTCCTCCTGCCAATAACACTACTGGCTTTTCAGAATTATTTAAAACAAAATCTCCTGAAGGAATTCCTATTGACAACACATCCCCTTCAATAATATTAGAATGTAAATAATTAGAAACTATCCCTTCAGGATTATATGTTTCCTTCTTAACACTTATTCGCAAATAATCTTTATTATTACTATCGGATAAACTATAATTCCTAGTGTGTTTATGCGTAGTACCAGGCACATCAATAGTTAATACTATATATTGTCCCGGTATAAATTCAGGTACTGAGGAACCATCTTTAGGTTTTAAATAAAAAGAAGTTATTACACTACTTTCTTCCTCCTTTTTAAAAACTACGAAATTCTTTTTTCCTCTAAACCCTCCTGCATTACTTTCTTTCTTTTCATAAATTTTTTCTTCGCTTGACATAAAAATAACAGCTAAATCATCATATGCTTCAGCCCAAGCATCAATTACATCAGGAGTAGCAGCATCACCTAACACCTCCTTTATCGCATCTAATAAGTTTTTACCTACTATAGGATACATTTCTGGGGTTATCGACAAACTACTGTGCTTTTCTGTAATAGACGCTACTGCATCTCCTAATAATTCCAATTTATCAATATGGCAAGCGTATTTAAATATTGCATTTGCTAGCGCTTTAGGTTGTGTACCCTTTTTTTGATTAGTCATGTTAAACATGTCTTTTAATTCAGGATTGTTCTCAAATAATCGTCTATAAAAAACTTTTGTTATTTCTTCACCATGTACCTCTAAAACTGGTGCTGTTGATTTTACTATTGCTATTGTTTTGGGACTTGCCATTGTTTATATAATTTAGTGTTTATTAAAATTTGAAGTTTTGAAAATAAAAATATAATAGTGATACCTGTCAGTACAGGGCAGCATAGGTAGTAATACCCTAAGCGCTCTATTTCATTACCAGACAACACGGGGATTAACGCAATTGCTCCACCTGGAGGGTATTTTAAATTGGTTAAATTCATCATAAAAATACATGTGCTAATAGCTAGAATTATTGATAACGCTTTATCCAAATCCAGCATATTAAAAAAAACACCAATTACAGCTCCTATTGAGGCTCCAAAAAAAGTATTTTTCATAGAATACCCTCCATCATCACTAGTAGAAAAAACCAATACAGCTGACGCTCCAAAGGCTGCTATCACATATAAATCACTCGTTAATGGAAACAGCATCTCATGAAGAATATAAATACATAAAAAACACAAATTTGTAATTAAAAAAGAATTGAGTATTGCTATTAATTTTGCCATTATTTATTACTTTGTAGCACAAAATTAAAAAGAAGACACTAGCTCTTTTATGATTTAAATCATATAGAAACATATTTTAATTTTTAAATAACCTAATTACACTAAATGAACCTACTTAATCTTATTCGTTACAAAAACTTATTTATGATTGCATTTATACAATGCATTATTAAATATGTTTTTTTTGATTTACCTCAGTTTAAAAACGCCAATTTAACTACCGCTTTAGATCCTACATCATTCACTTGTTTGGTTTTAGCTACCGTTTGTATTGCTGCTGCTGGTTATGTGATTAACGACATTTATGATGTGGAAGCTGACGCCATTAACAAACCAAAAAAAGCTATCGTAGGAAAAAGCATTTCTGAAGATTTTGCAAATAACCTTTTTATAGGTTTTACTGTTGCCGGAATTATTTTAGGAATTTATGTTGCATGGCAAATTGATAAGAATAGTTTTGCTACTCTATTTTTATTAGTTTCCGCACTACTCTATTGGTATGCAACTTCTTTAAAACAAACAATACTAATTGGAAATATTCTAGTTTCATTTCTTGTGGCGCTAAGTATTTTAATCGTCGGTATTTTTGAAATAACACCCATGATTACTCCTGATAGTAGAGACGCTTACGTATTTATGTTTAAATTTTTAATTGATTATGCTGTATTTGCATTTTTAATAAACCTTGTACGAGAGCTAGTAAAAGATTTAGAAGATGTTGATGGCGATCATAAAGCGGGTTACAACACACTACCAATAGCTATTGGTAGAGACAGAGCTAGCAAAGTTGCTTTTGGTTTTTGCGTACTAACCATAATGGCTGTTGTATATTATGTGATAACCTATTTATTTGAAAATCAAATTTTACTAATCTACTTCATATTCTTGATAGTTGGTCCATTATCCTATTGTGCAATTAAGTTATTATCTGCT
>JABSPO010000282.1 GCA_013214625.1 Flavobacteriaceae bacterium
ATAAAAAATACTCTTTTTTTAATAAACTCTCTAATGCTTTGGATATTTTAAAATAAGAATACTTTTTATATCCTTGTTCATTTGATAGTTCCTGTTTTTTTTCAATCATGTACTTCCTTCTAATTCTTAGAATATTAAAAATATTCTTTAAAATCAATAAATATACGGATATAAAAAGAATTTTAATGCATTTATTTACTGAAATTTTTTTTACATTCCTTCTAATAAGGATGAAAAGTGAATTATTTCATCTATTCACCTAGTATTCACGTCTCCTAAATCAATTTAATCACAACTGTGAATAAGTTTTCTAAAAAAGCAATACCTATCCTTATTAAAAGGAAGTAAAATGGTACTATCTTTTAGACAAAGCCCATAACTCTTGACATTAGACCCAAAATAAGTTATAATCCGCGTCCATAAAATGTGGTTAGGGTGCGTTTACGTAGATCTAACGAGTTCTTTAAAGGAAAAAAATGGAAAAAATTAGATTAAAGCTTAAAGCTTATGATCATAGAGTTTTAGATAGAAGTGTTGCTTCAATTGTAGAAGCTGTTAAAAGAACTGGTGCTGAGTTGAGAGGTCCTATACCTTTACCAACAAAGATCAGAAGATATACTGTTATCAAAGGTCCTCACGTTAATAAGAGTTCAAGAGAGCAATTCGAAATTAGAATTCACTCAAGAATGATTGATATCGTTTCTGCGACTCCAGATACAGTAGATTCACTAATGAAATTAGACCTAGCTCCTGAAGTAGATGTTGAAGTTAGATCTATGGGTCAAGAATAGGAAAGGGTAAAATATGGAATTTATAGTACAGAAAATCGGTATGAGTAGAACTGTTACAGTTCCTGCTGTTCCTGTTACACTTTTAAGAGTTCTTGATACAAAAGTGTGTGCAGTTCTAGAAAACGGTGACGCAATCGTTGCATATGCAAACGGTAAAAAATTCAATAAAGCTATTGAAGGTCAACAAAAAAAATACAACTTATCAAAAGAGTTCAATAGATTTGCAACAATCGCTGTAGCAAATACTGAAGCTGGAGACCAAGATGTATCTGTTTTAAATGATGCTAAGTTATTAAGATCTACTTTTATTTCTAAAGGTAGAGGTTTTGCTGGTGTTGTTAAAAGATGGAACTTTGCAGGTGGTCGTGCATCTCACGGTCATAGAATGGGTCGAACGACTGGTTCTATTGGTAATGCTGAGTGGCCAGGTAGAGTTATGCGTGGTAAAAAAATGCCAGGTCATTATGGTCATTGTACTGTATCTGTTAGAAATGATGTTGTTTCATTTGATGCAGAAACTGGTATCTTAGTTGTTAAAGGTTCTATTTCTGGACCAAACGGCGGATTAGGTAAAGTAAAGGTTGCTAAATGAGTAAAGCATTAATTTTAAACGACAAATTTGAAAACGCTGGTGATATTACATTACCTGCTAAATATGCAGAGATTAACTCTCATAACTTATACCTTTATGTTAAGTCTTATTTAGCTTCTTGTAGAGCTAATACTGCTAGAGCAAAAGGTAGATCAGAAGTTCGTGGTGGTGGTAGAAAACCTAAAGCACAAAAAGGTTCTGGTGGAGCTAGATGGGGATCATTAAGATCACCTTTATTCGTTGGAGGGGGACAAGCATTTGGACCTCAAAAAAGAAACTATGTTCAAAAAGTTAATAAAAAACAAAAAGTCTTGGCTTTAAGTTTTGCATTAAATGCACAAGGGCAAAATGGTTCTTTATTTACTGTTGATTCAATTAAACTTGAGTCTGGTAAAACTAAAGATGCTGTTGCAGTAATGGCTAAATTAAACCAAAGAGACGTATTAATCGTTGTTGATTCAATTGACGAAAATACTTATTTAGCGTTTAGAAACATTAAGAATTGTTATATGATAGAAAAACAAGAAGTTAACGCTTATTTGATTTCTGCATATCACTCAGTACTAATTGAAAAATCAGTGCTTGAAGCATTAACAAAAGAGGCGTAAGATGGCTGATATTACAGATATTAAAGCAATATTATATACAGAGAAAACAATTGAATTACAAGAAAGTGGTGTAATCGTTGTTCAAACTAGTCCTAGAATGACTAAGAATGGTTTAAAAGAAGTGTTTAGAGAGTACTTTGGTGTAACACCTACAAAAGTTAACTCTTTAAGACAAAAAGGTAAAGTTAAAAGATTTAAAGGGAAACTAGGATCACGTCCAGATTTCAAGAAATTCTATGTAACACTACCAGAGGGCGCTGAAATAGCGAACCTTTCAGCTTAAGGGATTATGAATGGCAATTAAAAAATTTAGACCAATAACACCTTCAAGAAGATTTATGACTGTAATGGATACTTCTGATATTACTTCTAAACCAACGGTTAGATCTTTACTTAAAAGAGTAAAAGCTCATGCTGGTAGAAATAGTAACGGTAGAATCACTTCTAGACATAAACAAGCAGGTGCTAAAAAACTATACAGAATTATTGATTTCAAAAGATCTAAGTTTGGTGTAGAGGGAACTGTTTCAACTATTGAATATGACCCATACAGAAACTGTAGAATTTGTTTAATTACTTATGCTGATGGAGATAAGAGATACATCTTACAACCTTCAGGTTTATCTGTTGGAACTAAAATCATGGCTCAAGAGTCTGGTTTAGATATTCTTCCTGGTAATGCAATGAGATTAACTAGTATCCCTGTTGGTACTATGGTTCATAATATTGAAATGAAACCTGGTAAAGGTGGGCAAATTGCTCGTTCTGCTGGTGGATATGCTCAAATTATGGGTAGAGAAGACAAGTATGTTATCTTAAGATTACCTTCTGGTGAGATGAGAAAAATTCTTGGTGTTTGTATTGCTACTATTGGTATTGTTGGAAATGAAGATTATTCTAACATGGTAATTGGTAAAGCTGGACGTTCTCGACACTTAGGAAAAAGACCTCAAACAAGAGGATCTGCGATGAACCCGATTGATCACCCTCATGGTGGTGGTGAAGGTAAGACAAACTCTGGACGACATCCTGTT
>JABSPO010000283.1 GCA_013214625.1 Flavobacteriaceae bacterium
TACTCTGAGTGTAAAAAAGGAGTATAAGTATAATTATTTAAGAAAAGATTATTTTGAACTATTGCCTTTTTCAAATACAGGGCAAGTTTTTAATCAATTAGGATATGACTTTTCGGAGAGCCAAGCGCTGTTTTCTAGGTTTGGTGCTCGAGCAAAACATATTGACTATGCCGAGGTTGAAGATGTTGTGTACTACAATGTTGCTACGCCATTAACGGAGTTGTTTTTTAAAACTACAATGGAGCAAGGGCAATTGGCAGATGTTTTTTTTACCGTTAATACCACGCCTCGGTTAAATGTTTCAATTGCTTACAAAGGGTTGCGTTCTTTAGGAAAGTACCGACATATAAAAACTAACGGAGGGAAATTCAGGTCATCGATAAATTACAATACTAAAAACAATCGATATTTTGCAAAAGCACATATGGCTATGCAGTCAATTGAGAATCAAGAAAACGGAGGAATTGCTGATACGTTGATTACTGAGTTTGAAAACAAAAACAAAGAATTTAAAGACAGATCTCGTTTTGAAGTCAATTTTGAAGATGCAGATAATAAGTTGTCAGCCAAAAGGTTTTACATTAATCATTATTATAACATATTCAAGCAGCAAGATTCAACAAGTAATTACGGATTGAGTGTTGGACATATTTCTAATTTAGAAGATAAAAAATATCAATTCAATCAAACTGCTGCGAATACATTTTTTGGAGATGCATTTGGCGCTGCGATACATGATGAGGTTCGATTAGAGAAATTTTATAACCAAGGATATGTTTCGTTTAGAAAGAATAAAATCGGAAATATTATCGTTCATGGAGGATATGCCGATTATAATTACGGATACAATAGTTTGGTTTTCTTAACTACAGGGAATATTCCTAACAGGTTAAAAGGAGGTTTCGCCTCTTACGGTGTTAATTATAAGAATGATTTTGGGAAATTGAAACTAAAATCAAGTTTCACTTCAAATCTATCTGACGATAATAAAGGGAGTGTTTTTAATGCAAATATTGAATATTCATTATTGCCTTCAATTGATGTGCGAGCAAAAGCGGTTTTAAAAGAAGCATTGCCAGACTTTAATTATAGGCTGTATCAAAGTGATTATAAAAACTACAATTGGTCAAATCCAAATTTTGAAACGATAAAAACAAATGCATTGGTATTTGAAGTAGATGCTGAAAAATACGGACTATTAAAAGGATCATATACTACAATTAAAAACCATTCTTATTTTGGGGTAGATGGGGTAACTAATAGTATAAAACCATTTCAGTATAATAAGGATATAAAGTATTTGAAGCTATCAATAAATAAAGAGTTCAAATTCCGAAAACTAGCATTGGATAATAATGTTCAGTATCAAAATGTTACTCAGTCAGCTGATGTGTTAAATGTCCCTGATTTAATACTAAGAAGCTCCTTGTACTATACTGATGCTTGGTTTGATAAAAACCTGTTTATACAAATAGGTGTAATAGGGAGTTATTTCTCAGAATATAAAATGAACGCCTACGATCCTTTGTTGTCGGAATTCTATGTGCAGACTAATAAAGAATATGCTCGTTTGGACTTTTTTGTAAACGCTAAAGTTAGGAATGCACGTATCTATTTAAAAGCAGAGCATTTCAATTCAGCATGGACAGGGAATGATTTTTATAGTGCGCCTAACTATCCATATAAAGATTTTATGGTACGTTTTGGTTTAGTTTGGGATTTCTTCTTGTAAACTATCATTTAATTTTTTTACTGAATTGTAATTTTATATGTTTGCTAGTACAATTTTCAATAAACTAACAACTATGAAAAAAATAATCCATTTATTTATTTTATGTTTTTTACTATTTTCTTGTCAAGAAGATGAAGCAGTATCTAACGTATCAAATGAAAGCAATACGGAACAAACTGTTTCAGACAGTGATTTTACATTGCAGAATTTTGGTACCAATGTAATTACTAATTTTTCTGGTATCATACGAGATGTAGACGGTAATAAGTTAAGCGAGGTACAAATTAATATTGGCAATCAAACAGCAATGACCGATGAAAATGGGGTGTTTTTTTTAAACGATGCCGTTGTCTATGAAAACTTTGCGTATATAACAGCAAATAAAAACGGTTACATTAAAGCAAGTAGGGCGGTGGTGCCTATGCAAAATGGTGTAAATGAAATTACTATTACTTTATTAGTACAAAATACGATTGCTACAATTACTGCAGGGGAAGCTTCTGAGGTGTCTTTACCAAACGGAGCACAAGTTGCTTTTGCTGGTGGTTTTGTGAATGCTTCGGGGGGAACCTACAATGGGGTAGTTTCAGTTTCTCTACATTATTTAGAGCCAAACCAACAAGAAACCTTTACGCAAATGCCAGGAATGTTGTTTGGTAAACGAGCAGATGGTACTGCTACAGGTATGGAGACCTATGGTATGCTATCGGTTAACCTTTATGGAGCCAACGGCGAAGTACTAAATATAGATTCAAATACTCCGGCAACCTTAACACTACCAGTATCGGCAAGTACACCAAATGCACCAGAGAGCATGCCAATGTGGTATTTTGATGAAGCAAAAGGGTATTGGAAAGAAGAAGGCGTAGCTGTCAAAGTTGGGAATGTTTATGTTGTCCAAGTAACACATTTTACGTGGTGGAATTGTGATTTCCCGTTAGATACCGTAAATGCTTGTTTTAATATTACTGCCACAACTGTTTTGTCAGATTTTTATTTTGAAATTATAAGAAATGAAACCAACCAAACCGTTTACTCAGGCTATACTAATGATACTGGTGAAGCTTGTGGATTGTTTCCTAAAGATGAAGCCTTAACATTAACAGTGTATGGAAATTGTTCAGACGAAGTGATCTATACACAAGTTGTAGGGCCTTATGGTGAAGATGTTACCACAATCTATACCATATCCAATTTACCTACATAATATTCAGAAACAACAATAACGGCAAATGTGACGGATTGTGATTGGAACTCTTTAGCTAATGGTTATGCTTTATTGGG
>JABSPO010000284.1 GCA_013214625.1 Flavobacteriaceae bacterium
TTTTTGTACTCCTGTAAATAATATTACAATAGAACCTTTTACTACAGGTGTGGTTTCATTTATATTTAACAGAGAGTTTTATTGCATACGTGATCATGATGCAGAAGTATCTTGTAACGGTTTATTGTTTTTCGGTTCATCAAATGCCCCTATCATTACTTTAGATGAAAAAGAACAAGAACGTTTTAACTTGTTGTATTTAATATTAAAAGAAGAGTTTGAAACAAAGGACCAAATACAAGGGGAAATGCTGTTAGTATTATTAAAACGATTACTTATAAAAGCTACTCGATTAATAAAAGGGAACTTAATACAACCACTTATTAAAAATGAACAACTTGATTTGATTAGACAGTTTAATTTATTGGTAGAAATGCATTTCAGAACCAAACATCGGGTTACTGATTATGCAGTTTTATTAGAAAGGTCTCCTAAAACATTATCAAATGTATTTTTAAAGTACAATGCAAAAACACCTTTAAAGGTAATTAGTGAACGTATATGTTTAGAAGCACAGCGTTTATTGCTTTTTTCAAAGAAATCAGTCACTGATATAGGTTTTGAATTAGGCTTTACTGATGTGTCTCATTTTTCTAAATTCTTCAAAAAGCATTACCAGCAAACTCCAGCTGCTTACCGTATTTTTTCTCAAGGGAAAAACTGACCATATTGTGGGAACTATTGTTATTGTAGTAGCTTTCCTTTCGTTGTAATTTTGTAGTACAACAAATTAAAAGAAAGGAAATTAAAATGATTACTTGGAAAGATGTAATACACAATGGAGTTCACGGAAACCCAAAACCAGTTAAAAGAGTTGAGAAAACAAAATTGGAATGGAGTAAATTACTTACGCCAGAACAATTTAGAGTTACGAGATTAAAAGGAACTGAGGCACCTCATTCTGGAGGGCTATGTAGTATTTATGAAACAGGACAATACAATTGTGTGTGTTGTAATACGCCTTTGTTTGATTCTTCTATAAAGTTTAATTCAGGAACTGGATGGCCAAGTTTTACGCAACCAATTACAGTAAATACTATTCAGTATCATAAAGATGATTCTTTTGGGATGACACGTGTAGAAGTATTGTGTAATACCTGTGATGCACACTTAGGGCATGTGTTCCCTGATGGACCAGAACCAAGCGGATTGCGTTATTGTATTAATTCAGAGTCAATGACTTTGCAAACAGAAAAGAAAGGGATTAAGTAATGAAAAAGAACAGATTAGAACTATTAACAGTTGGTGGTGGATGCTTTTGGTGTACAGAAGCAATTTTTCAACAAATTAAAGGAGTAGAAAAAGTAGTTTCAGGATATTCTGGGGGAAATGCTCCTGGGAAACCTACTTATAGAGAAGTATGCTCAGGGTTAACTGGTCATGCAGAGGTTATTCAAGTAAGTTACGATCCTAGTATTATTTCTTATGAAGATTTATTAGTGATATTTATGACTAGCCATGATCCAACATCTTTAAATAAGCAAGGAGCTGATGCTGGAACAGAATACAGATCGGTTATTTTTTATCATGATGATAAACAAAAGGAAATTGCTGAAATAGTAACTAAAGAAGTTTCGTCTTTTTATGAAAATACTATTGTAACAGAAATTAGCCCGCTAATTATTTTTTATGAAGCGGAAAGCAACCATCAAAATTTTTACAACAAGAATAGTAATCAAGGATATTGTAAGGTTGTAATTAACCCTAAGTTGGCAAAATTAAGAAGGCTGCATGCTGATAAACTGATAGCATAATTTTAAAGGAACAATAATGTGGAGTAAGGGTTATTTTTTAATGATGTTGTTTGTGTCACTAGCCAGTATTGGTTTGGCACAAACAACTATAAAAGAAGAGAAAATGAGCACAAGTAATATAGATAATCAAATTATAAAAGCACCAGAATTTAAGGTAAAAAACTGGATTAATGCTGAAGGAAAAAAGACTGATGAAATTAAATTGTCCGAATATAAAGGTAAATTTAAAGTAGTGTATTGCTTTCAGCATTGGTGTCCAGGATGCCATAGTAAAGGCTTACCAGATTTAAAAAAAATGGTAACTGCTTTGGAGGGAAATGATCAGGTAGTTTTTTTAGCCATTCAGACCGTTTTTGAAGGACATCATGCCAATACATATGATAAAATTATTGAGACTCAAAAAAAATATGAGTTGAAAATACCTTTTGGGCATGATGCAGGAGATGATGGAAAGTCACGATCAAATATCATGACTAATTATAAAACAGGCGGAACCCCTTGGTTTATTTTAATAGATCAGAATGACAATATCGTTTTTGCTGATTTTCATTTAAATGTGGAAGGAGCGATAGAGGCAATCAAGAGCCTTGACAAAAGCACACGAGGTGTGAATTAATAATAACCTTTTTAGTTTTAAGGAAACCTTAACGAGTTAGTCCCACCGGAGGGATTAAAACAAATAGAATAAAATGATAAACATACCTGAAATAAAATTATACGGAACGGACGGATGTCATAAAACACATTATTACCAGCTTGTTTTAAATGAAACTGGTCTGCCGTATTTATTTTTAGATGTAGAAAAAGATACTAATCACGCAGAAGAACTGCGTGGTTTGTATGAAAATAGAAAGTTAAATTTTCCGACCATAACTATAGGAACTAAAAAGTTACGAAATCCATATAAGGAAGAACTATACAAGTGGTTGTATAAACTGATACCAAGTATGACTAAAATAGCGCATAACAAAATTGATAAGAAGTTTAGGTTTACAATAAATGGAGAAGAAGCTTGGATAGATTATGTTTTAAAAGAAGGCAAAATGTATTTAGTACATTCTGAGGTTCCTTATGATTTGAGAGGTAGAGGAATAGGAAAGGAGATGGTTTTACAAACATTTGAAAAGCTCACAGAAGAAGGTTATGAAGCCGTAGCAGTTTGTTCTTATATTAAAGCAATTGCAATACGAAGTGAACAATGGAAAACTAGTATCGGATAATATAATGAGTAATTTGATTGAAATTGGTTTAGGAGGTGGTT
>JABSPO010000285.1 GCA_013214625.1 Flavobacteriaceae bacterium
TCCCTCCTATTTTGATTTATGTTTATTATATTTATAAAGTTATATATTAGTGTCGAATTTTACAACTAAACAAACATACGAGCTAAACGTTGGCATTCATTAGATAAAATTTGAAATATGAGTTTAGATTTAAATGTATATGTAAAGCAAATTGATGATGAAATCATTCCTAAGTGGATTGAGAGAATGAATCAATTTGATATGGAATGTGAAATACATCCAGACTTTTCATTTAATGACCATAGTGGATTTTTGCCTTTTAAGGTCAAACTTAAAAACCCAAAAAACCAAGAATTAAAAGACAGGGAATTCATTTCTGGATTTGAATTTTATAAAGACGAATTTGATTTACAAAAGGAACTTGAATCACTTCAATCCAAAAAGTCATTCGTTCAAAAGTTACTGAATAGGCAAATTAAAAAAGTTGAATACGCAAATGATGAAATTGATTCAAAACTTGAGAGTTGTAAACTAATTCTTAATTTTAATTGGGGTTCCCATAATTCTCTTGAACTTAGAATGTCTACACTTTCGTCTGCAATAATATCTGAATTAACTAATGGAATCTGTTGTTATCCTGCTGATGATATTTGGTATGAAAATAAAACCATCGTTGAAGATGCATATAAAGAACTGATTGAGTACGAAAACTCTTTAAGACCAACTGAATGGAAAATTCACGAATTCAAAGGCTGGAGTAATTAGAAAAACGAAACGCCAACAACACCTATAAATAATACAGGTTTCGATCTGTAATTCCAGAGGTTTGTGTATATTTACTTTATCGCCAAATCTTTTAATTTACTCACCTCCTTTCTTATTTAATTTAAAGGTGTTCATGATTTAAAAATCGGCTTTTTTAAAACGACAAACTAAAAACAAAATCTAAAAGCTTATGGCTTGTGTCGATACGAAAATCTACGGGTTTTCTGCCCGTACTATTCATAGCTAAACATTACCAGCAAGCTGAACCCAACAAAACGCAAATGAAAAAACAATTATTTACTTTAATAATTCTATTAGTCTCAATCTTAACTTTTGCACAGGAAAAACTTGAACCAACAATTCTAATACTTTCCCCAAATGAAACAAAATATGAGAAATCATTTAAGACAGAAATCACGGAATACAACAACAGTATTGTAAAAAATAATAATACTTCGGAAACAGAATCCTACCTTAAATCTGAAGATTTTTTATCACAACCCGAAAATATTCGAGAGATGATAAAAAGTGAAATAGAATTTGCTAAAAACATAGATTTTTTCAAAAATGCAAGTTCCATTTCCGAGCAATTTTTAGCATATCGTTTTTTTGAAAAATTCCCGAATCTATTAATTATTCTAAAAGACCAAAAAAGTGATGGTTCCTTAACTAATTTAAAAAGTATTTCCCAAAATGAGAACTTTCAATATGTTCTTAATTTCTCAAAAATTGAGTTGTACAAAAAGAATAATGTTGGTTATGCCGAAATCAAAGTTCAATTATTTGACAACATATCAAACTCTATTATTTTAGATAAATCTTATATTGGAGATTGGAATAATCCAGGATTTGAGTTTGCGTGCACTAATGAATCAATTAATTGTACAGTTAACAATGCTTTGTCCAAAGCCTTGAACGATATTATTTATACAATTGCAATTAACAGTCCAACATTAAAAAAAGAAAAACAATTAAGTCAAGAAAGATTAAATATTCTCTCAAATGAGTATTTGAGAAAAGATTTTGATGAACAATTTCTAAAAACCATTTTATCCGATAGCAATGATAAACCTTTTCAATTATTGCTAAATGATAACAAAACAAAATTTGTAGCTTTTTTTATTGAGCAAGTTTCTTCTCAAGATTTTAAAGATTTAACTAAAAATAAAAAAGATAAAAACGTAAAAATCATTTCACCAAATGACATTAAGGATAAGGAGTTTCTCGAAGAAATTCCGAGAACATATGCTTACATTATAAAAGCTGTGAAATACAATGATAAATGGTATTACGAAAAATCAAACGTTACTTATTTTCAAGCAAATTCAATTAATGAAGGAGAAGAACAATATTTCAATAATCTTCAACAATGGAATTTTTTCAATGAAAATTCAACAGAATTAAATCCTGACTTTTGGGAGACTAACTTATTTGAAAAAGTTCCTGATTTAAAAAAAGACCCAGATTGGGATAAATATGGAGAATCTATTTGGAAAACTGATGAAGTTAATAATCGGAATTATATTGGATTATACGAAATTGTTGCAGATTCTTTCAGAAAAGAAAAACAATCAAAAAACACTTCTTTTGAAGAACAATTAAACGAAAGCGTTTTTAAACCAACTTATGAAATTTTAAAGAAGAATAATCCTCACAATTATTCAAAATTATCTGTTCATTCTTTAATATATTCAGAAAATAGAGCTTTAGCAATTAATCCTGTATTAGTAACCGACAAGGAAGGAATAAAAAAACTTCACTATTTTGTCGGTTTTAATGATTCCCAAAAATTATATGAATGGAACTATTTTAAACCTTCTGTTATTGAAGGCAATTTATTCGGAAGTGAAGTTGTTGACCAAATTGGTTCTCTATCTGAATGGAATTTTTCCGTTGACAATCTAAATGACGAAAAGTTTTGGAATCAATATGTTTTACTAAAACAAGGAAATGATTATAAATATTTAAAGGAAATAAAAGAATAAAGCCAGCTAGTAACACCGTGTATAATTAATGGCTGGTTCTCGCCTGCTTACGAAAATCCTCGTGGATTTTCTATTCGGTTTGTATTTGCTAAATTAGTGGCTTAAACACGCCACTAATCATACACAAGACCGTTAGGTGCAATACAATCATAATCGAAAAATGAAATCACAAACCTATAAAATCATAGAAAACAATAAAGTTTTAGTGAGTGAAAAAAATTATGATTCAAGTAACAATGTAATCAATCTTAAAGATTACTCAATAAAGCCATTTTCT
>JABSPO010000286.1 GCA_013214625.1 Flavobacteriaceae bacterium
AATACAATGGAAATACAGGAATTAGCAGGCAAGCTACTTAAAAGAGGTTTGCGTGTTTTTATCCTGCCTGTAACAGGAGTGAGCTATAGTGTACGAGGCTATGTTATTGCATATCAAACGGAACTTAAAAACGGTTTATGGAGCGAAACAATCAAGTTTGAAAAACAAGTTTCAAAGGATTTGGTTACCGATGCCTATGTAAAAACAGTACACTATTTATACAATAAACAATTTAAAACGGATTAGTTGTGAAAAATAAAATTAAAGAAGCTGTAGAGGTATTTAATGACTTATATCCAGTAGGAACAGAACTAATAGTAAAAGATGATTTTGGTAAAAAACATATTAGAAAATTAAAGTCTCAGGCATGGATAGTTGGAAGAAACAAAATAGTAGCCTCTTTTGAAGGAATATCAGGTGGTTACTGTATTGAACGAATACAACACGTTCAAGCCTATAAATTAAATTTTGATATGGGAATTACTTATTTGGTGCCAGCGGACGCTAGTGGTACACCAATGAGTCAAATACATCAGGAATTAAAAAAACATTGTCGAATAATAACTAATCATTAACAAGTAAAAATTATGAAAACAGAAACTTTGGAAATAATAAAGTTTACAACAGGGAAAGGAGAATTCGCAGTAATAACACCACAAGCTACATCCTTAGAAGAAAACTTGGCTTTAGAAGGTCGAAAACTTACACTTATTAAATTTTTACCGGAGCTAACTAATGAGGATAGCGAAAATGTAGTTGAGGAATACGGTCCTTTTGGAGAATACAAAGGAAGTAGGCACCCGAATGGTGGAACTATGAGATATCGAGCTTATGGTAACCCAATAACCGCATTGAAGTGCCTTTTAAAAGAAAATAATATTGATTTCAATAATGGGTATTTGTTTAGAATAGAAGCTAAATACTAGAGTTATGAAAACAAAACCAATCCTATTCAATACCGAAATGGTAGCAGCTATTTCTAACGAAATAAAAACACAAACTCGTAGAACTGTTAAGTTAGATAAATATTATAATGATTATGAATTATCTATAGAAGTAAGAGGAGACTTATTTCAGTTGTTTCTTAATAGACCTACTATGGGTGTTACCAGATGGCATTTTGCTGAAAACATTAAACCAAAATACAATATTGGAGATGTAATGTGGGTAAGAGAAACATGGCAGTATTCAGATGATTTAGATTCACCGTATTTATATAAACAAAAATATCAAGATGAGCATATTCCAGAAGTCTTTAGAAGAATGAAATGGAAACCTTCTATTCACATGCCTAAATCAGTATGCAGAACATTTTTAGAAGTAACAAACGTTAGAGTTGAACGGTTAAATGATATATCTGAAGAGGACTCTAAAAAAGAAGGAGTTAAGAAAAGTGATAAATACTGGCTAAACTACATTGATGAAATGTATGCAACCACACAATTTATATACAACCTTAATACTGCTAAGGAATCCTTTAAAACACTTTGGAGTTTGATAGGTGGTAATGACTCGTGGAAAGCGAATCCTTTTGTATTTGTATACGAGTTTAAAAAAGTAAAAAGGCCTCTTCGTTTTTTAATGACTGAGCAACCTACTACGGATGAAGATGGAAACACCTGGTGCAATTGCTCAACACCTGAATTAGTGTCTTCAGGAGTTTCGGATAGACAGGCTTATTGTTTAACATGTACTGAGTATTGGTATAATTAATTTAAAATCAACTTACAACAATGAACATACTAACAGCAAAAGCAGGAGATCAGGTAAAAGTATGGCTAAACGATACATGCGAACCTAAAGGAGGTATTTGGGTAACCAATACCGTAAAGGAGCATAATGGAGAGTTGTGTTTGTGGGAAAACGATTGGAACTACACCGATTTAAAAAACGATCCTCCACTACCACTTTCTTTTTTCGTGAATGATCCTATTGAAATATTAGAACCACTAACAATCAATTAATTATGAAACCAACACATTTATATCAAGTAACAACCAAAAGTAAAGCTATCCACTATGTTTTAGCTGAGAGTATATCAGAAGCACACCAGAAAGTAGTTAACGAAATATTAACCAAAAATGATACTAAAAACATTGAGCCAATCATTGAAGTAGATTTCTTGACAAGTAATTTAATTAAATAAAAATATTATGATTCCAGAATTAAAAGAGATGAGTTTTGCTGAATTATTAGCGTTAAGAACCTTTTTAGAGGAAGAAATAGAACATGTATCTGCTTGTGAGATGAAACCCGGTTTAAAAGAGTGGGAACACCATCAATCGGTTATTAATCAAGTGATAGTTAAAAAAACTTATGAATATTATGGCGTTGAAAGACTTAGATAAAAGTGTCATTATAAAATTTGACTTAGTAGATAAAGGTTGTTATGAAAGTGATTACGGACACGCTCCATACGCAACAATTGAAGCAGATACAAGAAATGAAGCAAAAGTAATCTATAATAAAAACGTTTATTCAGAGGGAAAATACATTGATGTACTTTGTAGAAACAGTAGAAAAGGAAGTTTTAATAAATAGTAATATGAATTTAGAAAAAGTAACAAAAATAAACCAAATAAAAAAAGGCGATACTCTTATAATAACTGGGGACACTTTAAAAAATGAGCAGATAAAAGCGCAAATAGTAAAAGTGAGTGCTGATGGAACTGAAATCATCTTTAATAAAAGACAAAATAAATTTTTCAATTTAGGTATGTTTTTAAGTGGCAACAGTTGGGTTAAGGAATTATCAATAGTAAAATAACATTTTAAAACATCAATTCATGAATAATACAATTAAACAAGATCTAACGGAATTTATAGATGTAGCTGATTTGTATTGCATAAAATGCAAAACGTTTTATGATGCATACAGTAAGTTATCTGATGAGGAAGTTGCCTTGCTAAGAAAAGACAAAGAGTTTGTTCGCCTAATTAATAGAATAGACGAATTAG
>JABSPO010000287.1 GCA_013214625.1 Flavobacteriaceae bacterium
AAGGTATACAATACCAATGTGTTTGGTCTAAGTTTATTAACACAAGAACTACTTCCTAGTTTAAAAACGAGCAAGGGAACGATAATAAATATCGGGTCCACTGCCAGTCAAAAAGGTTTTGCCAGTGGTAGTGTGTACGCGAGTTCAAAATTTGCGGTTCGTGCACTTACTCAGAGTTGGCAAGCCGAACTTCGGAAACACAATGTTAGGGTATGTTTAGTAAACCCTAGTGAAGTGACTACCGCTTTTAATAATACCGACAGAATAGAGCGACCTATCGAAGCTCAAAAGTTGGATAGCAACGATATCGCTCATACGATTGTCTCGGTTTTAGAAATGGACGACAAGGTCTTTATTCCAGAAGTAACGGTTTGGGCAACCAATCCATTTTAATTAAATAACAAAAAATAAAAATACAATGAAATTACAAAATAAGATTACCCTAATAACGGGCGGAAACAGTGGAATAGGATTAGCCACAGCAAAATTATTCATCAAAGAAGGTGCGCAAGTAATCATTACAGGAAGACGACCAGAAGCCATAGAAAATGCCCTCCAAGAAATTGGTGGTTCTATAAAAGGTATCGTTTCGGACACGTCTAACCTAGATGATGTTAAGGCATTATATTCCAAAATTGATGAGCAATACGGAAAACTAGATGTTTTATTTTTAAATGCAGGTGTAGCTGTTTTTGAACCTATTGATATGGTAACTGAAGAAACTTTCGATAAGCAGTTTAATATCAATATAAAAGGATTGTTTTTTAATATTCAACAGGCACTTCCTCTTCTAAAAGATGGCGGCTCTATTATTTTAACTACCTCTGCAGCCGACCAAAAAGGCTTTCCATTAACCAGTGTGTATGCAGCAACTAAAGCAGCCGTAAGAAGTTTGTCTAGAACATTATCATCGGAACTCTCTGAAAAAGGAATTCGTATAAACTCCGTTGCACCAGGACCTATTGAAACACCTATATACGACAAATTAGGTTTTCCTTCGGAAGCAGTAGACCAAATGAAAGCAGGCTTTACAGAAACAACGCCAATGAAACGATTCGGAACTTCTGAAGAAGTTGCAAAGAGTGTATTATTTCTAGCATCAGACGATTCTTCATACATTACAGGTATTGATTTATCGGTTGATGGTGGTATAGTAAGCGTTTAAAAATTACAACAAACATAAAAATTAATAAACAATGAATTCATTAACAACATTCCAATTGGGCGACATACAATTAAAAAACAAAATAGTCATGGCGCCAATGACACGTACACGAGCAACCAACTATATTCCAAACAAGTTAATTGCCGAATATTATGAACAACGTGCCTCAGCAGGTTTAATTATTACCGAAGGCACATCGCCATCGGCAAACGGATTAGGCTATCCGCGTATTCCTGGCGCGTATTCCGACGAGCAAATTCAAGGTTGGAAAGATGTTGCGGATGCCGTACACGCTAAAGGTGGGAAAATATTTGTGCAAATCATGCATACCGGTCGAGTTTCTGCACAAATAAATATGCCAGAAGGAGCAACCATTATAGCGCCATCTGCAATACAAGCGGCTGGTCAGATATTTTCTGAAACAGGTATGGAAGACCATGGAATACCAAAGGAAATGACCACAGACGATATTTTAAAAACGCAAGACGAATATGTATATGCTTCCGAGCGTCTAATTAATGAAGCCGGAATTGATGGGGTAGAGTTACACGCTGCAAACGGCTATTTGATGGATCAATTTATCAATCCTAAGTCGAACCAACGTACCGATGAATATGGTGGTTCCGTTGAAAATCGAAATCGTTTTGTGATAGAAACGGCACAAAAGGTAGCCGATAAGGTTGGCGCAAATAAAGTAGGAATTCGTATCTCGCCTTTTGGTGTGTATAACGATTTACAAAGTGATTATAATGGCGTTGAAGAAACTTTTATCGCTTTGGCAAAGGAACTAAAAGACATAGGATTAGTTTATATGCATATTGTGGTTCAGGAAGATTCTTTTGGAGTTACTGATGCACGAACAGAGCGACAATTAAACTTAAGAAAAGCCATTAAAAATACTTTTGAAGGCACCATAATTACAGGTGGAAACGTATCTACAATAGCTACTGCGGATGCCGTTTTAAATGATGGTTTTGATTTGGCTTATGTAGGCAGACCCTATATATCGAATCCAGATTTTATTGAACGATTGAAAAATAATGTGGAATTACAAGCACCAAATCCAGAGACCTTTTTTGGTATAGATGCAGTAGGATATACAGATTATGCTTTTGCTTAATTCAGATTTAATATGGACAACATGGATATAGAAAAAAAATTAAGTGAATGGCAATTAAAACTTCCAACGCCAAGTACGCCAGGCGGATCGTATACGCCTGTAAATATTCGAGGTAAGGTAGCGTATATTGCTATTCAGTTTCCCATTATTAATGGCGAATCACAGTATAAAGGTCGGTTTGGTGACAATTTAAGTACCGAAGATGGTTATAAAGCCATGCAACAGGCGGCACTGAATGTATTATCTCAAATAAACGATAAAGTTGGTTTCGACAACATAGAAGGTTTAAACCATATGGATGCGTATTACCAATCTGGAGAAAACTGGAACGAAGCACCTCGTGTTGTAGATGGAGCATCGGATTTATTTTTACATATTTTAGGAGAAAAGGGACTGCATTCTCGAGCCATATTTGGCGTACATAAATTGTATGGCGATTTGTCTGTAGGTATTACATGTCATTTTACATTGAAATAATTTTTTATAATCTTTAAAAAATAAAAGCCGAAACACAAATTAAGTGTTTCGGCTTTTATTATAATTTTTTAAAATTTCTATAGTATACTTCCCAATTTCTCCCTGATGTAAGAATGTTTTATTTTGAAAATCAAGTTTGTAAAAGACTTTTAATAATTGATTTCTTACAAATACAGAACATT
>JABSPO010000288.1 GCA_013214625.1 Flavobacteriaceae bacterium
CTTTCCGAACAGAGAAGTTAAGCCCATTAGCGCCGATGGTACTGCAGTTATGTGGGAGAGTAGGTCGTCGCCTTCTTTAATCCTCAACATTTTATTATGTTGAGGATTTTTTTTGTGATAAACTCAAATAATTAAGCTTTGAGAAGGGGAGATAGGCAACTAGTTTATTGAATACTCAAAAGTAATAGAACCACTTATCATGAAAAGCTTACTTACATTTTTTTTGGATAAGTAACTAAATATGAGATTATAATAATTCTCTTATAATTTCATCATATATATATCATAGTATTTTAATCATTGTCATTATTTATATTGTAACCCTTAAAATAAAACTAACTATATATGAAAAAATTAATTCACCTTTTTATGTTATCTATAGCAATCATTAGTTGTCAAAAAGATGATGTTATACGGGTGCCAAGTGAAACTGCTACAGTAGTGGATGACACTACTTTTTTAGAAAATTTTGGAGCAATTATCACTACTAATTTTATTGGTAAAGTAGTAGATGTTAATGGTATTAAACTAATAAATGTTCTGGTTACAATTGGTAATCAAACTACAATGACTGATCATAATGGGGTGTTTATTTTAAATAATACTTCTGTATATGAAAAGTTTGCTTTTATAAAAGCAACCAAAAATGGGTATATACAAGGAAGTAGAAGTTTAATTCCAACTGCCAATGGGACTAATGATGTCCAAATTACTTTATTAGAGAAAAACATAGTTGGTACGATAAATTCAGGAGAAGCTTCTGAAGTTTTTTTACCAAATGGATCTAAAGTTTCTTTTCAAGGAGATTTTATCAATAGCTCAGGAGCTACATATAATGGACAAGTAGAAGTGTCGTTACACTATTTAGAGCCTAATCAACAAGAAACTTTTACTCAAATGCCAGGGATGTTGTTTGGGAAATGTGAAAATGGATCGGCCTCTGGTATGGAAACTTATGGAATGTTAGCAGTGAATTTATATTCATCAGCTGGAGAAGAACTAAATATATTAGAAACTAGTCCAGCTACCATGACTTTTCCTGTTTCTACAACAACTCCAAATGCGCCAGAAAATATTCCGTTATGGTATTTTGACGAAGTTACGGGGTATTGGAAAGAACAAGGTCTTGCTACTAAAGTAGGAAATGAATATATAGCTGAAGTGTCACATTTTACGTGGTGGAATGTTGATATACCATTAGATACCGTAAATGTATGTTTTACGTTGCAAGCTTCAAATAATTTACCTAATTTTTATTTTGAAATAATAAGAAATCAAACACAGCAAACTATATTTACTGGATACACTAATGACAACGGTGAAGCATGTGGTTTATTTCCTGCAAATGAAGAAATGACCATTAATATTTACGGTGATTGTACAAATGATGTTATATACACCCAGGCTATTGGTTCGTACGCTTCAGATGTGACTGTAACGTTTATTATACCAAGTTTACCTTCTGAATTAATAGAAACGAATTTATCAGTCAACTTAGCAACATGTTCAGGAAGTTCTTTAATCAATGGTTATGCTATTGTGTCAGATGTGAATAATACTAGTATTTCTGAAATAATAAGCATTGTAAATGGAGTGTTTAATAATCCTTTTGTGTACTGTAATGGTGAAAGTTACACCATGGTTGTGCATGATTCGGATTCTCAGCAAAATTCTGATGTGATTAATCTTTCGTTAGCCCCATTAAATACAGTTATAGGAGATGTCTTAGTTTGTGGTAATGAAACTGTATTAATAGGTAGTTTAGTTGCAGGAGGTGTAGTATTTTATATAGCACCTGTCCCTACTGATTTAGACGGCGATGGTTTATTAGATGAAGGTTTAGTTGTGGCTTTAAGTGATTTTGCTTCACAGGTTGAGTGGGGGTGTTATCAAACAGATTTACCAAATGTGCCTAATGTTGAATTAAATAATGGGAATCCTATTGGTTTGGGTACTGCTATTGGATATGGGGCGTATAATACTACTGCTATGTTGAATGATTGCCCTAATTCACCAGCGGCTTTAGCGGCTGGTTCGTTAGGAGCTATGTGGTTTTTACCAAGTTTCTATGAGTTAAATGAAATTTATCTAAATAGAGCTACGCTTGAGACTGTTACTGGAGTAAATGTGTTTAGTAGTGCTAATTATTGGAGTTCTACGGAGTTCATCGATCTTGCTTCGTGGTATAAGAATTTTGATAATGGCAATAAAGGTACGAACAGTAAGAGTCTTACGAACTCCGTGCGTGCTATCCGTGCTTTTTAATTATATAGCGCAGTATTTTTATGAATACTTGTTTTAAAAAGGCCAACACTAATATATTAGTGTTGGCCTTTTTATTTATTAAAGTCATTATATGCTTATTTATACGAAAACAAGGTGGTGAGTTTTGAATGTTAACATATTATTACTGTTCGTTAGTTTAATTTCTCTTTTACTAAATGAAATAGCCTTTAAAAGCATTGTTTATAATAATGTGATTTTTAACAGGTGTCGGTTTAACCCGTGGTTTCCTCTTGTAGTGTTAAGTCTATTACTAATTTGTTATAGTAATCTATAATGTAGTTTTTGTGATTTGATTGTTGTTATTACTAGGCGGTCGATTTTGAAATACTATTATAGATTAGATATAGTGCACTGCTTTTTTTGGTATGTGTTATGGATTTACTTAAATTAAGGTGTTTTGTAAACCACAGGATAGGACGTTTCGAAACAACCAACCCACACGTTTCCAGTGCTTCCAGAAAACAAGTTATAACACTTCAAAAAAAGGCGATAAAAAGTTAGGTGGATAGGAAAGAAAGGTGGTATATTTGCACCCGCAAAACGACTGAGTTTACAACGAGGTTTTAGTAGCGATAAGTTCTTTAAAAGGTGTGGTTTGAGTTTAGTTTTTAAGAGTTAAAAAACTTTTCAAAAAAGATTCAAA
>JABSPO010000289.1 GCA_013214625.1 Flavobacteriaceae bacterium
TTTTTTTTTTTGCTATATGTAATGCTTCTTCCCCTTCTTTTTTAGCCTTTACAAAGTCTTTCTGTTTTACATAAACATTCCCTAAATAAATTAAAGAAATAGCTACCCCTTTATAGTCATTATGACTGCGCTCTAATGAAAGACTTTTATTAAAATACACTATTGCTTTATGGTATTGTTTTTTCCTAAAATATACTTCCCCAAATAAATCATAGGTAATCCCTATTCCGTAGCTTTCTTTTGACAAGACTCTTACTTTCAAGCTCTTTTCTAATAAAACTAATGCAGAGTCTAACTCTTTTCTATCTGATAATATTTGACCTAAATTAGTTAAAGCCATGGCAACACAACGATGATTATCATATTTCTCGCATAGGTATAATGACTTTTTATAAAAGTATTCTGCCTTTTTATAGTTTCTGACATCGTGATATAATGACCCTAAATTATTGTAAGCTTCAGGCAGTAAAACGCTATCCTTTATTTGCTCTTGTATTGCAATACAATCATGATAAAAATTAAGTGCTTCAACATAGTTTCCCGCTTCATGAGTTATGATTGCTTTATTGTTAATTGTAGCTGCCAAATAACTAAACAACAATCTATTTTTATTATTAACTTTATTGGCTTTTAACGTAACTCCAGATAGTTTATTGGTAAGGTATTCATTCATCCATCTGTTATACCTTGTCCATACTTTTTCATCCCACGAGAGCTCAATAATATTGTTTATATACTTTAACTTAAGTGAATCTTGGTTTGTTTTATGGTATTTAGTTAAGGCTGAACTAATAATTTCTTTATCATCTTCTGATAATTTATTTAACTCTAAACTATCAATTAAGTAATACTTTTTATCAGCATATGTTTGTCCTAATAACTGAAATGAACATAAAAAAATAGCACTCATTATTAAGTAGCAAAACAAATTATATTTACGACTTACTCTATGCATTTTTTTTAAATATTAATTTATATACAGTACCTGATTGGTCCATTTTTTCGATTACTCCATTTAGCTGTCTGGTAAAGATATGAATAAGCTTAGTTCCTAATCCTTCAAGTATTTCTGAGAGTGTATAACCCACTCCGTTATCAGCGACTATTAACTCATATTCCCCTGATGATAGCTCTCTTAAAGATACAGAAATCTCACCATTATTTTGATTCACAAAAGCATATTTTAATGAGTTGGTAATCAATTCGTTTACAATTAAACCTAATGGTGTTAACATTTCCATTCCTAGATCAATTTTATGAATATCAATCTTCAAATTGATATCTTTTCCTATAGCATAACTTTTAACAAGGTCTTTTATTAATGATTTAAAATATTCCGGCACATCTACCCCTTCAATATCATCGTCTTGTTGCATTTTCTCATGCAATAAAGCCATAGATATTATTCTTTGTTGCGTTTCCTTAAACATATCAACTACCTCATTATCCTCTATTTTTGAGGATTGAAGTCTTAATAAACTAATTACCATTTGTAAATTGTTTTTTATTCTATGATGTATTTCTTTAATAGCAGCTTTTTTTTCTTCGTTCTGTTTTTCAAAATATTCATTTCTCTCTTCTAATTTAACTTGCTTAACACTTATGCGAAAAATAACATACGCTATACCAAATAAAAAAAGTGCATTGATAACATAAAACCACCATGTTTTCCAATAAGGAGGCTTTATAAGTAAATTAATAACGGCATTATTTTCATTCCAATAACCATTATGGTTAGCTCCTTTTACTTTAAAAGAGTATTTCCCTGGTGGCAACTTGGGATACATAATATTTGTATTACTTCCTATTTCAACCCAATCTTTGTCAAAATTTTCTAATTGAATTTTATAACTATTTTTAGACGATTTGTTATAACTCAATGCAGAAAATTCAAATTTTAAATGACTCTGGTCATGTGTTAAAATTATTTTTTCTGTTTCAGTAACTACTCTTTCTTTTCCATTAACTAATACGGAGGTTATTACAACATTTGGAATAGTGTTGTTTTTAAATATCGTTGAAGGGTAAAATGAATTTATACCGCTTGGACCTCCAAAAAACAGTTCCCCGTCCTTTGCTTTAAAATATGCTCCAGAATTAAACTCATTACTTTGTAACCCTTCTTCATCAGTATAGTTTTCGAATGATTTTGTTTTAAAATTTAATTTACTCAACCCCATGTTTGTACTCATCCATAAATTTTCACTTTCATCTATAAGAATGGAATATATATACTCGTTAGCCAAACCATTTTCAATATGGTATTCCTCAATTTCATACCCATCAGTTAAATTTAACTTACTTCCTTTTGGAATAATACATGCAAGTCCATCACCCCATTTTCCAAACCAAATATTCCCGTCTTTAGTGCTATTAATTGCCCAAACACTTTTATAGTCACTTGTCGAATTTGTTTTTATAAAATAACCTTTTTCTTCCTCAGGAAAGAAAACATTTATCCCACTATTTGTCCCAACCCAAAGTCTATCTTTTTTATCCATATAAACAACATGAGTCCAGTTGTTGTTTTCTTTTCCTTTCCCAGAAGGTAAATTATACCGCTTCTTTTGTTTTGTTTCTGGATTATATTTAACAATCCCTTTATTTGTCGAAATCCATAAATTTCCATTTTTTCCCTTACATATTTTACCAGGTCTTGCTTTATCTGGAAGTGATATTCTACTGTAAGTCAAGTTGCTTTTATTGAACTTATATAAACCACTCTTTTTACTAATTAGTAAGTTATTGTTGTCAAATTCAAAAATTTCCGTAATTGAATGTTTGTTAAGTTTTGAAACTTTTTCTGTAGTATTAGGGATATAAATGTAATTGTATTTTTCATCTTTCTCTGACCATATTAACTTATTTAGTCCGTAAGATGTTCCAACCCATATTTGTCCATTTA
>JABSPO010000029.1 GCA_013214625.1 Flavobacteriaceae bacterium
GGATGCTTTCAGTAACTAACATGTTATTGGTTAATACAGGTAATACGTTAGACTCTCCGTCAGTGAAGTTACCAGCTTTTGCCAATACTTTATACTCTACTGCTTGTATGCCTTCAGGGATAGACAATTTCCAAGACACAGAAGTGTTTCCTTTTTTGTTTATAGTGAAGTTCTGAATAGCATTGTTATTATTTAATTTCGTGTCAATTATCTCTCCAGTAACTCCATTGTATAATTCAAGTTTAGCAAAACCGTTTAATGATTTATCTGTAAGGTTTGCAATTTTAGTTTGGAAGACTATAGTGTCGTTCTCTCGTAAAAAACGCGGCGGATTAGGGATAACCATCAATTCTTTTTGAGTAACTACGTTTTGAGAGAATTTACCAGATACTCCAGCTTTTGTATGTCCGAATAATTGTACTTTCCAACGTGTTAAGGCTTCTGGAGTTTCAAATTCAAAAGAAACATCTCCTTTTGAATTTGTTTTTAAATGCGGATAAAAGAACGCTGTTTCATTAAGGTTTTTACGAGCTATCACATTTTTAAATGAAACGTTTCCTTTAGTAGTGACTATTATAACTCCGTTTGCTCCTTGTGAGCCATAGAGAGCACTTCCGCTTGCACCTTTTAGGATATCTGTACTTTGAATAATATCTGGATCTAAATTCGCTAATTGATTCGCGGTAGCTATTTTTCCGTCAATAACAATTAAAGCTTGTTTACTACCAGTTAATGATCTGTTACCACGTAAAACGAAACGTGTGTTGGCTGAAAGGTCATTTATTACATTTGGGTTGGCAGCTTGAGACAGTGTTTCAGCTTCAACAACTTGATCGGAACTTGTTATTTCTCCAGGTTTTCTTTTTATACCCATAGCTGTGATGACAACCTCTTCTAATGAATTATCTAAATCTAACTTTACAGTAGTTTTATTAGATTTTTGAACAACAATTTCTTTCTCGGAATAACCTACATATGAAAAAACAAGTATGTCTCCTTTTTTTGCATTTATTGAATATAAACCATCAAAATCAGTTGAAGTACCAGTTGTGGTGCCTTTAATTACGACAGTTGCTCCAGGTAAAGGCATGTTGGTTTCATCAACCACGATTCCTGAAACTGTTATATTTTTCCCAGTTCTAATTATTTTTGAGTATAAATAATTTTGATATTCAGATTTCACATTATAATTCAACCCAAAGCCAAAATGATTCATTCTACTAAAAGTTTTGTAAATAGAATTAAATGAGTTGTGGTCGTTATTCATTACCCGAAAACGTCCAGTATTAAAACTCCTACTGCTTTTTCTTGCATAATTATTATAGTAATAATCATGAATGTTAATAGAGCTTGCCCAGTTATGAGGTTTAAACTGATCCAACGAAGCATCATACATACTAGCTAATACTTCGGCTTGTACGCCTTTTTTGTTTTTAAGAGTAAAGCTCCACTTTTCTTTAGTACCTGGTTGTAGTTTATCTCTAAAAGTTGTTGTTTCAATGCTTAGTTGTTCTTTTGGCTCTACTAATGAAACTGTTACTGTTTTGGTAAGGTGTTGATTAAAACGAACCAAAGAGAATTGTAGCATTACGGAACTATTAGGATTTATAGATCCTTTATTTAGGGAATTTAAGGGTATTTGAAATGTTTTATTACCATTAATTAAAGTACTTTCTTTATAGATAATATCATTATTAAAATATGCTTCTGTAAGTACATGTAAATTCTGATCAGCAGTAAGTAGTTTTACAGTTATAAAGCCATCTTTTTTTGCAGTTTCAGAATTTAAAACTTCAAAGTCAAATAAGTTAAAATCTGCTAAATAACTGTCGGTTGAGTTTGTAACAAGAATACGTTTTTCTTGTTCAATAGCAATGTTAAACGCATCTTTTCCTTTAGTTAGAATCACATAATTACCAGACTTCCAATCTAGCTTGTTTAATTCGAGAGTCGTTTTGTTTTGAGTATTTATTGTTTCTTCAAATACTAAGGTTCCTTTTTTCCATTTGGAAATATTGTCTTCATCAGTATATGCTTCATTAGGAAATAAGTTTTTAAATTCTTGTTCAGAAAGTAATGGAGCATCTGGAGCATTCCATTTTCTTGTTCTTAATATATTGTTAGGCGCTTGTAGTTTATATGCCTGAACAGTAATTGTTGCGGGCACAAATTCATTATTCAAGTTTGTGGTATTGATACTAATTGAATTATTAGCAGTTGTATTCCATTTGTCTGCAGTAGTAATGGCAACTTTCATGGAATGATAACCAACCTTTACATTTGTAGTAGCCGATCTTGTTTCGCCATTTAAATCGGTTACATCGGCAGTAATTTCATAGTTGAAAATTGGCAAGCCTTCTTTGTTGCTAGTTAAATCTGGTACAGCATTGAAGTTTATTTCAAATTCACCTTTTTCATTTGTTATAACTTCTCCTTGTGCAATTTCTTGTGCTTCAGTATGTGCATATCTATTCAAATATCTCCAATGAGAGTATTGTGTTTTTCTAACTACCCTGTATGTTACTTTAGCATCAGTAATAGTAGAGCCAGCTAAAGCATTCGCATTTCCTTTAATACATATATTTTGGTCTACTAAATAACTTTCGGTAATAGGGTTAAATAGCACTTCAAATTTAGGGCGCTTGTATTCTTCTACAGAAAAACTAGTGTGACCTCCGTTAAAATTGTTTGAATTATCTTTTTTTAAGGGTTTAATTATGATACTGAAATTTCCCGTTAAAACATTTTTCGGAAGTTTAAATTTTTCAGAAAAAGACCCGTATTCATTTGTGGTTAGTTCAAATGTTTTAAGCTCTTGATAATTAGCGTCTCTAATGAGGACTTTAAAAGTTTCTTTAGAGACTATATTTGTTTTATAGTTTTTTCGCGCTAATACAATACCTTTAAAATGAACTTCTTGTCCAGGACGATAAATACTTCTGTCTAAAAATAAGAACCCCTGAATCCTAGTTTTTTCACTTTGGTCAATAGGTTTTCTATAATAGTTGTTTGCATAAATACGACCTAAATGTAATTCATCATTCTGGTATGTAATTACAACATCATGTCTGTATTTTTTAGAATAAGAAATTTCGCCAATTGAATTTGTGTATTTAGTTTTTCTTTCGATTTTGACTTTTGCATTTTCAATTGGCTTACCAGTTATTCGATCTAAAACCTGTAATACTTTTTTACTATGATAGTTCGACTCGATACAAACTAAATTAGATACCGTTTGGTAGTTGTATGCAAATAACCCGTTAGTGTTTTTTGTAGCATCTTTAGTGGCTAAAATTAGATATCGTCCACTTGGTAATTTAGGGATTACAATTTCAGTAGAGTGATTGAAGTAATCATTTTTCTGAGGCAATTGTGTTGAGAATTCTTTTATTGGTTGTTCGGTTTTAAAGAATTCTTTAATTATTGAATCTCGGTCTTTATAATTATACTGACTAAAATTATGATCATAATCTACTTTATAAATGGCAATGTGTAGGTGTTTAGTATTCTGAAAATTCACTAATATTTTAGAATGTTGATTAATAGGAATTATCGCTTCATTTTTTAACCGAATAGTTTTATGAAGGATGGTGTTTTTTAAATTATTTGCAACTATAAAACCTTCAGATTTAGGGTAGTTCGTAAGGATTTCGTTACAGATGTCTAAAGCAGTAATTCGGTCTTTTGGATTGTTTTTTAAAGAAGCGTTTTCATAAATAGCTTTTGCATAGTATGCTTTTGCAGTTGCGTATGCGTTTCCTTTTGGAAGGTTTGCATAGGTTTCTTGTAATGATTGATATTGTAATTCTTCACTATAATCATCATTTACACAATTGTCATAAACAAAGTTTAATCGGTTAATATAAATATCTACTAGAGCATCTATATTATTTTGTTTTAAGTGAAATTGCTCTAATTTCTGATACGTTTTTAATACTTCAAATTGTGAAAGAATACTGTCAGTGGTTTCAATGTTTAATTGAGTAAACTTGGTGCTTGTTGAAAAATAAGTGTCGTCATCAACGTGAAAGCGTTCTTTTGGTTTTGTAATGCGCGATTCATTAGTTTTAAAAAATGCTAAAGCCCTGTGTGCTAGCAAATCGTATAAAGTAGGACGTAGATGTTCCGTTTCTTTTCCTTTAATTAAAATGTAATTAAACTTTGAAATAGGAAGAGTTTGTAATGCAACGCTATTTATTATGGAGTTTTTAAAATCGGTATGAATGGATGTGAATAGGGTGTTTAAATCCCACGTTCTGAAATCGGCACTTATAATTTCGGTTGTTTTTGTTCGGTTGTATATTTGCCAACGGTATTGTTGTAAATATTGCCATTTGAAATCGGCTAAAATTGATTGTAAGATGACATCTGTAGGGAATAAAGCTTCCGAAATTTCTTTTTCTAAGTTCTGAACTACTAGCAATTCAGCATCTTCTTGTAATACCAAAGCAAATTTTGATTGGTATAACAATGATTTAATTAATTGGTTACTGTTGCTTTTCTTTTTTGCCTTCTTGTAAATTGTAGCAACTATTTTATTTGCAGATTTCGTTTTCCCTTCTAGTTCAAAAGCTTCTACTTTTGTCCAGCTTTTTTCAAAACTATTCTGTGCTTGTGTTGATGTAATTAAGATAATACTTAATATAGTTAGTAGTTGTTTCATATTGGTGCTCTTTTAAGCTAAAGTAAAAGTAAACAAAAAGTATTCCAATAGTAAATGAGTGAAGTGTGTTTTTTGAAGGGTGAAGTAGTTGATTAACTTAGGGAGTTGTAAAGTTTCTCTCACTAGCCCTCTCCCTGAGGGAGAGTTTTTTTTTAAACGAAAAAAGGAAGCCAATTGGCTTCCTTTTACATCGTATTGTATTTATGTGTGGCTTATTTTAATAATTTAAACTCACAACGTCTGTTTAAATCAAATTCTGGGTCAGTACAGTTATCGCCACATTTATTTAGCGGTTGCATTTCTCCGTATCCGATAGATTTTAACCTGCCAATTGTAATCCCTTGGCTTACTAAATATTCTAATGTTGATTTTGCTCTTTGATGAGATAATTCCAAGTTATAGTCAGATGTTCCTCGAGCATCTGTATGCGCACTAACTTCAATTTCCATTTCTGGATATTTTTTCATCACTTTAACTAATACATCTAATTCTTTAGCGGCATCTGGACGGATATTCCATTTGTCAAAATCGAAATAGATTTTATTAATTTTCACCTGTGTAGTACCATCGGTAGAAGCTATAATATTCTCTTCTTTGTCAGAATACAACTCAAGATCTAATACAATATCATGACTGATTTTACCTTCAGTATCTGTAGAGAAATCAACATCGTATGGGTTGTATAGCTTACGAGTACCTCTAACCATGTATTTTTGGTTAGGGTCTAGTTTGAAGACATATTTCCCATCAGCTTTTACAATGGTGTCTGCAATAACATTATTGTCATCATCCATTAAAGTTACTAATGATCCAGGTAATATTTTACCAGTTTTTTTATCGGTAACAACACCTTCAACCATGTATACAGGTTTGATGTACTCTTCACGTTTAAACTCAAAGAGGTTATCATCATTGTTATCTCTATTAGAAGAATAATATCCTTTATCAGTAGTTTCATTAATGATCAGTGAAAAGTCATCTAAACTACTATTAATAGAGCTTCCTAAGTTTTTTGCTTCAGAAAATATATTCTCTTCAATCTGGCTTGAGAATAAATCTAAATTTCCTAATCCTAAATGTCCGTTAGAGGCAAAGTACAAGGTGTTATATTCGCTCATATATGGAAATTGCTCTCTTTTTTCAGTATTAATTTTTGGACCTAAGTTTTTTGGAGTTCCATAAGTTCCGTCTTTATTAATGTCAACTTCAAAAATATCCATCCCTCCAATTGTACCAGGCATATCAGAAACAAAATATAATTTTGATTCATCATAATTTAAAGCAGGATGATAGGTAGAGTAGGAAACATCATTAAAAGGTAATTCTTTGATTTTTGTCCAAATACTATCTACTAATTCAGCTCGATATATTTTAAGATGGGTAATTTTATTTTCATCTTTCCCTCTTTTCCCATCGGTGTAATTAGTTCTACTAAAATACATGGTTTTACCATCCTTTGTAACAGTTGCATTTGCTTCATGCTTTTTGGTATTCACATGCCCTTTTAGTAATTGAGGGTTTGATAAACTACCATCATCAGCGATATCTGCAGTATATAGGTCTAAATAGGCTTGGTCATTCCATTTGTAATTTTTTGCTTTTGGATTTCTCGAAGAAGCAAAAATAATTTTGTCTTTCCCAAAAAAAGCAGGGCCAAAATCAGATACTTCTGCGTTTACTTCAGAACTCTTAAGCTCATAAAGAAAAGGGACATTAGCATCTACTTCGGACATAAATTCGGTAGTGCTTTCCGCTTGTGCAGCTTCATATTTAGCCATCCAAATATCAGCTTGTTCATAATTCTTAATACCTTTTAATGCTTGTGCATATCTAAAAAGATACGTATTGTCAAGTCCGTCACTAAATTTGTTAACTAACTCTCCATACCATTTAGAAGCTTCCTTCATTTTAGTATTGAAGTAGTAACTATCTCCAAGGTTTTTAAGTGTTTCTTGATTTTTTTCTGATCTTGAATAGAATTCAGCAGCATCAACATAAGCTCTTTTTTCAAAAAGATTATTCGCTTTTCTTAATTCCCATTTTTGTGCAAAAGTACTCATTGCACAAAATAAAATTAGTAATGTAGTTAGTATGTGTCTTTTCATTGTTATTACTTTTAATCCCACCAGTGGGTTTAATTTCTCGTCCCGATACGGGACACTCGAATGGAAAATATCATTATTAATTCATGCTTCTTATGCTACTAGCATCAAGGAAGTTTATTTAAAAGAATCTTGGTGATTTTTCATACCCTTTGGTAAAGTTAATTTTACCTAAGTCAAAAAGAATCATTATTTCATGTGATCCTGAATTGTAATCTCCCAAGTTGCTTAATGTATAATCATAAGCATAGCCTATTTTTAAAGTAGGCGTAATTCTAAACCCTACTAATCCAGCTACAGAATCGTCAAACCTATAAGCAGCACCAGCTTCAAAACGGTTGTGAATTAAAAAGTTTGCAGTTAAGTCAACAGATAAAGGAGCTCCTTGAACAGCTTTCAACATTGTGGCTGGTTTGAACTTTAAATTGTCACTAAGATCAAATACATATCCTCCTGTAAGGAAAAAATGAATTTCATCTACACCAACAGCCTTAAATCCATTGTCGTTTTTTAAGTGTTTGTTCGGTAAAAAGTTAGGAACAGATAATCCTAAATAATACTTTTTAGTATATAAAAAAGCACCAGCTCCTGCATTAAAAAATGTTTGATTAATGTTTTTAAATGCTGGGTCTGAACTACTCAATCCTACAATAGTACCATCAGGTAAACGCCTACCACTAGGGTTTGTATTAAACAAATTCACACCTGCTTTTACTCCTAAAGATAGTTTGAGTGTTTCACTAAGCTTTAATATATAGGCAAAGTCACCAGCAATGATATTTTCATTAATAGTTCCATCTCCTAAATTATCGTTTAAAAAGGAAATCCCTACTTCAATATTGTCCTTAAGAGGAATATGAGCAAATACGGAAGTACTTCTTGGTGTTCCTTCTGAGCTTACCCATTGTGAGCGGTGTATAGATCCAAAATTCATTACGTCTAAATTTGAAGTAGCGTAAGCAGGATTAATGATGCTCATATTATACATGTATTGTGTAAACTGAGCGTCTTGTTGAGCAAGTGCTTTAAAGCAAATACTCGTTAAGATGATTATGAATAAAATGTTCTTTCTCATTTTTCTATAGTTAGTTCTTTGGCTTAGTTTATCTACTTAAATATAAATCTCCTTGAATAGGTTTTCTTACGTTGTCATTGAAATCAATTATGTAGAAATATATTCCAACTGGTAAAATATCATTGGATAAGAAACTATTTTGGTTTGATTTTCCGTTAAAATCAGGTGTATTGATATTCCCTTTATGAACAATGTTTCCGTATCTATTATATATCTCTATAGTGTAGTTTGGGTATATTAAATCAATAAATTGAATGGTATAGGTGTCATTCTGCCCATCTCCATTTGGTGAGAATGCATTAGGAATTATTAAGTTATCACAGCCTGTTAAATTCACTGTAATTGGGAATCTAACGCTTTCACAGAAACTTAAATCACTAAATGTTACATAGTATATTTGATCATGAATTAGCTCTAATGAAGTATCAGTTAATATTGATCCTCCAGTAGCTGAGTCATACCAAGTAAGGGTATAACCAAATGGATTTGAAATATTACTAATTAGTGTTTCTATTGTTGGAACGTCGTTAATACAATATGTTATGGTAGCATCATTTAACGAAGGAGGTGTTGGATTAATAATTTCAAAAGACTGTGGAGTAAGACTATTCGTTTCACAATCTAATAATGGTGAAATAATATTTGTAACAGTAAGTATAGTTGTTCCTGGATTTCCTAATAGTCCAACAGGAATACTGAATGATGTATCACCACTTGTAAATGTAGTGATTGTAGTTTCATCTGTAGCAGTATTAGCTCCCGATAAGTCATACATGATAGTATAGTCTCCATCAAGCAATCCTGCAGCATTAAGAATAGTTGCTATGGCATCAGAATCATTAAAACAAATGTTTGATATTCCTAAAACGGCTCCGTTAATACTAACAATATTAAAATTCGTTTGTTCACTTAATCCGTTTGTTCCACAATTGGTAGTGTCATTTTCAATTTCAGTAATTGTAATTACTACGTTACCAAGATTTGTTAGTAATACTGATGGAATTGTAAATACACCATCACCAGAATCAATGGTTAATGTTGAAGTATTCCCTACAGATGGGGGGCTTGAAATATTATAAGTTATAGTGTATGTACCATCTACTAATGTAGTTCCTAATACATCAATGTCCTTATCATTACCTAAACAAATATTTTGTTCAGGAATTTCTAAATGTGTTGCCGCAACAATTATTGGAACCTGATTTACTTCAAAGTTAATATTTAAGGTCGTAAAGGCATTACTACATGTATTGTCATCGTTAACTATGTTAGTTATTTCAATAGTTGTTATGCCCGTATTTATTAATAATGCTGATGGAATGGTAAACGATCCAGTTCCTGTAGCCATTATAAAACTAACAGGTTGGAGTGCTACCGTATTTGCGCCACTTAAGTTGTAGGTAAAGGTATAGATACCATCAATTAAACCACCAGTACTGACAATGGTTACTAAACCATCTGAACCTAAGCAGATATCAACAACGGTTATTTCTGCTAATGTTAAGTCAGGCGTTGGATTAATAATAAATGTATCACTTATTGTTAATCCACTCACAGTACATCCAGTTGCAACACTAGAAATTACCGTGATTGTAAGGGTTGTTGTTCCGTTATTTAGTGGAGCAGGAATGACAAATATATTACTTGATCCAGCAGAGAACGTTAAAACTGTATTTATACCAATAGCAGTGTTTGCACCTGATAAATCATAACTTACGTTATAACCTCCATCAGGTAATCCAAGAGCTGTTAACATTTGAGCTGTTACTGGGTCTCCCTGACAATATGGTCCAAAAGCATCTACTGTTGCGCCAGCAGCATCTGGTAATGGGATAATATTAAAGTTTGTTTGAATGTTTAGTATTGAGCTACATCCGGTAGCGTCATTAACAATATTAGTAATTGTAATTACAATGTTAGCTACGTTAGTTAGTAATCCAGCTGGAATTGTAAATGAACCGTCACCACCTGTAATAACTAATGTAGCCATGTTTCCTACAGAAGCAGGGTCCGAAACATCATAGGTTATAGTGTATGAGCCATCAGTAAGTGTTGTTCCTAAAACATCAATATCTTTACTTTGTCCTAAACAAATATCTTGTTCTGGAATTTCTAAATTACTTGCGTCTATTACTGGGTTAGGGCTTACAGTAAATGTAGTACTTACATTTGTAACCGTATTAGCGCACATTGTAATGACACTTATAGCTGTAATGTTAGTAATTGTAATTGTAGTTGATCCCGTATTCGGTATTTGAATTGTTGGTAATGTAAATGTAGTTGAACCACCAGTGAAAGTAGCTGTTACTGTGTTGCCTGTGAAAACATTATCTCCAGTAAGATCATAGATTAAATCATAATCACCATCAGGTAAGGTTGTTCCTATAATACTAACGGTACCATCATCTCCTTCACAAATTGGTTGAGAAACTGAAATTGCAACATTATCAATATCTGGAATTGGATTTACTTCAAAAGAAGTTACAATTGGAACACCTACAGCATCACAACCAGTTGTTACATTTGTTATTATTGTTACAGTTACTGTTGTTGTTCCAGTATTTGTTAGCAATGCAGATGGTATATTAAAAGATCCATTGGTTGCTGTTATTAAAGCTGAAATTAAATTTCCTGCAGAAATATTTGCACCAGATAAGTCGTAAGTAATGTCATAAAGTCCATCAGGTAAATCAGGAAATACAGCAAAGTTTGCATCAGAAATATTTACAACACCATCACTCCCTAGGCAAATGTCAGCAACATTTAGTAAAACATCAGCAGCACTTGGGATTTCATGAATTTCAAAATTGGTGTTTGGAGTACTAAATGTTGTTGTGTCACAAGTAGTAGCTGAATTTAATAAATTAGTTATCGTGAAGGTATACGTTGCAAAAGGAAGAGTTCCTCCAGGTATAGTAAATGAACCAGTTCCACCAGTAATTACAACTCCAAATTCTGTTTGACCTAATAAATCTGGAGGCCCAGTAATATCATACATAATATCATAAACACCATCAACAAGAACTAGAGGAGAAGAAGTATCTGTAATTGTAACAATTACATCATCTCCATCACAAACGTCAGGAATGGTTATAGATATATTTGTAGCATCTGGTAATGGGCTTACATAAAATGTATCAATAATTGAAGAAGCTGTTGCACATCCAGCAGCATTTTCCCAATTAGTAATTTCTATAGTATAAGTTGTGTCTTCAGTTGGTATTTGAGCAGCTGGAATAGTAAATACTCCAGTACCACCTACAATTACAACACTAGCTGTAAAAGAAGATCCTGTTGGAGTAATGGTATATGTAATGGTATATGTGTCATCTACTAATTGAATTCCTCCAATTCCACCTGCATCACTTACTGTACCAATAGCATCATCACCAAAACAAACATCATCAACCACTACCTGAGTGTCTGAAGGGTCTGGGTCGTTTATAAGTTCGAATGTTGCATTTAATGTTGTAATTACTCGTTCACAATTTGTTATTGTAGTAGGGTCAAGAATATTAGTTACATCAACAGTAACGATTCCAGAAGTAGTTAAGAAAGCTGGGTTTATTGTCCAAGTTCCAATACCTCCTGTAAAAACTACAGAAACAGTTTCAGAACCATTGTTAGGTACTGGGGTAGTTGCATATGTAATATCATATGTTCCGTCCGGAATTAAAATAACTCCTTCTGAGATAGTAGCAATTATTGGCGTAGTTGCAACATCAATAAAACAAAGAGGGTCTGGTGCAATAGTTAATGTTGCTCCACTGATATCGATTATAGGTTCAATGATTATGTTTACTATAGAACTTTGAGGAGCACATATTGGATTGATTGGATTGACAGTATATTGAAAACTGTAGGTTCCTGGTCCAAATGTGGTATTAATATTTTGAATGTTTATTACAGAGTCTAAAGGACCTGAGATTTCTCCTGTTAATGGTAAATTAAGATCAGCCCAATTTCCTCCAGGATCTTGCCCAAAGAGTTGGGTTAAAAGGTCAAAAGCAGTATATGGGGTGAAATCATCCGTTTCACATAAAGTTAAATCTGTAGGTGTTCCAGCATCTGGTGAAGGAAAGGCAGTAATCGTTACTGTAGCCGACCTAGGCGGACATACTCCAACGGCTGGTATGGTGTATGTAAAATCGAAAGGGAGTGTAGCAGGAAGACTTGAAGCATCCAAAAACTGCCCAGATAATGCGCCAGTTCCATCGTCATCTGACCATGTACCTCCAAATGTAGCACTTGGTCCAAATCCTAAGAAACTAAACAAGTTTATTGAGGTGTCGGTATCACAAGCAACAGCAAATGGATTGTCTGTTCCGGGGAATCCACCTAATGTTACAGTTATGGTTGCCGTAGAGATAGCACATGGTGGGTTTGCTGTATACGTATAGTTAAACACACCACCTTGGTTAATTGCCCAAGTAGTTAGTAAGCCCGTAGTTGTGTTTAATCCACCTGAACTGTCATCATCATTCCAAGTTCCGCCGGCAACTGGGGCTCCTCCAAGAAGGACAAATAAATCAACTGTTCCAATTGGGTTTGCTAAACCTTGGTCATAAACTTCTTTATCACAAATGGTTATTGAAGCATTGGCCCCAGCACATTGTGAAAAAGAAATTGAAGGAAAAAATAAAGTGATAAATATAATAGCGAATAAAGTAATAGAATTATTACTTGGAGTGCGATTAGTTTTCATATACGAAAGTTATGTTTAATATCTTTTTTTTGATAAAACAACTGTTAGTTATTGCTAATTAACAAATGTTATACTCAAAGAGCTCCTTTTTTTCGATTAACAGCGTTTTTTTCGACAAACGGCAAAAAATAAGGCTGTATTGCATAAGAACATGGGTAACGTCAGAAAATAAACTTACAACTGAATAATTGAGGAAGAATTTATATAGTTTTACAGGAACGAATTTAAAATATGAAGTTTCTTTATTTTTTATTGTTATTAAACACTTATGTTTTTTCCCAATCAACCGATTTTGAAAAAGGATTAGCTCATTATGAAAAATCGGAATGGAACAAGGCGAAACCTTATTTTTTAAAGGTACTTAAGGTAGAATATAATAATCATAAAGCGCAAGAATTTTTGGGAGATATTGCAGCATATACAAAAAACTGGGATGAAGCTTTAAAATATTATAAGCAATTAGTGTTACAGGATAAATTAAATGCGAATTATCATTATAAGTTTGGTGGGGTTCTAGCCTATAAAGCGCAATCTTCGAATAAATTTAAAGCGTTGACTTTAGTAGGTGATATCAAGAGGCATTTACATCGTGCAGCAGAATTAGATAGGAAGCATATTGAAGTGCGTTGGGCTTTAGTGGAAATATACATTAGTCTACCTAAATTAGTAGGAGGGAGCGAGGAGAAAGCAATAACCTATGCGAATGAATTATTACAATTGTCAGCAGTAGATGGTCATTTAGCTTTGGGTTATGTGGCTGAATATAATGATAGATCAAGTGATGCAGAATTACATTATAAAAAAGCGATTGAAATTGGAGGTTCTGCTCATACCTATAAAAAGTTGTCGGGCTTGTATGAAAAAACAAATCAGCCAGAAAAAGCATTGTCTAATTATGAAGTTGCATCAGAAAAACTACAACGCAATCATTTAAATTATTTGATAGGTAAAGTTGCTGCCCAGTATAACATTTCTTTAGATAAAGGATTACAGTGTTTACAGCTTTATATCGAAAATCATTCAGAGAAAGACGGTGTACCAAAATCATGGGCTAATTACCGAATAGCTCAGATCTATCGGTATAAATCAGATAAGCGAAATGCATATAATTACATACAAAAGGCATTATTACAAAAACCTGATTTGAGCTCTGCACAAAAAGAGAAGAAGCTGATTTTGTTGATGAAGAATTAATCTCTTGTTATTGTCCTAAATTCTTAATGCGAAGAGCCCTAAAATCTTTTCAAATACTTATATTTACTTTTAGTAAGAAATTAAAACTATGCAAATACATTTTATAGCTATTGGAGGAAGTGCAATGCACAATTTAGCCATGGCATTACATGCCAAAGGATATCAAATAACAGGAAGTGACGATACTATTTTTGAGCCTTCAAAATCACGCTTAGAAGCAAAAGGTTTATTGCCAAAAGAATTTGGTTGGTTCCCAGAAAAAATAATTACAAAATTAGATGCTGTTGTTTTAGGGATGCATGCAAAAGCTGATAATCCGGAACTGCTAAAAGCTCAAGAGTTAAGTGTGAAAATATATTCTTACCCAGAGTTTTTATATGAGCAATCAAAACACAAAACTAGAGTCGTTATAGGAGGCTCTCACGGAAAAACGACTATTACTTCAATGATATTACATGTAATGCATTATCATGAAAAGGAAGTGGATTATATGGTTGGAGCTCAGTTGGAAGGGTTTGATACGATGGTGCATCTTACTGAAGAGAACGATTTTATTGTTTTGGAAGGAGATGAGTATTTGTCATCACCAATTGATAGACGTCCAAAGTTTCATTTGTACAAACCCAATATAGCGCTGTTGAGTGGTATTGCATGGGACCATATAAACGTGTTTCCAACTATGGAAAATTATGTGGAGCAGTTTGAAACATTCTTGACCTGTATGTCTAATGCAGCGATAATGGTGTATAATGAAGAGGATCCTATAGTAAAGAAAGTTGTGGAAAAATCGGATAAACATATGAAACGTTATCCGTATCAATTACCTAAGCACGAAATTATAGATGGAAAAACACATTTGGAAACAAATGAAGGTCCAATGCCAATTGAAATTTTTGGCAATCATAACCTAAGTAACTTGGCAGGTGCAAAATGGATTTGCCAGCACATGGGAGTTGATGAAGATGAATTTTACGAAGCAATAGCAACTTTTAAAGGAGCGAGTAAACGCTTAGAGAAAATAGCAGAAAGCAAAGGGAAGGTTGCTTATAAAGATTTTGCACATTCACCAAGTAAAGTAAGAGCAACTACTACAGCTGTTGCAACTCAATACAGTACTCGTAAAACAATTGCTTGCTTGGAATTGCATACTTATAGTAGTTTGAATGCTGAGTTTTTAAAAGAATATGAAAACGCTTTAGATGCAGCTGATGAGGCAATTGTTTTTTATTCACCAGATGCAGTGGCGATTAAAAAATTAGAGGCCGTTTCTGAACAACAAATATTTGAAGCCTTTAAACGGAATGATTTAAAAGTGTTTACAGATCCTGAAGGATTCAAAAAACATTTGTTTAATATGAATTTTGATAACTCCGCATTACTGTTAATGAGTTCTGGGAATTATGGTGGTTTGGACTTTGATGAGGTGAGGACGTTGATTCACAATTAGAAGTTTTAAAAATCCAAAAATCCAATAAAAATTGAAAAACAACTTTTCCATAAAAAACTGGTCAGAAGAAGATAGACCCCGCGAGAAACTACTCGCTAAAGGAAAAGTGTCATTAACAAACTCGGAATTGCTGGCAATATTAATAAGTTCAGGAAATAGAAATGAAAGTGCAGTTGCATTATGTAAACGCATACTAGCTTCAGTAGGTAATAACTTAAACGCATTGGCGAAACTATCGGTTTCACAATTGCAAGAATTTAAAGGCATAGGAGAAGCAAAAGCAATTAGCATTGTTGCTGGGTTAGAGTTAGGAAGACGCAGAAGAGATGGTGATGAGTTAGTTTTTGATAAGATAGGATCTAGTAAATCAGTTTTTGAAATCATGCAACCTCTTTTAGGTGATTTAGAACATGAAGAATTTTGGGTATTGTTTTTAAATAATTCTAATACTGTTTTATCAAAACAACAATTAAGTAAAGGCGGTATAACAGGAACTTTAGTAGATGTTAGATTGTTAATGAAAAAAGCATTAGAAATTGGAGCAGTAGCATTAATAGTGTGTCATAATCATCCTTCAGGGACGTTGAAAATTAGCGAAGCAGATAAGCAAATTACCGTTAAAATTAAAAATGCAGGAATGGCATTGGATATAAAGTTACTAGATCATTTAATAATTACAGAACAAGCGTATGCTAGTTTTGCTGACGAAGGGTTGTTGTAATGAAGTTATTAATATACACACATAAAATTACTCCACGAGTCAAATATGTATTTAAGCATATTTGCACGAGAATACTAGGGGTNAAAATTGAATTTACNTCAGTTGTAGAAGTGTTCATAGCGCATCAAGGCTTAAAAATTTCTTATGCAAAGCAACCCTTGGGGAATGAGTTGTTTATTCAGTCACATTATTTATTATTCGAAGATGGAGTGTCGAATATAGAAATTTTAATAAAAAACTGGAGCAATACAAAGTGTTTTTTCCCCTGTGGGGCTAGGAGTAGTTTACCATTTGATATTTTTGCAGCGAGCTTTTATTTATTAAGTAGATACGAAGAGTATTTGCCTTACGTTGCAGATGATTTTGGAAGATTTCCTCCAGAAGAAAGCATTGCGTATAAATACCATTTTTTAAAATCGCCAGTTGTTGATGTTTGGGCATATGAGTTTAAAGCTATTTTACAAGAGCAATTTCCTGATTATGAATTCCCAATAAAAGAGTTTGAATTAAAGCCAATAATTGATGTTCCAGTAGCCTATAAATACATGAATAAAGGAATGGTTAGAACTATAGGAGGGACATTAAAAGATGTTGTTGGTTTTAATTTTGCAAAAATATACGATAGGTATTTGGTATTGTTTAAATTGCGTAAAGACCCATATGATACTTTTAAATGGTTGGTAAATAATCATAAAAAGCGACATTTAAAACCAATTTTTTTCTTTTTGTTAGGAGATTATACCGTTTATGATAAAAGCATTAATTACCAAAACAAACATTTTGTATCCTTAATAAAATCAGTTGCTGATTATTTTGAAGTTGGATTAAAAGGCTCCTATTGGCTTTGGACGATAAAGAAGTATTGAAAGAAGAAAAACAGCGCTTTGAAGCTATATTCAATAAGCCTTTAATGCATACTAAAAATTCGTTCTCTAAATTGAAGTTGCCGTTAGTATACCGGAATTTAATCGATTTAGAAATAACGTCAGATTATACTATGGGATATGTTTCTGAAGCTGGATTTAGGGCAGGAACATGTACTCCATTTTATTTTTACGATTTAGATTATGAAATGCAAACACCATTAAAAATAAATTCCTTTTGTGTGTTAGATTATGTGTTTAGAAATAAAATAAACGCATCAGCTGAAATTAAAAGTTTGATTGATGCAGTAAAAAAAGTTAACGGAACATTTAATTTGGTAGTTCATAATTATACATTTAGTGAAGATGAACAATGGAAAGGTTGGAAAAAAACCTATACAGAGTTGTTAGACTATTCAAATAAATAAGTTATACCACTAGTGGGTTTTGGTTACCCGTACCGATAGCTATCAGGATATATCGACTGAGAAAAGACATTATTAAATTTATATCTCGTATGCTTGCATTGATGATATTTTTTAAAAAGTAACTTAATTATTACATGAAACATATCACAGATATTTTTTTTGATTTAGATCATACACTTTGGGATTTTGATAAAAATTCAAAAATCACCTATAAAATAATTTTTGATGAATTAAAAATAAAGGTGTCATTAGGTCAGTTTTTAGAAGCGTATACCGATATTAATAAAAAGCTATGGAAGCTTTTTAGAGAGGAAAAAATTGACAAAGAAACCTTGCGTTATAGACGATTAAAAGATACGTTCACTAAAATTAGTATTCATGTATCTGACAAAGTATTATTTGAGATAGCCGATCTATACGTGTATCATTTATCCAAACAAACACATTTACTAGATGGAACAATAAAGTTGTTAGAGTATTTAAAACCAAAATACACATTGCACATTATTACTAACGGATTTGCTGAGGTTCAAGAAGGAAAATTAAATAACACAAATTTGGCTTCATATTTTAATGTAGTTGTGAATTCAGAAATGGCAGGAGTAAAAAAACCAAATTCGATTATTTTTGAAAAAGCCTTAAGTTTAGCAAATGTTACAAAAGAAACGTCTTTAATGATTGGAGATAGTTTGGAAGCTGATGTTTTTGGCGCATTAGATTTTGGAATTGACGCGATTTGTTACAATTACCATAACGAAGATTTACCTAGTCATATTAAGTATGTAAATCATTTAGAGGAATTAATGCATATATTGTAATTTAAATCGGTTATTTTTGAAATTGATTAAATATTACCCTGAATAAATGATTATGAAAAAATACATTTTACTATTTGTCTTGTTTATTGGAACTATTGTTAACGCACAAAAGGATTTAAACTCATATAAATGTATAGTTATTCCTTTAAAGTTTGACTTCCAAAAACAAGAAAATCAATATGGACTTAATGATTTGTTGAAGTATAAATTCAATAGCTTAGGGTTTGAGACATATATAGAGAATGAAGATTTGCCAATAAAATATATTGAAAATCCTTGTTTAGTTCTCACGCCAGTGATTATTAAGAAGAGGAATTTGTTTAAAACTATATTGCATATAGAGATACGTAATTGTTATGGTAAAGTATTGTTTGTTACTAAGGAAGGGCGTAGTATTGAGAAAAATAATAAGGTAGCTTGTAATATGGCGGTTAGAGAGTCATTGAAATCATTCGGGGATTATAAGTTGGAATACAGACCTTTAATTGGAAGGCAAATTACTAAAGAGTATAATCAGCCAATTAAAAATGAAGTTGTAAAGCAAAATTTAGACGTCAGTTCTTTAGAGAATAAATTGAGTAGCGTAAGTTTTAACTATAAAGGTGAAGAATTTATATTGGTTAATAAGGGGGCTATACTTTTTGAAATACAAAACAAGAAGACAAATGCTGTTGTAGGAAAAATGATTGCGTCAGGTTTTAAGAAGGGTATTTCTCACATTGAATTTAACGGAAAAGTTGGATTTGGTTACTATGGAGAAAATGGAAGCCTGATTATGGAATTCATGTCTTCAGAGAATTCAGTAGAGATGATTAGTTTACCAAGAATAAATTAAGTGTTCAGAGTTTTAAATTTTATTTTACCTAACACCTAGTACCCGTATTTATCTTTCCATCTGTTTTTTAAAAACTCTCGTTGTGAATTTTCTCTGGAGTTATTCCCTGGGTCATAAAATTTTGTGCCACTCATTTCTTCCGGCATAAATTCTTGAGGAGCGAAATTATTTGCATAGCTGTGTGAATATTTGTATTCATCCCCATAGCCTAGTTCTTTCATTAGCTTTGTTGGTGCATTACGTAAAGCTAGCGGAATACTTAAATTACCTGACTGCTTAACAGCTTGTTGTGCAGCATTAATAGCCATATATGATGCATTGCTTTTAGCAGATGTAGCCAGGTAAATAACACATTGGCTCAGTATTAATCTTGATTCAGGAAAACCTATTATGGTAACTGCTTGAAAAGTATTATTAGCCATTATTAAAGCTGTAGGATTCGCATTACCGATATCTTCGCTTGCTAAAATTAGTAAGCGTCTGGCAATGAATTTTACATCTTCACCACCTTCAATCATTCTTGCTAACCAATATACAGCCGCGTTAGGGTCACTACCACGTATAGATTTAATAAAAGCAGAAACAATATCATAATGTTGTTCCCCAGTTTTATCGTATTGAATCGTATTTTTCTGAACAGATTTTAATACTAATTCATTTGTTATTTCTATCGTGTCGCTATCGGTATTGTTGATGATTAGTTCAAAGGAGTTTAATAGTTTCCTTCCGTCACCACCAGAAATCCGTAATAGCGCCTCTGACTCTTTTATTTTGATGTTTTTGCTGGCTAATATTTTATCTTCAATGATTGCTTTATTTAATAAAGTAAGTAGGTCGTCTTTTGAAAAATGATTTAGAATATACACCTGACACCTTGACAATAATGCAGGGATTACTTCAAAGCTTGGGTTTTCGGTTGTAGCACCAATCAAAGTAATGATTCCTTTCTCTACAGCGCCTAATAGCGAATCTTGTTGTGATTTGCTAAACCGATGTATCTCGTCAATGAATAAAATAGGGTTTTTAGTGGTGAATAAGCCACTGTTTTTTTTAGCGGATTCAATGACTTCTCTAATATCTTTCACTCCAGAATTAATAGCGCTAAGGCTATAAAATGGCCTTTTGGATTCTGTTGCAATAATATTTGCCAAGGTAGTTTTTCCAGTTCCTGGAGGCCCCCAGAGAATTAATGAGGGGATAACTCCTTGGTTTATCTGGTGTGTTAATGATCCGTTTTTCCCAACTAAATGTTCTTGACTGATATAGTCTTTTAGAGTTTTGGGTCTTAGTCGTTCCGCTAATGGTTTATTCATTCTTCAAAATTAATAATTATTAGCATACAATCGTACTTTATGATTGAATTGTTTGGGTTCTGTCTTTTCGTTTTTGACTGCTCACTCTTATTCTATTGACAATTTTACCGATTATTAAATTTGGTAAACTTATTGTATTTTTAGAGTTATCAAGATAGCAAAACAAATATTAGACGTTTTAGTATTCCCATTGTTAATTATATTAATAATGTGGATCGTTTTTTTATATGAAATTAAATTCGGATTTAATTTTAACCACTTTAGTATTTATCCAAGAAAGTTAGATTCACTCTTAGGAATATTAGCATCTCCTTTTTTGCATTCGGATCTTTCGCATATCACTAATAACACGCTATCTTTTTTTGTATTAATGCTAATGGTCAGGTATTTCTATTCAAAAAATTATTTAAGGGTGTTTATTTTGGGGGTGCTAGTTTCGGGTTTTTTCACTTGGCTAATTGCCCGCCCAGCCTATCATTTAGGAATGAGTGGAGTAATATATGTTTTGGCTAGTTTTATTATTTCTAAAAGTTTTTTTTCCAAACAATACAATCTAATTGCTATTTCGTTTGCAGTGATTTTTCTATACGGAAGTATGATTTGGTATGTGTTCCCAATAGATAGTACTATATCTTGGGAAGGTCATTTATCAGGTTTAATAACGGGGGTGTTATTGAGTTTTTTCTTTAAAAATGAATTAGTAAAAGAAGAGTTTCTGCCATTAACAATACAACAGAGTTTATTTTTAGAACACTTTGATCATAAAGGTAAGTTTGTAGCTAATTTGCCTTTCTTGGATGAAAATGGAAATTTAATTATAGATGAGGAAGAATGAAGGATGAAGAATGAAGAATGAAGAATGAAGAATGAAGAATGAAGAATGAAGAATGAAGAATGAAGAATGAAGAATGAAGAATGAAAAATGAAAAATGAAAAATGAAGAATGAATAAATTTGAAAAAAAATAGTCAAAAACAATTTCATTAAAATTATTATTGACTATTGACTATTGACTATTGACTATTGACTATTGTAATTTTTGTCTCATTGATTCGTATAAAAAGGCGCCACAAGCTACGGAAACATTTAAAGAGCCTATTTCACCTACCATAGGTAGTTTTGCTTTATGATCGCATATTTTTAAGGTTGAGGGGTTAATTCCTCTTTCTTCTGAACCCATAATTATTGCAGTAGGTTTTTTTAAATCTATATCATAAATTAAATTATCTGTTTTTTCAGTAGCTGCTACTATTTGAAATCCTGATCCTTGTAAATAGTAAATAGCATCTTTTAAATGATTTACTCTACAAACAGGTATTTTAAATAAAGCACCAGCAGATGTTTTTATGGCATCAGCACTTATTGGTGCACTACCTTTATCTAAAATTACAATTCCTTTAACTCCAGTACAGGATGCAGTACGTGCTATTGCTCCAAAATTACGAACATCAGTAACTTGATCAAGCAAAAGGACAGTTGGGTTTTCTTCTAAAACTAATTGCTCAGTCAATTCTTCAATTGTAATAGTTCTAACTAAAGCAATTTTCGCGAATACCCCTTGATGATTTTTATCTTCAAACTTTCTGAATTTTTGAATAGGCACATACTGGTGTGCTATTCTATTAGATTTAATTAAAGAGAAAAGTTCTTTTGATAGCTCATTTTCTGCTTCTTTAAGTATATATACTTTCTCTATTTGAGTGTCGGAATTGATAGCTTCAATAATTGCTCTTGATCCAAAAATTTCGTTTGTCTTCATTTTGTAAAATTATGTGTGCAAATGTACTAATTTATATGCATAAAAAAACCACCTCTAACGAGGTGGTTTTAATTTTATTAAAATAGGATTTAATTACTCTGCAGCAACTAATTCACCATTTGCATCATATACAGTGTAATTTCCACCAGCAACTTCAATAGTTGCAAGCATTCTTGATCCATCACCACCATCAGCACTTGCGATATCAAGTGTACTATATACTGAAGGTATAGTAAATGTAGTGTCAAACGTTCCTGTTTTTGCAATTGTTACATGTACAGGAAAACTGAATCCACCAATCATAATTTCATTATCATCAGCAGTTAATGGAAGATCGAAAGCCCATAAGTCAGACCAAAGTTCATATGTACCATCAGCTAATACTTCAAGGTTTCCATTGTGTTCTGTCCATTCTTCAGGACAATCACCTGTCCATCTCTGTGCATTTGCTCCAGCTAACCAGAAGTCAATATCAGCTAAACCACATACGTCTTCATCGTTATGTTCTACTACAACATTATCAGCATCAGTAATGTCTTCAAAGGTAACTGGATCAACATCATATTGATTTAAAGTTTTGAAACTAACAATTGAACTCCAGTCAACTATAATTCCTAAATAATCACTAGAGTAGTTTTCGATTTCTAAATCGATATACTCATTATCACCATTTGCTAATAAACCGTTACCATTGTCAGTACTTGATAATCTGAAACGAATGTTTTCAGATCCTTCAGCTAGTAAATCTTTAGTAGCGTTTATGTAAAATGAATGAGATTCAGCATATGCTGGGAATGTGATTTTATACCCAGATGCTCCGAAACCATCATCTAATGATGTTGCTCCAAATTCTGCACCATCAGCATCACCTACAAAATAATCACCATTAGTTCCTGTTCCAGAATCTAACTCTAATTTAAAATGCATGTCCTCTTTGTAAGTAGTGTTTGTTTCAAGAGTAACTAATATTCTGTCTCCTTCAATAATTGAAGTTGCAGATTGTGCAGTTACAGAAACAACAGGTTTTACAGATGTAGTGTAAGTTGTGTTTGCGTTTTCATCATCATTACATGAGCTTAAAGCAAGCACAGCTAATGATGTTAACATTATTTTATTTAAATATTTCATGTTTTCTTTTTTTTTAATTATGGTACTAATGTGTAAGTACGACCAGCATATACGTTTTCAATACCAAACTGTTCAAATACTAACTCTCCACTTCCATTAACATATCCAGGGATACCTTGAATAATTTCATTTGAAAATGCCCATTCAGTAAATACTAATTCACCTGCACAAGCGTAAAAATATGAAGTGTAACCAGATCCTGGCCAACCCATCATGCTATCTAATTCATAGTCACCACCACCTAAACTTGTAATTACGTGGTTTTGATCACCACTTGTATAGCTTATTGTGTATGTCCCACCTAAGTCAGTTCTACATAATTGAATTTGAACTAAAGTTGATTTTAATTGATCAGAAATAACTACATCATCAACAGTTGTCAATGTTCTTAAGTTTAAAACAAAATAAGTAGTTTTTCCACCGTTTAAAGCGTCATTATATACGTTAAATGGAATTAAGTCAAAAGAATGATCCGCAGGGATTATAGTTTCTCTAACAGTGTCCATAAAATCGTAATGAGTTCCTTCAATACCTTCTTCTTGATTTGCTTCAATATCAGCAATTTCATCAGCAGTTAAAGGCAGGTCAGTTAATGCTCCTAATTCATATGACATAGTAACAGTTGAACCAACTGGTTGTCCAGCTCCACCACCTAAAAAGTGTACAGGAACATTAAGATCAAATGTAGCTCCAGCTTGTTGAACGAAGTTACCTAAAGTAACATCAGCTTTAAAACCTACAATTTTAGATCCGTTAAAATTTTCATCATTAGTGTCAATATCATCATCTACTAAACAAGAGATTGTTGAAAAAGAAGCTAATATAGCTATTAAATATAGTTTAATATTTTTCATGTTTTTTATTTTTTTTTATTATTGAGCCCAAAATGGACCTGTAGCAAATGCATCTGCACTTGATTGTGGTGGCACATTAGCTGAATTTGAAATTCTCTCAGATGATGGGTACATTAACCTCATAGGTCTTGTAGCCGACTGAGCTGTAAGAGCTAAAGGAATACCTGAAGGGTAACCAGTTCTTGTAAACTCAATATAAGATTCTATTGCATTAATACCATTTAAAGCAATCCACTTATGTCTCATGATAACTTCTAAATCTTGCTCAAACGTGTTTCCAGCAAAACCCAAGAATAAACTTGAAGAAGTAGAAGGGTCATAACCTGTAGCTATTACATCATTCATTCCGTAAAAAGAAAAAGATGCCTGTAAGCCAGAAAACCATGCGTCATATGCAGCACCAGAAATCTTACCTCTTAACCTAGCCTCAGCTTGTAAAAATTGTGATTCTGCATTGGTCATGATATAACCATCTTGAGCCGATTTAATTACTAATCCAGATCCGATTGCAGAAAGTTCACTTGGTGAGTTATCTCCATCAGCACCTTGCTCATGACCAACCCAACCATTATTGTCAGTTTCTTCATAAATAAAATCTCTACGTGGATCAGAAACTGATCCTGGTTCCATACCACTTAAGTAATCAACAGCATATTTAGAACCTCTGTAAAAATTATAACTATTAGATGTAGATTCATCTGTAGCGAACATCAATCTGTAAAAAGGATTTTGCTGTGCAGCTTCTCCATTAGAATAACCAGGATTGATTGCCATGTTAGAACTTAAGAAGTTTTCACCGTCAATTTTCAAAAACTCAGCATCTAAATAAGTTGCTAATTCAGCATCTCCACCATTATCATATGCTTTAGTTGATTGTCTTAGTAAAATCCTAAGTTTCAATGTATTTGCATATATAACCCAACTTGACATTATTCCGCCATTAACAACATCTTCACCACCTACTGCAAAAGTATCGGCTGGAGCATTGTTAATCATTTCAATAGCAGCATCTAATTGTACAATAAAATCCTTGTAAATAACAGCATCATCATCATAAGCTGGTGTTAAGTTCTCAATACCAAGATGTGCTTCCGTGTAAGGAATATCACCATATAAATCTACTAAATACTGAAAGTAATGAACCTTCATTATTTTTGCGATAGCCTTGTGGTTTGAGTAACCAGGACGTGCATCATCAATTATTGATTGAAAATTTGCAGTTGTAAGATAAAGGTTGTCAAAAATATCTGAATAGAAATTGTTGTCAATCGCTAATGTAAATTCTTCAGAAAAACCACCTGTAAATGAATTTACGTTAGCTCCCCAGTTGTTCATCATCACATTACCTAAAATATTCATACGTCTCGCTTGAGTACTGTATGATGATGTAAGTGCACCAGCTAACATTAAGTCTGGAGATACATCAGCAGCTGATGGGTTGTTCGGATCGTCATTAATGTCTAAGTAGTCACTACAAGAAACAGTGATAGCCATTATGAACAAAAATATAAGTTTAAAATTTGTCTTCATTTTGTTTTATTTAAAAAGTTAAATTAACTGTCATACCGTAAGTTCTAGTAGCAGGATATCTTCCACTAGTACTTAAACCTTGTGCGTTACCAGATGTGTTAGAGAATTCAGGATCTGAATAACCTCTGTTTTCTCCTGGTAATACAGTAAAAAGGTTTCTACCATTAACTCCAACTCTAAGAGCTGTAATTCCTACATTCTTTAACATTTTATCAGAGAAAGCATAACTTAATGATAATTCTCTTACTTTGAATGCAGTTGCATCTAAAACAAAGTTTTCTGAAACATCTCTGTATTCATTTGAGAAATAATCAAGGTAATTAGCATAAGTTGAACCACCTGTAGTAACGTTAGTGTTTGCAGTGTAAACTCCAGGAGAAGTTTCTATAGACGAGTTAGGGAAAATAAATCCTCTACGTCCATTCTCAGCAGATTCTACTAAATGTCCACTCCATGATAACCAGTCCTTAGTTCCAGACCAAAATTGGTGCCCTGTTCTGTAGTCAAATACACCAGCTAATCTGAATCCTTTGTAAGTTACAGAAGTGTTCAGTCCTAGAATATAGTCAGGGTTAGCAACACCTAACTTAATAAATTCTTCAGTTTTTAAAGGGTTTCCAGTAGTTTCGTCAATAATAACTCTTCCTTGGTCATCTCTTTGGTATCCAGTACCTTTAATTAAAGGAAATTCTTCTCCTACTGTAGCAAAAATACCAATACTGTTATTTCCGTTTAATGCAACTTCATCAGCACTATCAGATACTTTTTTAACTACTGTTTTATCATGAGACAATGATAAGTTTAGATCCCATCTGAAATCTTTGAATTTTAAAGGAACTAATCCTAAATCAATTTCAAAACCAGTAGTTTGAGTTTCTCCAATGTTAATTAATGTAGAAGCTAAACCTGAAGCTGTAGAAGTAGTAATGTTAGTAATTAAATCCTTATTGTCAGATTGGTAAATAGATGCTTCCAAAGTAATTCTATCTCCTTTCAAGAAAGCTAAACTTAAAGTTGCTTCTTTAGATATGATAAACTCATTTACTAAGTTAGGATCTGCAATTGAAGTATCTAAACCAAAAGAGTTTAAGTTTCCAAAAGCGAAACCTGAAGCTTGGTTTAAAGTAGTGTTAATTTGGTAAGTTCCAACTCCTGCATTACCAACTTTCGAAAGGTTTGCAGAAACTTTAGCATACGTTAATATATCTCCTTTAAGACCTGTAAAAGCTTTTGTTGGTATAAATGAGATACCTGCACTTGGGTAGAAAAATGAATTACTACCTTTTGCTAGTCTAGAAGTCCAGTCATTACGACCTGTTAAAGTCATATATACATAGTCTTTGTAACCTAAATCAACACTTGCGAAAAGACCCATTGTTCTTGATCGTGCGTGAGAATTATTAACTCTTGGAGTTCCAGTAATATTATCTATGTTATAGAAACCAGGAATAGTTAAATTACTTCCTCCTACAGATGTAAAACTTGATTGGTTATCTTGAATGTTGTGTCCAACAGTTGACTTGAAATTTAAGTCATCAGTTAACATGTAATCAAAATTAACTAATAAATCAGTATAGATATTACTTGATTCTGAATTTGAAGTGTCAAATTGAGAAATTGTTGAATGATCTCCACCACCTACTCCAGAGGTATCTACATATCCGTTTGTATGAGATATTGAATGACTATTAAATGTTCTTAAACTTGCATTGTACATTACTGTAATGTTATCGTTTAAGTCATATTTTAACTTCACAATACCGTTAAGACGATTAGATTTGTTGTCAAATCTAATATTATCTCTCATCCAGTAAGGGTTTCTGTAGTAAGAAGTCCAATGTCCTTCGTTTCCTGAATTCTCAAATGCACTTACAGGAACGTTTGTAGCTGTTTGTAATAACTGATTAAATAAAGCAGCAGAAGTTTGTGTTGTTTTAGTATTGATATAAGTAACATTTCCACTTACATTCAAATTACCTAATTGTTTTCCAGCTTTAAAAAGAACGTTTGTTCTACTTAACTCATCACCTTTAACAACAAACTCAGTGTTTTGCTTGTTAAGAGATAATAAAACATTACCAGTTGCATCACCTCCAGAAATAGTTGCTCCATTTTGGAATACTGTACCAGTTCCGAAAAATTGTTTGATGTTATCTTTAATTGGCGAGTAAGGAGCCATAATGTATGATCCATCTGCTTGAGCTAAACCTACAGGTTGTAAGCTTCCGTCAAATTCAGGTCCCCATCCACCGTTTTCATAAGTTACATGACCACCATTCCATCCTTGACCGTATTTAGTCTGTCTTTGTGGTACATATGCAACTTCTTCAAAAGTTAAAGAAGAATTAACGTCAACTCTTAACTTAGAGTCAGCCGTTCCGCTTTTTGTAGTAACAATAATTACACCATTTGCACCTTGTGATCCGTACAATGCACTACCACCAGCTCCTTTAATAATGTTTGTTGATTCGATAACCTCAGGCGCTAAGTTTGCTAAAGTGTTAGCAGATGAAATTGCACCATCAATAACAATTAAAGCTTGGTTACTACCAGTTAAAGATCTGTTACCACGTAAAACAATACTTACGGTTTGGTTTACACCATTACTTGTAGTATTAATTTTAAGTCCAGAAACCTTACCAGCTAAACTCTGAATAACATTTGGATTAGATGCTTGAGTTAATACTTCAGCCTTTACAGTTTTTGTAGAAGACGTAAGTGCGTCTGGTTTTCTTTTAATTCCAAAAGCTGTTACTACTACCTCTTCTAAACTGTCATCTAAAACTAAAGAGATGTCAATTGTGTTTGAAGCGGCAACAGTTGCGTTTTGCTCTGCATAACCTACGTAAGAGAACACTAGCACATCTCCTGCATTTGCGCTGATAGAGTATTTCCCATCAAAATCTGTTGAGGCACCAGTTGTAGTACCTTTAATTACGACAGTTGCTCCGGGTAACGGCATATTGGTTTCATCGACCACCGTACCTGAAATTGTCTTCTCTTGTGCGAACGTAAGTTGCACAACAAACGCTAGTAAAAGCGTTAAAATTCCATTAAACTTTGTTTTCATGTTATAATTTATTTGAATTAGCCAGTGCCAAAAATCATAATAAAAAGTTAATAAAACAACTTTTACACTGTTAAATTTCAAATTATTTTAAAAAAAATGTTAATAAAATCAGCTTGTTGGTTGTGTTTGGGTGTTTGTTCTTGAGTAAAAAAAACTTAATTTAAAACAAAAACTCATAGAGTGTCGCTAGAACTTTGTGCTCAGGCTCAGGTGTATTTTTGAATCTGAAAATTTAATTTGTTCTTTTTTAATTTTGCTGTTAGCGAATATAAAACGCAGGAGGTTGTTGTTTGTTCTTAGGCCAAAACCAATTCCGAAGCCAAATATGTTGTCAAAATCATTATTAGTATTGTTTTTTGTAATGGCGTAATCAATAACTGTATGTGTGTAGAGTGTTTTGTTTAGTTCAATTCGGTATTCGCTGTTTATTATTGAGTATTGTGAACTTGGAATGCTGTTTTCTGTTAATCCTCTAATGGAGTTTATTCCTCCGATGTAATGTAGTTCATTCTCTAGTGTTGTTTTGCTAAATAAATAGTAGTTCTCGCTTTTTAAGAAGAAAGAGTTTTTTTTATTTAATTTAAAAATATATTCAGAAGAGATAAAAATGTTTTGTTGTGGTGTTTTTTGCAATGCTGTTTTCCTTGTTGCTAGGGTGAGTTTTAATGTTGTTTTAGTTTTGTAGGGGAAAAGATTGTTTTGTTTGTTTGGTTTTCGATGTTCAAAACTAAAAGCATACCCTTTTCTTTTAAAGTCTTCTGAGTTAGTAGCGTTTTTTATAAGTGAGTTTGAAGAGTTGAATTCCAGTCCTATTCCGGTTTTAATGTTTCTGGAAATTGTGTAATTGGTATGTATTGCCTGGGTGTTGTTCGTGAAGCTGGAGTCTTTTTTAAAAATATCTAGTTCTCCTTCTAGGCTAAATGGCGAGTTGAATAAGTAGGGTAGCTTTAGTTTTATGTTGGTGTGTTTTTGTTCGTTTTCTGTGGATTGGTATTTTAAGTGTAGTTCTTCTCCGGAATTTAAATTATTGATTAGTTGCAAGTTTATGTTTCCGTTTAATTCTAGCTTGCTTGATTGTTCGTTGGTTGAGAAGCCAAGATAGCCTTCAAAGGAGTTGCTTTTTTGTTTTTTTAGGTATAGGTAGATAATCGTAGAATCTTTAGTAAATAATATTTCAGGTTTTTTCAGTTCGCTAGCAAATAATAAATTATTGACACCTTCTGATTTCTCTTCAAGATCTTTTAAGTTGAGTGTTTTTTGTTTTTTAATTCTTAGGTAGTGTTTGATGAATTTCTTTGGAAACTTCTCGTATCCTTTTATTTTTATGTTGGTAATGTAATTGGTTTCTGATATTTCCATAAATAAATCAGCGGATACTTTCTTGGTGTTTATGCGTATGTTGTTAAGCTGAATGTTGCTAAAAACTTTTCCCTTGTTGCTTAGGTGTTTTATGATGTTGTTAAGGTTGTTTTTAAGTTGTTTAGTGTGTGTGGTGAAATTATTGACGTTAATTTCGGAGCTTTCGTCTAAGATGTTGTTTAGTTCGGAGTCAGAAATTTGTACGTTGTTGTAGTTAATGGTTATTTTTTTGTATCTAAAATTAAGTGTTGCTCTCTGTAAGTAGCTACTGTCGTTTGTTTTTGTTTTTGAAGGGAAGTGAGAATTGAAATAACCTAGATTGAGCGCTTCTTTTTTGATGTTGTCTATTTCGTTTTGAAGTGATTTAAGGTCTTCGAAACTTTTCTTGAAACTGATTTTGCTTAGAAATGATTCTGAAACACTATCTGTTCCTTTTAGTTTTAAGTGTATATTTTGTGAAAAGGAGAGGTTTAAAAAAAGTATATATATTATATGGTATAGTAAAATATCTTTTTTCATTGCTTTTTTTAGGTTGATAACCTTGTTTTTTTTGTGTAAAGACGAATTTGTGTTGTGTCTTTTTTTTCTTTTGTCTTGTTTCTTTTTCGGTATGTAAAGCTACTTAGAAAAGATTGATTTGCGAGGTTTTGGGTTTTGTTTTTTAATCTTGTTGAAAATTAGTGAATTAGCGTTTGATAAGTGGATTTTTATTTTTACATTTGCAGACCCTAAGAAAAGGGAATTATAACAAAAAGAAATTTAAGTAAAAATTTAGTATGCCAACAATTTCACAATTAGTACGAAAAGGAAGAGTCAAAATAACTAAGAAGAGTAAATCGGCTGCTTTAAATTCGTGTCCTCAACGTAGAGGTGTTTGTACTCGTGTTTATACTACGACTCCTAAAAAGCCAAACTCAGCAATGAGAAAGGTTGCAAGGGTTCGTTTAACAAACGGAAACGAGATAAATGCTTACATCGGTGGAGAGGGTCACAATTTACAGGAGCACTCGATAGTATTAGTTAGAGGTGGAAGGGTAAAAGATTTGCCAGGAGTTAGATATCACGTAGTTCGTGGAGCCTTAGATACCGCAGGTGTTGAGGGAAGAACGCAACGTAGATCTAAGTATGGAGCAAAACGCCCAAAGAAGTAATTTTAAAAACTTTAATGTTAAGACATGAGAAAAAGAAAGGCTAAAAAAAGACCACTTTTACCAGATCCAAGGTTTAATGACCAATTGGTAACACGTTTTGTGAACAACTTGATGTGGGACGGTAAGAAGTCGGTTGCTTTTAAGATTTTTTACGATGCAATGGATATCGTAGAAGAAAAGAAGACAGACGAAGAAAAATCAGCTTTGGAAATCTGGAAAGAAGCGTTATCAAACGTTATGCCTCACGTAGAAGTGCGTAGTCGTAGAGTAGGTGGTGCAACATACCAAATTCCAAGACCAATTAGATCGGATAGAAAAGTTTCTATGGCGATGAAATGGTTAATTAGTTATACTCGTAAAAGAAACGAGAAAACTATGGCTTTAAAATTAGCAAATGAGGTTTTAGCTGCGGCTAAAGAAGAAGGTGCTGCTGTTAAGAAAAGAGTTGATACTCATAAAATGGCAGAAGCAAACAAAGCATTCTCTCACTTTAGATTTTAAGAAATGGCTAGAGATTTAAAATATACTAGAAACATAGGTATTGCAGCACATATTGATGCTGGAAAAACTACTACGACTGAACGTATATTGTATTATACGGGAGTTTCTCATAAAATTGGAGAAGTACATGATGGTGCTGCTACAATGGATTGGATGGAGCAAGAGCAGGAACGTGGTATTACTATTACATCTGCAGCTACTACATGTGAGTGGGATTTTCCTACAAACAACGGAGAAAAGATTGAAGGAACTGAAGGGTATCACTTTAATATTATTGATACTCCTGGTCACGTTGATTTTACAGTAGAGGTAAATCGTTCATTAAGAGTTCTTGATGGGTTGGTTTTCTTGTTTAGTGCGGTTGATGGTGTTGAGCCACAGTCTGAAACTAACTGGAGATTAGCGGATAACTATAAAGTTCCGAGAATTGGATTTGTAAACAAGATGGACCGTCAAGGTGCTGACTTCCCGATGGTGTGTAAGCAAGTGAAGGAGATGTTGGGTTCTAATGCAGTTCCAATTGTAATGAATATCGGTGATGAAATCGATTTCAAAGGTATTGTTGATTTGGTAAAGAATCGTGCTATTGTATGGCATGATGAAACTCAAGGAGCTACTTTTGATATTATTGATATCCCAGAAGAGTTAAAAGAAGAGGCTAAAGAATTAAGAGGTAAACTTATTGAAGAAGTTGCTGCTTATGACGAGAATCTTTTAGAGAAGTACATGGAGGATGAGGATTCTATTACTGAAGAGGAAGTGCATGCTGCGCTTCGTGCTGCTGTAATGGATATGTCTATCATTCCTATGATATGTGGTTCTGCATTTAAAAATAAAGGTGTACAGTTCTTATTAGATGCTGTGTGTCGTTACTTGCCTTCTCCTTTGGATAAGGAAAATATTGAAGGGACGCATCCTGATACTGGCGAGGTGATATCTCGTAAGCCATCTGTTGATGAGCCTTTTGCTGCGTTAGCTTTTAAAATCGCTACGGATCCTTTTGTTGGTCGTTTAGCGTTTTTTAGAGCGTATTCAGGTCGTTTAGATGCTGGTTCTTATGTATTGAACAATCGTTCAGGTAAGAAAGAGCGTATTTCTCGTATCTACCAAATGCATGCTAATAAGCAAAATGCTATCGATTATATCGAGGCAGGAGATATTGGAGCTGCAGTAGGTTTTAAATCTATTAAAACTGGAGATACTTTATCTGATATTAAGCATCCTATTGTTTTAGAGTCTATGGACTTCCCTGATCCAGTAATTGGTATCGCGGTTGAGCCTAAAACTAAAGCTGATGTTGAAAGACTAGGTATGGCTTTAGGTAAGCTAGCTGAAGAAGATCCTACTTTTACGGTAAGAACTGACGAAGTGTCTGGGCAAACAATTATCTCAGGAATGGGAGAGTTGCACTTGGAGATTATTGTTGATCGTTTAAAACGTGAATTTAAAGTAGAGGTTAACGAAGGTGAGCCACAAGTAGAATATAAAGAAGCGTTAACAAAAACTACAGTTCACAGAGAGGTTTATAAAAAACAATCTGGTGGACGTGGTAAGTTTGCTGATATCTCATTCGAAATGGGGCCTGCTGATGAAGATTTCGTTGGTACTGGTTTACAGTTTGTTGATGTAATTAAAGGTGGACGTATTCCTAAGGAATTTATTCCTTCTGTTGAAAAAGGATTCAGAATGGCTATGCAAAATGGACCATTAGCTGGATACGAAATGGACAGAATGAAAGTTACTTTAAAGGATGGTTCTTTCCATGATGTCGATTCGGATGCATTATCTTTCGAATTAGCAGCTAAATTAGGGTATAAATCTGCTGCAAAAGCTGCTGGAGCCGTGATTATGGAGCCAATAATGAAATTAGAAGCGCTTACTCCTGAGGAAAACATGGGGGATATAGTAGGTGATTTAAATAGACGTAGAGGTCAAATTTCTGACATGGGTGACCGTGCGGGATCTAAAGTTATAAAAGCAACGGTTCCTTTATCGGAAATGTTTGGATATGTAACTTCATTAAGAACATTATCTTCTGGTAGAGCAACTTCTACAATGGAATTTTCTCACTATGATAAAACACCATCAAATGTATCTGAAAAGGTAATTGCTGATGCTAAAGGTGCTAACGCTTAATTTTAAGAAAAATGAGTCAAAAAATCAGAATAAAATTAAAATCTTACGATCACATGTTGGTAGATAAGTCTGCTGAAAAAATCGTAAAAACAGTAAAGAGTACTGGCGCTGTAGTTGTTGGTCCTATTCCTTTACCTACTCATAAAAAAATATTTACAGTATTGCGTTCTCCGCACGTAAATAAAAAATCTAGAGAGCAGTTCCAATTGAGCTCTTTCAAAAGATTATTAGACATTTATAGTTCTTCTTCAAAAACGATTGATGCGTTAATGAAATTAGAATTACCAAGTGGAGTAGAAGTAGAGATAAAAGTCTAATTAATTCAGGGTTCTAGGTTTAGAATTCGAAAATTAGTCAACATGTCCTGAGCTTTGTGCGAGGGAAAAACGGTAAAATACATTCAGGGTTGGAAAGTATTTTTTGACCCTGAAGTTTTTTTAAATAAATAGTAATAATCAGATGTGATGATTTGGGATAGTCCTAAGTTGCGCATCAAAAATCAAAATTCAATTATGTCTGGGTTAATCGGAAAAAAAATCGGTATGACTAGTTTGTTTGATGAGAACGGGAAGAATATTCCTTGTACTGTTATTCAAGCTGGACCATGCGTTGTTACCCAAGTCAGAACTAATGAAGTTGACGGCTATGAAGCCCTTCAACTAGGTTTCGATGACAAGGCAGAAAAACGTGCTACTAAAGCGGCTAATGGTCACTTTAAAAAAGCAGGAACTTCTCCTAAGTATAAAGTTGTCGAATTTCAAGGTTTTGATAAGGAGTACAAATTAGGTGAGTCTATCACTGTAGAGCACTTTACTGAAGGTGAGTTCGTGGATGTTTCTGGAACTTCTAAAGGTAAAGGTTTTCAAGGGGTAGTTAAGCGTCACAACTTTGCTGGTGTAGGTCAAGCGACTCACGGTCAGCATAACCGTCTTAGAGCTCCTGGTTCTATTGGAGCTGCATCTTATCCTGCTCGTGTATTCAAAGGAATGCGAATGGGTGGAAGAATGGGTGGAGACACAATTAAAGTTCAAAATTTAAGAGTTTTAAAAGTAGTTGCTGAAAAGAACCTACTTGTGATTAAAGGAGCGATTCCTGGACACACTAACTCTTATGTAATCATTGAGAAGTAATGAAAGTAGCAGTTTTAGATATCAACGGAAAAGAAACAGGCAGAAGCATTGAGCTTTCTGATGCTGTATTCGCTGTAGAACCTCATAATCACTCTGTTTATTTAGATGTAAAGCAGTATTTGGCTAATCAACGTCAAGGTACTCATAAGGCTAAAGAAAGAGCAGAGATTACTGGGTCTACTAGAAAGATCAAGAAGCAAAAAGGAACTGGTACTGCAAGGGCAGGTTCTATTAAGTCTGGTCTTTTTAGAGGTGGTGGACGTATGTTCGGACCAAGGCCAAGAAACTACGGTTTCAAATTAAACAAAAATGTAAAGCGTTTAGCACGTAGATCTGCATTAAGTATGAAAGCTAAAACGAACGATATTATCGTTTTAGAAGACATCGATTTTGCTTCGCCAAAAACTAAAGAATTCAAGAACTTGTTGAGTTCGTTAGGGTTAGCAGACAAAAAATCTTTGTTTGTGTTGGGTGAATCAAATAATAATGTATATTTGTCGTCACGTAATTTAAAACGCTCCAAAGTGGTAACNTCNTCAGAGATAAGTACTTACGCTGTAATGAACGCGAATAGTATTGTTCTTTTTGAAGGGACTGTTGAAGGAGTTGTGTCGAATTTAAGTAAATAATAGGAAACATGAGTATCTTAATTAAACCTGTAATTACAGAGAAAGCAACAAAAATGAGCGAAGTAAACAACTGTTTTACTTTTCTTGTGAAGAAGAATGCGAATAAGGTAGAGGTTAAAAAAGCGGTGGAAGCTGCTTATGGTGTTTCTGTTAAAAAAATTCGTACAATAACAGTAAGAGTAGAAAGAAATAATCGTCATACAAAAACTGGTATGGTAACTGCAAAAAAAGGTGCTTATAAAAAAGCGCTGGTTCAGTTGGCTGAAGGAGATGTAATAGACTTTTATACTAACAATTAACTAAAGACAAAAGATGTCAGTTAGAAAATTAAAACCAATCACGCCAGGTCAGCGTTTTAGAGTAGTAAATGGGTTTGACGCCATAACTACTGATAAGCCGGAGAAGAGTTTACTTCGTCCGATAAAAAGATCTGGTGGTAGAAACAGTCAAGGAAAAATGACAATGCGCCATATAGGTGGAGGTCATAAAAGAAGATACCGTATTATCGATTTCAAAAGAGAACGATTTAATGACGCTGCGGAAGTGATGTCAATACAGTATGATCCTAACAGAACTGCGTTCATCGCGTTAGTACAATACGCAGATGGAGAAAAAAGATATATAGTTGCTCAAAACGGATTAGAAGTTGGGCAAAAAATTATTTCTGGAGAGAATGTTGCTCCGGAAGTTGGAAACGCTATGACATTGGCTAATATTCCTTTGGGAACTATTATTTCATGTGTAGAATTGCGTCCAGGACAAGGTGCTGTTATGGCTCGTTCTGCTGGTTCGTTTGCACAGTTAATGGCAAGAGATGGTAAATTCGCTACAATCAAGTTGCCTTCAGGGGAAACTAGATTGATTTTAGTTGGGTGTTTAGCTGTTATTGGTGTTGTTTCGAATTCAGATCATCAATTGCTTGTGTCAGGTAAAGCTGGTAGAAGTAGATGGTTAGGAAGAAGACCTAGAGTTAGACCAGTAGTAATGAACCCTGTCGATCACCCAATGGGAGGTGGAGAAGGTAAGTCTTCTGGAGGTCATCCTCGTTCTAGGAATGGTATACCTGCTAAAGGGTACAGAACACGTTCTAAAACGAAATCGAGTAATAAGTATATTGTAGAACGTAGAAATAAATAAGTAAGATATGGCACGTTCATTAAAAAAAGGACCTTATATACATCATAGTTTAACTAAGAAGGTTGAAGCGAACATTGAATCAGGTAAAAAGACTGTTATTAAGACATGGTCAAGAGCCTCAATGATTTCTCCAGATTTCGTAGGGCAAACAATAGCTGTTCATAACGGTCGTCAGTTTGTACCAGTATTCGTTACAGAAAACATGGTAGGTCATAAGTTAGGAGAATTTTCACCAACAAGGTCTTTTAGAGGACATGCTGGTGCAAAGAATAAAGGTAAAAGATAGAAGCTATGGGAGTTCGTAAAAGAGAAATGGCCGATAGAATAAAGGCTGAGAAAAAGCAAATAGCTTTCGCAAAGTTGAATAACTGTCCTACGTCACCAAGAAAAATGCGTTTAGTTGCGGATTTAGTAAGAGGTGTAAAAGTAGAGAAAGCGCTTCATATTTTAAAATTCAGTTCAAAAGAAGCATCACGTCGTGTAGAAACTTTATTAGTTTCTGCTATTGCCAACTGGCAAGCAAAAAACGAAGATGCTGATTTGGAAGAGGCAGACTTGTTCGTAAAAGAAATTAGAGTTGACGGAGGATCTATGTTAAAGAGATTACGTCCAGCTCCACAAGGTCGTGCACACAGAATTAGAAAAAGATCTAACCATGTTACATTGGTATTAGGATCTAGTAATAATACACAAAGTTAAGATAGATATGGGACAAAAAACAAATCCAATCGGAAATCGCCTTGGTATTATCAGAGGATGGGAATCTAACTGGTACGGAGGTAATGACTACGGTGATAGACTTGCCGAAGACCATAAAATTCGTAAGTATATTCACGCACGTTTATCTAAAGCTAGTGTTTCAAGAGTAATTATCGAAAGAACTCTTAAACTTGTAACCGTTACTATCACTACTGCTAGACCTGGTATTATTATCGGAAAAGGTGGGCAAGAGGTAGACAAGTTAAAAGAAGAACTTAAGAAAATTACTGGTAAAGAAGTACAAATTAACATCTTTGAAATTAAGCGCCCAGAATTGGATGCATTCTTAGTAGGTAGTAGTGTCGCTCGTCAAATAGAGAATAGAATCTCTTACAAGCGTGCTATTAAAATGGCTATTCAAGCTGCTATGAGGATGAACTGTGAAGGGATGAAAATTCAAATTTCAGGACGTTTGAATGGGGCAGAAATGGCTCGTTCAGAAACGTTTAATGATGGACGTATTCCTTTATCAACATTTAGAGCTGACATTGATTATGCACTTGTTGAGGCACACACTACTTATGGTAGATTAGGTGTGAAAGTGTGGATCATGAAAGGTGAAGTTTATGGTAAAAGAGATCTTTCTCCGCTTGTTGGCTTAGCTAAGAAGCAAGGTGGTGGGAAAGGTAATACTGGACGCGGTGGAAACAGAAAACCTAACCGTAGAAAGTAATTAAAAGACAAGAAACAAGATGTTACAGCCAAAAAAAACAAAGTATCGTAAGGTACAAAAAGGCCGTATGAAAGGGAACTCTGAAAGGGGTCATCAACTTTCAAATGGTATGTTCGGTATTAAATCACTAGACTCTAAATTTATTACTGCTCGTCAAATAGAAGCTGCACGTATTGCTGCTACTCGTCATATGAAAAGAGAAGGTCAACTTTGGATTAAAATATTTCCAGATAAGCCTATTACAAAAAAGCCTCTTGAAGTACGTATGGGTAAAGGTAAAGGTTCAGTTGAGTACTGGGCAGCAGTTGTAAGACCAGGAAGATTAATTTTTGAAGTTGGTGGAGTGCCAATTGAAGTTGCTAAAGAAGCATTACGTTTAGCAGCGCAAAAACTTCCAGTTCAAACTAAGTTTATTGTAGCAAGAGATTACCAAGCGTAATTGTAAATTTTAAATGATCATGAAACAATCAGAAATAAAAGAACTGTCTACAGGTGATTTGCAAACAAAGTTTGCAGAACTAAAGAAGAGTTATACTGAATTAAAATTTGCTCACGCTATCCAACCTTTGGATAATCCGTTACAAATACGTACAGTAAGAAGATCAGTTGCACGTGTTGCAACTGAACTAACTAAAAGAGGATTACAATAATAGTTACTCTACTGAAAGATGGAAAAAAGAAATTTAAGAAAAGAAAGAATAGGAATAGTTACTAGTAATAAAATGACGAAATCAATAGTGGTTTCTGAAGTTAAGAAAGTAAAGCATCCTATGTACGGAAAATTCGTTTTAAAAACGAAAAAGTACGTTGCACACGATGAAACAAACGATTGCAATATCGGGGATACTGTAAAGATCATGGAAACACGACCTTTGAGTAAATCTAAATGTTGGAGATTAGTAGAAATAATTGAAAGAGCAAAATAATGGTACAACAAGAATCAAGACTTAGAGTTGCAGATAATACCGGAGCAAAGGAAGTGTTAACTATCCGTGTTCTTGGTGGAACTAAAAGAAGGTATGCTTCTGTTGGAGATAAAATTGTTGTTACAATTAAAGATGTTACTCCAAACGGTAGTGTAAAGAAAGGACAGGTTTCTACAGCTGTTGTAATTAGAGTTAAAAAAGAGATTAGAAGGCCAGATGGTTCTTATATCCGTTTTGATGATAATGCATGTGTGTTGTTGAATCCTACAGGAGAAATGCGTGGAACACGTGTTTTTGGACCAGTATCAAGAGAACTTCGTGATAAAGGATTTATGAAGATTGTATCATTAGCACCTGAAGTGCTTTAATATTTTGTAAAGATGACAAAGTTAAAGATAAAAACAGGAGATACAGTTAGAGTAATTGCTGGAGACCACAAGGGATCTGAAGGTACTGTTACAAAAATTCTTCGTGAAAAAAACAAAGCGATTGTTGAAGGTGTAAACATGGTTTCAAAGCATGTTAAGCCTGACGCTGCAAATCCTCAAGGAGGAATCGTAAAAAAGGAGGCTGCTATACAAATCTCTAATTTATCTTTATTAACTAAGGATGGTAAAACTACCAGAATTGGTTATAAAGGTGAAGGAAAAGATAAGGTAAGAGTTTCTAAAAAATCTAATGAAGTAATTTAGTTATGGCTTACGTTTCAAGATTAAAACAAGAGTACAAGGACAGAATTGTTACTGCTCTTACAGAAGAATTTAGTTACAAGAATATAATGCAAGTGCCTAAATTAGAAAAAATAATAATTTCTAAAGGTGTTGGTGCTGCTGTATCTGACAAGAAATTGATAGATCACGCGTTAGAAGAAATCACTAAGATTTCAGGACAACAAGCTGTATCTACATTATCTAAGAAAGATGTTGCAACTTTTAAATTACGTAAAGGAATGCCAATTGGTGTTAAAGTTACTTTACGTGCTGAAAGAATGTATGAATTTTTAGACAGATTAGTTACATCATCTTTACCACGTGTAAGAGATTTCGGTGGAATCAAAGCCAATGGTTTTGATGGAAGAGGTAACTATAGTTTAGGAATTACTGAGCAAATTATATTTCCAGAAATAAATATTGATAAAGTTAATAAAATTGGTGGAATGAATATTACATTTGTAACTTCAGCTGATACCGATAAAGAAGCAAAATCATTATTAACTGAATTAGGTTTACCTTTTAAAAAGAATTAATATGGCTAAAGAATCGATGAAGGCCCGTGAGGTCAAAAGACGTAAGTTAGTTGCTAAATATGCTGTAAAAAGAGCTGCTTTGAAAAAAGCTGGTGATTATGATGCATTGCAAAAATTACCGAAAAACGCATCTCCAGTTCGTTTACATAATAGATGTAAAATAACAGGACGTCCAAAAGGATACATGCGTACTTTCGGAATTTCTCGTGTTACATTCAGAGAAATGGCTAATCAAGGGTTAATACCTGGAGTAAGAAAAGCCAGTTGGTAAAAGTTTATAAATTGGTTTAAGGTTCGGCAGTAATGTTTACTGCCGAAAACCAAAGCCGCAAATTAATATATATGTATACAGATCCAATAGCGGATTACCTAACAAGAGTTAGGAATGCAGTAAGAGCCAACCACAGAGTGGTTGAAATCCCTGCTTCTAATTTAAAGAAAGATATAACTAAGATCTTATTTGATCAAGGTTATATTTTAAGTTACAAATTTGATGATTCATCAGTACAAGGTTCAATTAAAATTGCTTTGAAATATGATGAAAACAAGCAGTCTGTAATTAGAAAAATAGAAAGAGTAAGTAAGCCAGGTTTACGTAAGTACGTCTCTTCTACTGAAATGCCAAGAGTTTTGAATAGTTTAGGTGTTGCGATCATTTCTACTTCTAAAGGAGTAATGACAGGAAAACAAGCTCGTAGAGAGAATGTTGGTGGAGAAGTTATTTGTTCAGTTTACTAATTTTAAAGACAAGAAAGCATGTCAAGAATAGGTAAAAGTCCAGTTGCAATTCCAGCAGGAGTTACAGTTGATGTAAAAGACGGAGTAGTTACAGTAAAAGGTAAATTGGGTGAATTAACTCAAGAGGTTTTAGATGTAACTGTTAAGATAGAAGAAGGAGTAATTACTTTAGATCGTTCATCAGATAATAAAGATATTAGAGCAAAGCACGGATTGTACAGAGCTTTAATCTTTAATATGATTGAAGGTGTAACTAAAGGATTCTCTAAAGAATTGGAATTAGTTGGTGTAGGGTATAGAGCAAGTAATCAAGGTCAAAAACTTGAATTAGCTTTAGGTTTCTCGCACAACATTGTTTTAGAAATAGCTCCAGAAGTTAATATCGAAACAATATCTGCCAAAGGTAAAAATCCAATTATAAAATTAACATCTGCAGACAAACAATTAGTAGGGCAAGTAGCGGCTAAAATTCGTTCTTACCGTAGACCAGAGCCGTATAAAGGTAAAGGTGTTAAGTTTGTTGGAGAAGTGTTAAGAAGAAAAGCTGGTAAATCGGCTTAATATTTTTAAGGCGGCATAAAATAAGTGAGCCAGCAATCATTTTTACGTTAAATTTTAATGATTGTTGGGTTTTACAAGTTTTATAAAGCTATTAAAATACTAAAAAAAGACAAATGAAATTATCAAAAACAGAAAGAAAAGCAAGAATTCATAACAGAGTTAGAAAGATTGTTTCTGGTACATCTGAAAGACCAAGATTGGCTATTTACAGAAGTAATAAAGAAATTTACGCACAAGTAATTGATGACGTAACTGGAAAAACAATTGTTGCATCTTCTTCAAGAGATAAAGGGATTAGTACTGAAAAAGCTACTAAATCTGAAATCGCTGCTTTAGTTGGTAAAGCTGTTGCTGAAAAGGCTATCAAAGCTGGTGTTAATACAATCTCTTTTGATAGAGGTGGTGCTTTATACCATGGTAGAATTAAGTCATTAGCTGACGGAGCTAGAGAAGGTGGATTAAAATTTTAAGAAATTATGTTTCAAACTAATAAAAATGCAGAACTAGTAAAACCTCAGGGTTTAGATCTTAAAGATCGTTTAGTTGGTGTAAATCGTGTTACTAAAGTAACAAAGGGTGGTAGAGCATTCGGATTTTCAGCTATTGTTGTAGTTGGAGATGAAGCGGGTGTTGTTGGTCACGGTTTAGGGAAATCTAAAGACGTTGCTAGTGCTATCGCTAAAGCTATCGAAGATGCTAAGAAAAACTTGGTGCGTATTCCTTTAATTAAAGGAACGTTACCTCACCAACAATTAGGTAAGTTTGGTGGTGCAAGAGTTAACATCATCCCAGCTGCTCCTGGTACAGGAGTAATTGCAGGTGGTGCTATGCGTCACGTACTTGAGGCTGTAGGTGTACATGATGTATTATCTAAATCTCAAGGATCTTCTAACGCTCATAACGTAGTTAAAGCAACTTTTAATGCTTTATTGCAATTAAGAGATGCTAAGGATGTTGCGAGACAAAGAGGTATTTCTTTAGAAAAATTGTTTAAAGGTTAATCAAGTTAAAGATGGCAAAGATTAAAGTAACATTAGTAAACAGCCCTATAGGTAGACCAGAAAGACAAAAGAGAACATTAATTTCTCTTGGTCTTAAAAAGTTAAATCAAACTATAGAGCATGATGCTACGCCAACAATAGTTGGTATGGTAAACAAAGTTCAACATTTAGTTTCTGTAAAGGAAGCTTAATTAAAACATTTATAACATGGATTTAAGTAATTTAAAACCAGCTGAAGGTTCAGTACGTAGTAATTCTAAGAGACTTGGTAGAGGTCAAGGTTCTGGAAAAGGTGGTACTGCAGCTAGAGGGCATAAAGGAGCGAAGTCAAGATCTGGATATTCTAGAAAGATTGGTTTTGAAGGAGGTCAAATGCCTTTACAACGTCGTGTTCCTAAGTTTGGTTTCACAAACATCAATCGTAAAGAGTTTGCAGGTGTAAACTTGGATACTTTACAAGAATTGGTAGACGCTGGAAAACTTACTGATACTGTAGATTTAGACGTGTTGATTGCTAACAGAATTGTTGGTAAAAACGACTTAGTTAAAATTTTAGGTAGAGGAGAGTTAAAAGCAAAGTTAACAGTTTCTGTTCATAAGTTTACTGCAAATGCAAAAGCGGCTATCGAAGCGGCTGGAGGATCTGCTGAAGCTTTATAAAATTATTTCATGAAGAAAATTATAGAATCAATACAAGGAGTTTGGCAAATTGAAGAATTAAGAAATAAAATTCTTATTACTTTAACTTTATTACTTGCCTATAGATTTGGTGCGCAGATTGTGTTACCAGGTATAGACGTAAGTCAATTGTCAGGATTAAGTGATAAATTCGATGACGGAGGTTTTTTAGCCTTGATCAACGCTTTTACAGGAGGAGCTTTAGCTAAAGCTTCTGTATTTGCACTTGGTATAATGCCTTATATTTCTGCTTCTATTGTTGTTCAATTAATGACTATAGCAATTCCTTATCTTCAAAAACTACAAAAAGAGGGTGCAAGTGGGCAAAAGAAAATCACACAAATTACACGTTGGTTAACCATCGTTATTTGTGTAGTTCAAGCGCCATTTTATTTAGGAAGTCTAACTAGTTTAGGTGTTCCTGAATCAGCTTTTGTTTTTGGTAGAGGAGGGATGTTTTGGGTTTCTTCTATAACGATCTTAGTTACAGGGTGTGTATTCGCTATGTGGTTAGGTGAGAAAATTACTGATAAAGGAATAGGTAACGGGATATCACTATTGATTATGGTAGGGATTATTGCTAGTTTACCTGGTTCTTTTATGCAGGAAATTGGTTCTAGAGTATCAGGAGATGGTGGTAACGGTGGTGTTATGATGCTTTTGATAGAAGTAATTGTTTGGTTAGTTATTATTCTACTTTCAATAATGTTAGTTTTAGCGGTAAGACAGGTTCCTGTTCAGTATGCTAGACGTTCAGCAGTTGGAGGTTATGAAGAAGGAGCTAGACAGTTTTTACCATTGAAGTTAAACGCTTCAGGGGTAATGCCAATTATATTTGCTCAAGCTATTATGTTTGTGCCTGCAGTTGTAGGAGAAGCATTTGGTGAAGGAGCATTTGCTGATTTCTTAAAAACAGAGTTTACGAATATGTTTGGTTTTTGGTATAACGTAGTGTTCGCATTACTAATTATCATCTTCACATATTTTTATACTGCAATCACAGTTCCTACCAATAAAATGGCAGATGACTTAAAGCGTAGTAATGGTTTTATTCCAGGTATCAAACCAGGAACTGAAACTGCTGATTATTTAGATAAGATAATGTCTCAAATTACATTACCTGGATCAATATTCTTAGCACTAATAGCAATATGTCCTGCAATTGTAATACAGTTGATGAATATTCAGCAAGGTTGGGCATTGTTTTACGGAGGTACATCATTACTAATTTTAGTAGGTGTAGCAATGGATACGATGCAACAAGTTAATTCTTACTTGTTAAATAAGCATTATGATGGATTAATGGAAACTGGTAAAAACAGAAAAGCAGTAGCGTAACTATGGCAAAGCAACAAGCAATAGAACAAGACGGAAGTATTATTGAAGCATTATCAAATGCAATGTTCCGTGTTGAGTTGGAAAATGGTCACATTGTAACAGCTCACATATCAGGTAAGATGCGTATGCATTATATTAAGTTGTTACCTGGTGATAAAGTAAAGCTAGAAATGAGTCCTTATGACTTGTCAAAAGCAAGAATTACATACAGATATTAAAATAATTGATTAAAAATTATTAATATATCTAACAATTATTTAGTTTTGCATTCTCGTAAAACTAAATAGTTGTTACGAAACAATGAAAATAAGGGAGTGATTTCTGTTTTCGAAAATAAAAACAACGAGATGAAAGTAAGAGCATCAATAAAAAAGAGAAGTGCAGAGTGCAAAATCGTACGTCGTAAAGGAACGTTGTACGTTATTAATAAAAAGAATCCTAGATTTAAACAAAGACAAGGGTAATGGCTAGAATTGCAGGTGTTGATATCCCAAAACATAAAAGGGGTGTAATCGCATTAACTTACATTTTTGGTGTAGGTGCTACTAGAGCGAAAAAAGCTTTAGAGACAGCGGAAGTAAGTGAAGATACAAAAGTGTCAGATTGGAACGATGAAGAAATCGGGAAAATTCGTGAAGCAATTGGATCATACACAATTGAAGGTGAATTACGTACGGAAATTCAATTAAACATCAAACGTTTAATGGATATCGGATGTAACAGAGGAATTCGTCATAGATCTGGTCTTCCATTAAGAGGGCAAAGAACTAAGAATAACTCTAGAACTAGAAAAGGTAGAAGAAAAACAGTAGCTAACAAGAAAAAAGCATAATATTATGGCAAAGTCAACAAAAAGTTCTAAAAAAAGAAAGGTTGTTGTAGACGCGGTAGGTGAAGCTCACGTATCATCGTCATTCAATAATATTATCATCTCTTTGACAAACAAAAAAGGTGATGTTATAGCTTGGTCTTCTGCTGGTAAAATGGGTTTTAGAGGTTCTAAAAAGAATACTCCATATGCTGCTCAAACAGCTGCTGAAGATTGTGCTAAAACTGCGCATGAAGCAGGATTAAGAAAAGTAAAAGTTTATGTAAAAGGACCAGGTAACGGACGTGAGTCTGCAATCAGATCTTTACATAACGCAGGAATTGATGTTACTGAGATTATCGATGTAACTCCTACAGCTCACAATGGTTGTAGACCTCCTAAAAGAAGAAGAGTTTAATCATTTTTTAAAAATAAACTGAAATGTAATATTTGTTATGTTTCAGTTCTTTTTATATTTAATAACCACTGAGTGGACTACATGGTTGTCGAAGGATAGATAAGCCTTAATTCATAACCCCGCTCTTAATAATTTAGAAATGGCAAGATATACAGGACCAAAGACTAAAATTGCTCGTAAGTTTGGAGAAGCAATTTTCGGAGAAGACAAATCTTTTGAAAAAAGAAATTTCCCTCCAGGTCAACACGGTAACACTCGTAGAAGAGGTAAAAAATCAGAATATGCTATCCAGTTAATGGAAAAGCAAAAAGCTAAATATACTTACGGTATATTAGAGCGTCAATTCCGTAACTTATTTAAAAAAGCATCTGCCTCTAAAGGGATTACAGGTGAAGCATTATTACAGTTATGTGAATCAAGATTAGATAATGTTGTTTACAGAATGGGTGTGTCTCCTTCAAGAAGTGGAGCGCGTCAATTAGTTTCTCACAGACATATTACTGTTAACGGAGAAATCGTAAATATACCTTCTTATTCTTTAAAGGCAGGTGATGTTGTTGGAGTAAGAGAAAAATCTAAATCTTTATCTGCTATTGAAAATTCATTAGCAAATAACAGTAATGTTTTTGAGTGGATGACTTGGAATAATGCTACTAAATCAGGAACTTATGTTGCTATACCAGTACGTTTACATATTCCTGTAAACATTAAAGAACAATTGATCGTAGAATTATATTCTAAGTAATAAATTAATCATATTGAGATTCAGCCAAAGGGTTTATTCGTATTTCTTCACACTTATAAACCGCGCAACTGAATAACAATTAAAATGAAGAAAAAATGGCAATTTTAAATTTTCAAAAACCAGATAAGGTTATCATGATCGACTCTTCTGAATTCGAAGGTAAATTCGAATTTAGACCTTTAGAGCCTGGTTATGGTTTAACTGTTGGTAATGCACTGAGAAGAGTATTATTATCTTCTTTGGAAGGATTTGCAATTACTTCAACTCGTATTGAGGGGGTAGAGCACGAATTTTCTACTATTTCAGGAGTTGTAGAGGATGTTACAGAAATTATTTTGAACTTAAAACAAGTTCGTTTTAAGCAACAAATAGAAGATGTAGATAACGAAACGGTATCTATTTCTGTATCTGGTAAGAAACAACTTACAGCTGGTGATTTTCAAAAATTCATCTCTGGATTCCAAGTGTTAAATACGGATTTAGTTATCTGTAACTTAGATCCTAAGGTAAGTTTTAACATGGAGATTGCTATAGAAAAAGGAAGAGGATATGTTCCTGCAGAAGAAAATAAAAAAGCTAATGCACCATTAGGGACTATCTTTGTTGATTCTATATACACTCCTATTAAAAATGTTTTGTATAAAATAGAAAACTTCCGTGTTGAACAAAAAACTGATTATGAAAAATTAGTTTTCGAAATTCAAACAGATGGTTCTATTCATCCAAAAGATGCGTTAACTGATGCTGCTAGAATTTTAATCCACCACTTTATGTTATTCTCTGATGAGCGTATCACTTTAGAGGCTGATGAAATTGCACAAACAGAAACGTATGACGAGGAATCATTACACATGAGACAATTGCTTAAAACTAAGCTTGTTGATATGGATCTTTCAGTTCGTGCATTAAATTGTTTAAAAGCTGCTGAAGTTGATACTTTAGGAGACTTAGTGTCGTTTAACAAAAATGACTTGATGAAGTTCCGTAACTTCGGTAAAAAATCGTTAACTGAATTAGATGAGTTAGTAGCGGTTAAGAACTTAACGTTCGGAATGGATTTATCAAAGTACAAATTAGATAAAGACTAAATTATTTTAAAAAGTAGTACAGTGACTTGTTGCAGTACTACTTTTTAATTTTTATTCAAAAAATAAATTAATACATCATATTTTGCTCCTCATAATGAGTTGAAGCAAGATGGTGTGAAATACCAAATACAATGAGACACGGTAAAAAAGTAAATCACTTAGGTAGAAAGAAAGCACATAGAATTGCGATGTTGTCTAATATGTCATGTTCTTTAATAGAACACAAACGTATTAATACTACTGTTGCTAAGGCGAAAGCTTTAAAGCAATTTTTCGAGCCATTAGTGACTAAGTCTAAAAGTGATACTACACACAATCGTCGTTTAGTATTCGCTAAATTAAGACAAAAAGAAGCTGTAACTGAATTATTCAGAGACGTAGCTGTAAAAGTAGGAGATCGTCCAGGAGGTTACACTCGTATTATCAAGTTAGGAAACCGTTTAGGGGATAACGCTGATATGGCAATGATTGAATTAGTTGATTACAACGAAATTTACAACGCTGGTAAGAAAGAAGCTAAAAAGACTACTCGTAGAAGTAAAGCTAAAAAAGCCGCTCCCGCAGCAGTAGATACAGCAGCTTCTAAAGAAGAAGAATAAGATGTTTTTAAAATCTTAGTATTAAAGGATAAACTTTTTAGTTTATCCTTTTTTTTTTTGGAAACGGTATGATTATTGATGATAAGTTTATGTTTAATTTAAAATTTTAAAAAATGAAAAATTTTTTTTTGGTATTCCTTTTAGTTTGTGTTATAGTGAGTTCATACTCTCAGTCGGGTATTAATCGTAGTTATACTGGCCCCGCTATTAATAGTGTAGATCAAGATGCGTTTACTGCTGTAAATTCAAGAGGTTCATGGAGGCCTGTAGTTAATAATTATACAGTCGATGGTTCTCCTTTAGCTTTTGAAAACGGAGAAAAGAAATTGAAAATATTCACTAATGACGGTGGTGTTTATGTTGTTCCTGATGGGAATTATAATGCGCAAACTGATAAGGTAGTATCTGTTTTCGGGAAAGATTCAATTTATACTTTTGGGGAAAATAATATTAAAAAATTCCAATTTGGTAAAGATGTTTTAGTTAGATACGCTGATAAAAAAGGTAAAAAAAGATTTTACTTTAACTTGTCTAAACCTAATAAATTAACATTATTAAAAGGGTACTTTGCTAAAATTAAAGCAGGAACTGTTAATGTTATGACTAAAACGAAGGTTACAAATGATAAATATGTTGTAGTTGAAAAATATTTTGTTTTAAAAGATGATTTGATTGTGTCTAAGATCAGTCTTAAGAAAAAAAGTATTTTAAAGTTAATGAAAGACCATCAGAAAGAAATAAATTCTTTTATTAAGGATAATAACATTTATCTTAAAAGAGAGAGGGATTTTATAAGAGTATTTAATTATTATAATTCTCTTTAATTAATATTAAAGGATAAACTTTTTAGTTTATCCTTTTTTTTTGTATTAATTTTGCGCTACGAATAACACACAACTAAAGAATTGTTACATGAAGTATCAGAATAGAAGAAAAGCAATTTTATTACTAGCAGACGGCACTATTTTTCACGGTAAATCTGTAGGGGATAAAGAGGGTACGTCCTTCGGAGAAGTTTGTTTTAATACTGGAATGACAGGGTATCAGGAGATATTTACTGATCCTTCTTATTTCGGACAGTTAATGGTAACTACAAATTCACATATTGGTAACTATGGTACTGCTGAAAATGAAAATGAATCTAATGGAGTGAAGATTTCTGGGTTAATTTGTAAGAACTTTAGTTATGATTATTCAAGAGATATTGCCAACAGATCATTAGAGGAGTTTTTAAATGAGAGCAATTTATTTGCTATCTCTGATGTTGATACAAGAGCTTTGGTTTCATACATTAGGGATAATGGAGCAATGAATGCTGTAATTTCTACTGATGTTGATAATATTGATGGACTTAAAAAGCAATTAGCTGATAGTCCTAATATGAACGGGTTAGAGTTAGCGTCTAAAGTATCATGTACAAAATCTTATTATTTCGGTGATGAGAAAGCAACGTATAAAGTTGCGGCTTTAGATATTGGAATTAAAAAGAGTATATTAAAGAATTTAGCGACACGTGATGTGTATGTAAAGGTGTTTCCGTATAATGCAACTTTTGAAGAAATGAGTGCTTGGAATCCTGATGGGTACTTTTTGTCTAACGGTCCTGGAGATCCAGAGCCTTTGGTTGAAGCGCAAGCTGTTGCAAAGGAAATTATAAAAAGAGATTTACCGTTGTTTGGTATTTGTTTAGGGCATCAAGTTATTGCTATTGCAAATGGAATTTCTACGTTTAAAATGCACAATGGGCATAGAGGGATTAATCACCCTGTAATGAACATTGCAACTGGAAAAGGGGAGATTACTTCACAAAATCATGGTTTCGCAGTAAATAAGGATGAAGCTATGGCTAACCCTGATGTAGAAATATCACATACGCATTTGAATGATCATACTGTAGCTCTCTCTAAATCGATGTAGACAAGCATACCACATAGACAGTGTAACACTTTACGACAAGTTACGACACGTTACGACATTACGACGTTACGACATTGTAATATAACTGTTATATACCTAAGAACGCGGAACTCCCA